>CAZIVB010000010.1:0-26091 GCA_964542565.1 uncultured Hyphomicrobiales bacterium | reverse complement strand
GGATATGAACGGCTTCCGGCAGGAGGGCTTTGGCCGCATGGACATGACCGTGCATAAGGGCCGCCGCTGGAGCACTGCGCGCGCCTATCTGGCCATGGCCAGGGGGCGTCCCAACCTGACCATCCAGAGCGGCGCTCTGGCTGAACGCATCGGGCTTGAGGGCAAATCCGCCCGCATGGTGCATTACCGTCATGGCGGACGCCGCATTGCCGCTACCGCCGGGCGCGAGATCCTCTTGTGCGGCGGCGCTGTCAACTCGCCGCATCTGCTGCAACTTTCGGGTATCGGCCCGAGAGCCGGGCTTGCCGCCGCCGGTGCCGGGACCCTTCACCACCTGCCCGGCGTTGGCGGCAATCTTCAGGACCATCTGGAGCTCTATATCCAGCAAGAATGCACTCAGCCAGTGTCGCTTTACCCGGCGCTCAAACCGTTCAACAAGCTGAAAATCGGTCTGCAATGGCTGCTGACCCATACCGGCCACGGTGCCACCAATCATTTTGAATCGGGCGGTTTCATCCGCTCCGCCGCCGGTATTGAATGGCCCGATATCCAGTATCATTTTCTGCCCATGGCGGTGCGCTATGACGGCAAGGCCGCTGTCAGGGCGCATGGCTATCAGGCCCATGCCGGCCCGATGCGCTCCAGATCACGCGGGCATGTGATGCTGGCGAGTGATGATCCGGCCATGCCGCCGCGCATTGACCCAAAAGTGATGCAGCATGAAGAGGACTGGTCCGAGATGCGCGCCGCCATCCGCCTGACCCGCGAGATTTTTGCCCAACGCGCTTTTGCGCCTTATCGCGGCGCTGAAATCAGCCCCGGGGCCGGGCTGAAAAGCGATGCCGAACTTGATGATTTCATCCGCGAGAACGCCGAGAGCGCCTATCACCCCTGCGGCACCTGCAAGATGGGGATGGATGACAATGCCGTCGTTGATGACCAGTTGCGCGTTCACGGGCTGGCGGGGCTGCGGGTCGTTGATGCCTCGGTCATGCCGCAAATCACAACCGGCAATCTTAACGCCCCCACTATCATGATCGCCGAAAAAGCCGCCGCCATGATCCGCAACGAGACGCCGCCGCCGCCCTCAACCGCGCCGGTCTTTATCCACCCCGACTGGCGAAGCGCCCAGCGCTGAGGACAGGTTCAGGAGCATTGCGGGCTCCTTCGTATTCCCACACGATGTCCGGCTTTGTTTCATGCGCCCGCCGCGGCAAAACAGGCGCTGTTTTATTCCCTGATCTCATAGCTGTGGGAAATTGCGGCGGTTTTTCCCAGCATGATGGAGGCGGAGCAGTATTTTTCGGCTGAAAGCTCGATGGCGCGCTTGATCAGGGCTTCCTTGATATTCTCGCCTTCAAACACAAAATGCACATGGATTTTGGTGAAAACCTTGGGGTCCTCGGCGGCGCGTTCGGCGGAAAGCGAGATGTGGCAGCTTTTCAGCCCGGCGCGGCCTTTTTGCAATATTTGCACAACGTCAAAAGCGGTGCAGCCGCCCATGCCGAGCAGCAAAAGCTCCATGGGGCGCGCGCCCTTGTTGGCGCCGCCATGTTCGGGCGGGCCATCCATGATAATCGTATGACCACTTGGCGCTTTTGCCTCAAAGCAAAAGTCACCCTTCCATTCAATCGTTGCGTCCATGTTGCCTCGCTGTTTCTCAAATCCCTTTCATTGTTATAAACATTCCAGTGATTTACGCCATGCCTCTTTTGCATTGAATTCACCACCGGTCAGAAATAATGACCGGTGTGCGCTCAAGCGCCGCGCAGGCTGCCGCGCCATAAGGCGCGACGGCCAGTCGGCCGTGCCAGGGCATAAAATGAGTTGATCATTATATGCCCTGGAATTCGAAAATGCCCCTCTTTTGCTCGATATTAACGCGGCCGGATCACGGTTTTCTTGCCCTTGGGCCATTCCAGCTTGTAATTGAGGCGGATGACATGTTCAGCGCCGGGGTTTAAATCAAAATCCCACGCCAGAACGCCGCGCCGGTCGTTATCATCGGTGCGGGTCGGCTTGGTGGTGGCGGGAAGCAGCGTGACCCTGATGTCCTCTTCTTCCGAATAGGGGATCTGATCAAGGACGGTGACGGGCAGGGCGCGCTCATGCCGGTTCTTTACCGTGATCTTGTAATCCTGCACATCAACGCGGCTGCGCGAGATAATGCCGCTGACGCTTTTTTCGCGCGCAAGCTGCACCCGTTTGACCTTCACCATGTCATCGGCGCCAAAGCCAAGCTCATGATCCTCGCCCGGATTGATCAGCGGTATGGAGCCTGAACCGGTAAAAGCGCCGTCGCGGTAAAGCGAGGTGCGGCCCGGCAGCAGGGCGGTTTTGCCGTTCCATTTCATATCGGCATAAAGATATGCCGTCGGATCAAGACGCGGCGCGGTGCGGATTTTGAGTTTGACCTCCGGCACGCCCGAACCGATGCGGACCTTCTTGCCCGTTCCGCCCGATTTGACCGTAACCTGGCCGGCAATCTGATACAGCGCCTGAAAGCCGTAAGAGCGAATCCGCGCCTCGCGCTCGCGGGCTTTTTTGGGTTTTGGCCGGGCGGCCGCCATGGGGGCGGGGGCAGCTTCAAGCATCAAATCCTCCATACGGGCCGGGGGCCTTGCCATTTTGCGCTTGGAAAATGCCCGGCCCAGAACGATTTCTGATTTAAATCCGATGCGTAAGGGGCGGAGTTTGGGCGCGGAGGTGCTGGCCTGCGGGCGCGAGGTGGAAAGGGTGAGGGTGACCCCGTTCCAGTCCTCGCCGCTGCTTTGCGCGATGGCGGCGCGACGCACCAGTTGCAGCTCCGGCGCTCTGGTTTTGCTGCCCGTTGCCAGACGCATGTCGTAAAACGGCGTCCAGCGCCCGCTCCTGACCTGATAGCGGATGCTCAATGTGCCTTTTGAGGCCTGCTGCGCCAGAACATGCACTTTGATCTCGGTGCGGCCATCTGGCCGCGAGCGGTGCATGGAGAGCTGTTTCTTAAGTTTTTTGATGTCCCGGCCCAGTTTGCGCTGACGTATTTTCGCCTTGTGAATGCGCTCAAGCACCGGATCCATGCCGCCGATCAGGGTGAGAATTTGCTGCCAGTCCGGGGATTGCGCCGGGTTGGCGACCGGGGCCGGGCGCGGCTGGGCGGGAAGATTGGCCAGATTTTGCAGCAGGGAAATCTGGGTATTGGCTGACATGATGGTGTTGCTTAGTTGGGCAACCTCATCTTCAAGGCGCTCGATTTCATCCTTGATGCGCTTGCGTTCGCCCTGATCCAGCGCCGATGTGTTGATGAAAATTTTTCTTGTATCAATGGAGCCGATCTCGACCCCTGCATCAAAAGCTCCTTCAATACGGATTGAATTGGGAACAAGTTTTTGGGTCAGATCATTGAAAATCAGCGTATGCGACCCCTTTTCCAGCGCAATTTCAGCCCGCCGGGTGATCTGCGCCCCTTGCGGAAAGACGGTAACCGCCGCGATGGAAGAGGTGGATTTGAGATCGGCAGCCATTGCGGGTGCCGAAAATGCCCCCATGGCGAGAGCGCTAAAAAGGCAAATCACTTCATGTTTTGAGGAAGGGGAAACCATAATTCTCTCCTTGTTAAACAGCGCAGCATCAATATAGCGCTGATTATTAGAGACAATTAAGACGTGATTCGGGCAGATATTTAATTAGAGCGAGAAAGACATGCCGCAACCACAAGACGAGGATGCGTTTGGGTTTTTAATCTGGAAAGCGGCGCCGATGAGATCATCGACATAGTCGATCACCGCCCCGTCGAGAAAGCCCAGCGAGGTTTCGTCAATGAGTACGCGGGCGCCGTTTTTTTCCAGCACCAGATCGTCTTCATTGCGTCTGGCGTCAAGATCAAAACTGTATTGAAATCCCGAGCAGCCGCCGCCGGAGACGCCGACCCGCAGCATCATGCCTTCATCCTCTTGCCCGAGGATTTTGCTGATGCGCTCAGCCGCGCTATCGCTTAAAGTGACATTCTCGCTCATAGTCATCGAACCTGTTGCATGTCCTCATGGATCAGATGATATTTAAGGTGCAGTTTTGAATTGTCAAACCCTGCGGGCCAAATATGCAAGACCAGGTAGCTGTTTACGCCTCGAAACCGGCGATGAGCCGGGGCCGGGTTCATGCCGAGGACCCCTCGGCCTCGCGCTCGGAATTCCAGCGCGACCGGGACCGGGTTATTCACTCCACCGCCTTTCGCCGCCTCAAGCACAAGACGCAGGTTTTTGCCGCGCCCGAGGGCGATCATTACCGCACAAGGCTGACCCATTCGCTGGAAGTGGCGCAGATTGCCCGGTCGGTTTCGCGCGCGCTGGGGCTTGACGAGGACCTCACCGAGGCTCTGGCGCTGGCGCATGATCTTGGGCATCCGCCCTTTGGCCATGCGGGCGAACGGGCGCTGTCGAAATGCATGAAGGATTACGGCGGCTTTGATCATAATGTGCAAAGCCTCAAACTGGTCACATCGCTGGAGCGGCGCTATGCCGGTTTTGACGGGCTCAACCTGACATGGGAAACCCTTGAGGGGCTGGTCAAGCATAACGGTCCGCTTGAAGGAAATAAAATCCACCCCGTTATCAGCGCGTTGGACAAGGATATTGAGCTTTTGATTCATCTTTACGGTTCGGCGGAATCGCAAGTGGCGGCGCTGGCCGATGATATTGCCTATAACGCCCATGATATCGATGACGGCATCCGGGCCGGATTGCTTGGTGTCGGGCAGTTGCGTGATCTGCCTCTGGCCGGGGAGGCGATGGCGCAGGTGGCGAGCCGCTGGGGCGAGCTTGAGCAGCCAAGGCTGGTGCATGAAACCATAAGGCGGCTCATTACCTTCATGGTCAATGATCTGCTTGGCGAGACACGGGGCAGGCTGAAGGCATGCGGTGCGCGCTGCGCCGATGATATCCGGCGCTATCACCGGTCTGCCGTGGCCTTCTCGCCGCAAACAGGAGCGGCGATAAAGGAGCTGAACCGGTTTTTGCTGCAAAACATGTACCGGCATGAAAAGGTCATGGCGGTGATGGAAAAGGCCGAGGCCATCATTACCGGCCTTTTTGAGCATTATATGTTCCGTCCGCAGGATTTGCCGCGCGAATGGCGGCTGGGGACGGGCAACGGGCTGAATTCCCAGCTTGCCGGACAGGTTTGCGATTTTATTGCCGGGATGAGCGATAATTTTGCCATTCGCAGCCATAAAAGGCTGTTTGACGCCGCGCCGGATATCGGCTAGGCGTTCACTTTGGGGTCCCGGCCCATATTTCCCAAGGCTTTTATGGAGTTTCCGCCATCGCGGCGATACGATCAGGCATGAACCTTTTTGCACATTTTTCCGACCTTATCAAAGCCGAGCTTGCGGCTCTTGTCAGTGAAGGCGTTCTGGCTGTTGATGCCGATTTCCGCCGTGTTGCGGTTGAGCCGCCGCGCGATGCTGCCCACGGCGACATTTCAACCAATGCCGCCATGGTGCTGGCGAAAGCGGCAAGGATGAAGCCGCGCGATCTGGCGCAAATGCTTGCCGACCGGCTTGAATCGCAGGCTGATATTGCCGGCGTTGAGGTGGCGGGGCCCGGCTTTATCAATATCCGGCTGTCAAATGCGTTCTGGCACAAGATTTTGCAGGTTGTTGTGAACGAAAAACGCGATTTTGGCCGCTGCAAGCTGGGGCAGGGCGTTAAGGTCAATGTCGAATATGTCTCGGCCAACCCCACCGGCCCGATGCATGTGGGCCATTGCCGCGGCGCGGTATTTGGCGATGCGCTGGCCAATCTGCTCGAGTTTGCCGGGTTTGACGTTTGCCGTGAGTATTACATCAATGATGCGGGCGCCCAGGTTGATGTGCTGGCGCGCTCGGCTTATCTGCGCTACCGCGAGGCGCTGGGCGAGGATATCGGAGCAATCCCGGCCGGGCTTTATCCGGGGGATTATCTCAAACCCGTCGGCGTGTTGCTGAAGGAAAAATTCGGCGACACGCTCAGGGGCAAGGATGAAACGGAATGGCTGCCCCTGGTGCGCATAATTGCTACCGACGCCATGATGGCGATGATCCGCGAAGACCTGGCGGCGCTGAATGTGCGCCATGATGTGTTTTTCTCGGAACGCTCGCTGACTTCAGGCGAAAACGACAAGATCGCCGCGCTTATCGGCCAGTTGCGCGCCAGTGATCTGGTTTATGAAGGACGCCTTGAGCCGCCCAAGGGCAGGCTGCCCGAAGATTGGGAAGACCGCGAACAGACCTTGTTCCGGGCAACGCGCTTTGGCGATGATACCGACCGGCCGCTGCTCAAATCCGATGGCGGTTACACCTATTTTGCCTCCGATATCGCTTATCACGCCGATAAATACGCGCGCGGATTTGCGCAGATGATCGATGTCTGGGGGGCCGATCACGGCGGTTATGTCAAGCGTATGCAATCGGCGGTGAAAGCGGTGACAAACGGTGAAGGCGAGCTTGATGTCAAGCTGTGCCAGCTTGTGCGCCTGCTGCGCGGTGGCGCGCCGGTGAAGATGTCGAAGCGTTCGGGCGAATTTGTCACCCTGCGCGATGTAGTGCAGGAGGTGGGGCGCGATCCGGTACGCTTCATGATGCTGTACCGCAAGAACGATGCGCCGCTTGATTTTGATTTTGCCAGGGTCACCGAACAATCGCGCGATAATCCAGTGTTTTATGTGCAATACGCCCATGCGCGCATCTGCTCGGTTTTGCGTAAAGCCAAAGATGAGTTGGGGGCGGATATGCCCGGTGATGCAGCTCTGGCGGCGGCGGCGTTCGAAAAACTTGCCGATGGCTCGGAGTTGGCCCTGATCAAGCGCATGGCGCAGTGGCCGCGGCTGGTTGAGCAGGCGGCAATGCATCATGAGCCGCACAGAATCGCTTTTTTCCTCTATGATCTGGCGAGTGATTTTCACGGATTATGGAACAGGGGCAAAGAATCGCCAGATTTGCGTTTTATAAGGGCCGATGACATAAAATTGACCGTGGCGCGGCTGGCGCTGATTGGTTCTGCCGCCAGCATCCTGGCGGCGGGTCTTGATGTGCTGGGGGTCGAGGCCGTCGAGGAAATGCGGTAGATATCGCCCGAGTTTCTATTTATATCTATAGACGAGGCGCGTTCACGCCTGTTATTGAGGTTGTGAGGGGTAACTATGAGCAAATATGAAAGGTTGGAGCCCGTTTTCGCCGAACTGGATTCGGGCGATGAGCATATCCATCCTATGTTCAATACGGATTTTGACGGCGAGGAAGAACTTCCGCGCCGCAAGACGCCGTTTCTGGTTATCGGCTCATTGCTTATTCTGGCCTTTGCCGGCGGCGGGCTGGTTTTTGCCTACAAACAGGGGGTGCGCGAGGGAAACCGGACGGCGCCGCCGGTTATAAAGGCAAGTTCCAAGCCCATTAAGACGGCGCCTAAAAAACCGGGCGGCATAACCATTCCAAATCAGAACAAGCGCGTTTATGAGCGTTTTGACAAAGCCCCTGTCAAGGTCACCGAACGTTTGATGCCCTCCGCCGAGGAGATCATGGACCTGCCGAAAAAACCGGTTGTCGGGGATGCCGCCCCAAAGAGCGGCGGAATAATGACCGAAAAGCCTTTGGCCGCGGTGGAAAACCCCGCCGTGCCTGATGCGGCAAAAAGGGGGGTTGCCGAGGCTGGTTCGGTAAAAATCACCAAGCTGCCGGACGTCAATACTACGCCGCTGCCGAGCCATAAAGTCGATGTTTACACCATTACGCCTGACGGTGTTTTCCTCGGTGACAGCCCGCCGGTTGCGGATAAACCGGCAGGGGCGGCGGAAAAGAAGAGCGCCGGTATTTTGCCGAGTGAACCCGAAGCGGCTCCGGCACCTGCGCCTGCGCCGGTCCTTGCGCTGCCGCGACCGGTCGTGCCGGAAAAAAACTCCAAACCGCCAATTCAGATTGGCGAGATTCCCGAGGTGGATGATGGCAAGACGCTGACGGAAAGATTGCTGGAGGCCGAAACCAGACTGACCCGGCGAAGCACGGATGAGGCGGTTCCTGCCGCGCCCGTGCCAGCGGCAACGCGCCCGGACACCGGGGCAGATGAGAGCAGCGCCGCCATGCGGCTTGCCGCCCTGCCGCCAGCGCCGCGACGAAAGCCGCTTCGGCCCTCCCGGACGGCAACGCTGGTGCAGCCTGCCCGGCCCGCGCCCGTGAGCCTTCAGCCCGCAGCGCCGGTAAAAAGGGCGTTGCCGGCGCCTGCGGCAGGCGGGCGCTATGTGGTTCAGGTTGCATCGCATCGCCGGCAGGTTGATGCGCTGGCCGAGTTTGCCGGTTTGAAGCGCCGCTTCCCGGATATTATCGGCAATTACAAACCTCTGATCCAGCGCGCCGATCTGGGCGACCGGGGGATTTACTACCGGCTCAGGATCGGGCCGCTCGCCAGCAAGGCGGATGCGGCCGGCTTTTGCCAATCCCTGAAAGCGGCCGGCAGGAAAGATTGCCTTATCCGCCGCAGATAGCAAAAAGGTGCCCCGGTAATGCCGCGTGCTTTTATAACGGGTTGCATGGGGCAGGAGTTGAGCCTGTCCGAAATCACCTTTTTGAAGGATTACCGGCCTTTCGGACTTATCCTGTTTGAACGCAACTGCGCCTCGCCGGGGCAGTTGCGCCGCCTGACGGATGCGTTTCGCGACTGTGTCGGGCGCGCTGACGCGCCGGTGTTGATTGATCAAGAAGGCGGCCGCGTCATGCGCCTGAAACCGCCGTATTGGCGTCGATACGCCCCGGCGGCGCAAATCGGCCGGCTTTTTGAACGCGATCATGAAAAGGGGCTTGAGCTTGCCGCTATTTTTGGCCGTCTGCTGGCGGCGGAGTTGCGCCCCTTGGGGGTGAATGTGAATTGCGTGCCGCTTCTGGATGTTCCTGTCGCCGGGGCGCATGATATTATCGGGGCGCGGGCGTTTTCTTCGCAGGTGGAAACCATCATCAGTCTCGGCAAGGCTTTGGCCGAAGGGCTGATGCAGGCCGGATGCCTGCCGGTCATCAAGCATATTCCCGGCCATGGCCGGGCCGGATGCGACAGCCATGAGGATTTGCCGGTGGTGAGCGCCTCCGCCGCTGAACTTGAGGCCAGTGATTTTGTCCCCTTCGCGGCGCTTAAAGACTGCATTTTCGCCATGACGGCGCATGTGGTTTATCGGGCCTATGACAAGGAAAACCCGGCGACGGTCTCCAGAACCGTGATCGAGCAGGTTATCCGCGGCAAGATCGGATTTCGCAATCTGCTGATGAGCGATGATCTGTCGATGAAGGCGCTGAAAGGCTCGCTCGCCTCGCGCAGCCGGGCGGCATTTGCCGCCGGGTGCGATCTGGCGCTGCATTGCAATGGCGAGATGGACGAAATGCTTGAAGTGGCGCAAAATTCGCCCGAACTTGGCGAATCCGCGCAAAATATGTACGCTGAGGCGCTCAAAGCCTGCGGCAAGGCGGCGTTTGATGAGGATTATGAGCGCTATCAGGCGCTGCTTGGTGAATTGAAATAAATCATGGCTACAGTATCCGACCATCCGTCCCAGGGCGTGATTAACCTGCATCCGGAGCACAGGATTCCGCAAGCGGAGTCGTTTTTTGTCGATCTGGACGGGTTTGAGGGGCCGCTTGATCTTCTGCTCACCCTCTCGCGCAACCAGAAGGTGGATATCACCAAAATCTCCATTCTGGCGCTGGCGGAGCAATATCTGGTTTTTATTGACACCCTGCGCAATAAACAGTTGCGCATTGCCGCCGATTATCTGGTTATGGCGGCGTGGCTGGCCTATCTGAAAAGCCGCCTTTTGCTGCCCGAGCCTGAAGATGAAGAGGAGATGAGCGGCGAGGAGATGGCGGCGCGTCTGGCGTTTCGCCTGCAACGGCTCGAAGCGATGCGCGATGTTGCGGGCAAGCTTATGGCGCGCGAGCGGCTGGGCAAGGATTTTTTCGCCAGAGGCGCGCCGGAGCCGGTGATCGTCAAGACCAGGAGCACCTATATTGATACGCTTTATGATCTTTTGAAAGCCTATGCCGAGGAGCGCCAGCGCAATAGCGTTCACACCATCCATATCCGCCGCCGGCCGGTGATGTCGATCAAGGCGGCCAAACGCCGCCTGACGCGGTTGCTCGGCTTTGCGCCGGACTGGTTTAATCTTGATATGTTTCTGGATGAGTTTGACGACGATGCTGATTTTCGCCGCACATCGCTCGCCAGCGGCTTTACCGCCGCGCTTGAGCTGGTGCGCGAGGGCGATGCGGAAATCCGTCAGGCGCAGGCTTTTTCCTCGCTTTACGTCCGCTCCAGAGAGGCGCGGAAAAAGGCGGGGGCAGATGTTAAATCCACGAGCTAGAAGGGCAGGGGCATGAGCGATGAGCTTGATAAAGCCGGCGCAGATGAGTGGCCGCAAAATGTAACCGCTCTGCCGCGCGCCGGCCGCGCCGGGCAATTGCGCATCATTGAGGCGCTGCTGTTTGCTTCGGCCGCGCCGCTCTCGCCGGAGGATATGGCGATGCATCTTCCCGATGGCGCCGATGTCGGGGCGCTTCTGGAGGAGTTGCGCAATTTTTACGCCAGCCGCGGCGTTACTCTGGTCAAGGTGGCGGAAAAATGGGCATTTCGCACCGCTTCTGATCTGGGCTTTTTGCTGCGTCACGAAAAAGAAGAGGAAAAGCGTCTCTCCAGGGCCGCCCTTGAGACCCTCGCCATCATCGCCTATCACCAGCCGGTGACGCGGGCCGAGATTGAAGATGTCCGCGGCGTCAGCGCCAGCAAGGGCACTCTGGATATACTGCTTGATATGGGCTGGATCCGGCTTATGGGGCGAAGGCGCTCTCCCGGGCGTCCGGTGACATTTGGCACCACGGAAGAGTTTCTTTCGCATTTCGGCCTTGAGGCAACGAGTGATCTGCCCGGAGTGAGTGAGCTCAAGGCCGCCGGGCTGCTCAGCGCCGATCTGCCGCGGGATTACAGCATGTCGGCGAGCGAAAATGCAGACGCGGATGAAAAGCGTTCGTCCGGTTCTCCCGAATTGTTTCCCGAAAACCCGCCGGAATAGGCCCGCCGTATTCCAATAAATCAACCGCGTCATACCGGCGAAGGCCGGCATTCATTGGGGGCTTTGTAGTGGATACCAGCTCTCGCCGGTATGACGGGAGGGGGGCAGCGGCTATTTCAGCACGGCCTTGAGTTCGCGGTTGAACAGGGAATGAAGTTTCTGGGTGTTCAGTTGCAGTTTCTTGACCTTGCTTTGCAGATCGGCCAGATTTTTGCGGACATTTTCGTCCTTGAGGATCTGGGCGTTATCGGCCTCGATTGAATTGGCGAGTTTTATGGCGTTTTCAAACGAGGATTCGATGTCGTTGAACAGCCAGCCCTGGCCCTGACGCAGGAGCACGTCGTCAAAGCCGAAATCCTCAATTCCGCGGTACATTTCATAAAGGGCGCGCAGATTGATCTGGATATTCTTGATGGAACGCCCCGAACACCAGCATTCCGCCCGCTTGATCTCGTCTTTTTCATTCGGCGCATTGAGAAGCAAAGGCAGCTTCTTGTTGGTGATATCGGCCAGCATGCCGGCGATGGAATCAAGATAGGCAAGGCTGGCCTTGCTGGCGCTGTTATACTCGGTATTGCCCGGTTCGCCGGCATTCTCGATCAGTTTGGCATAGGCGCCGGGGCCCTCGCGCCATTCGGCAAAAATCTGCTGCGCCATATCGGCGATATTGCGGGTGATCCTGACCGCAAGGGCGCAGATGGCTTTTGATTTCGCGCCGCCCTTGACAAGGATTTCGGCGTTTTTGCCGAAAATCAGATGGCCGAGGGTGACATAGCCCTGCATTTGCGGCGGCATCTGGGCAATGTTTTTCTTTGCCGCTTCGGAATCCGGATTGTCAAAATAGGCTTTGAGCGCTTTTTCGACCTTTTTCTCTGGATCGGGCCAGAAATAAAGCCGCCTGTAGCGCTCATGAACAGCGATGCGGCCAAAATTGATGTGGCTGATCTCGGTGAAGGTGTCCATGCCCTGATTGAAGCCGTCCTGCAGGAGGCGCAGGCCGCCGCTTGAGGGGGATTTGCAGAATTCTTCCGTCTCCGTTGCCAGACGATCGGCGGAACTGGCGAAAAACGCGTAATGGGGCAAAACATAATTATCGGTAAGATTTGTGTTGAGTTTGGAAAAATCGATCTGATTTGCCTTTGCCGCGCCGGCAGTCAGTCCCAGGAAAACAAGCGCCGCAAGTCCCAGGAAAATCTTTAGTGAAAACGGCGTATATCCTGAATTTTTCATGGAAATTCCACCTGACAGCAAAGTCGGGTCTCCTGATTCGTCCCTGATAGGCGGCGGCTGAATGGATGAAAATCGCGCTGCATCACCTTGTTTTAACGCGTTTTTCTGCCCAAAACCGGATCCTGCTTTCCAGCAGGCGCTCTAATATTAGCCCATTCTGATATACTAGCACATATCACATTCAAAAAGGCGATAGGGCAATATATCGCATCTTCGCGGTAAAAACGTTATTGCCGCCGCTTCGGGAGCAGGTTTGAACGGCAGGTTTCTATTCGCCCGCCTGTCTGCCGTGACGTTGTTTCCACAATGTTGCGAGATGTCCGGCGCGTTCACGCTCGGAGCTGCTGGTTTCCATCAACATGGCTTCGTAAAGCTTTGAGATTTGTTCGCGGGTTTGCTTGTCTTTTTCATTTTCCCGCGCCAGAGAGAGCCACATCAGCCCTCTTACCCGGTCCGGCGCATCGGTTTTGGCATTGCCGAGATAATACTGCCCCAGCGCCGCCTGGGCGGCGGCGTTTTGCTTGCGGGCCGCGAGGTTGAGCCATCGCATTCCCTGTTTTATACGCGGCTTGGTGCCCTCGCCGGCAATGTTCATCTGGCCCAGAAGGAACTGGGCCCGCGCATGGCCGAACATGGAGGCGACATATTGCAAAAGCTGATGCGCCCGGGCCGGGTTTTTGCTGATCCCGGCTTCGGGTACGCCGATGCGAAGCAGGTTGGCGATATCCACCAGCGCCTCGATGGTGATGCGTTTGCGGGTGGAGTAGCGGTCCGAGGCTTTATGCTGCAAGGCCACTTCCCGGAACAGCCTGTAGGCCTTGGCGTTGTTTTTCTTGACCACCTCGCCGCGTTCATACATGCGGCCCAGTTTCCACTTGGCCACAAGCTCGCCCTTTTCAGCCCGGCGGGAAACGGCGTCGAATTCGCTTTCGGCCGGTTTTTTCAGCAAGGAACGGAAAAGCGCCGCGCTGCGCGATAACAGCCCGCCGCCGGATTTGGAGCCGGAGGTTTCAGATTCGCTGGCGCGCACATCCTGAACCTGAGGGTCCCTGATGCTTGAGGAGGGACCGGCAAACGAAAGCGTGGCCTCGGTGGAATGAGCCGGCGATGGCGCAAAAGCCGCCGCGCCCCAAACCAGCGCGGCGCCAAGAGCGATATGCAGCTGCTGCTTAAATATCCACATAGGCGGATACTTCCTTCTTGGCTCCGGGCTGGGTCACGGCGCCATAGCGCGCCGGGCCGACCAGCTGGGCGTATTTCCACAGGGCGCCGCTTTGATACTGGCTCTCGGGCGGGGTCCATTTGGCCTTGCGCTGGGCCAGAACTTCGTCGGAAACCTCCAGATCAAGCCTGCCGTTTTCGGCATCGATTGAAATGATGTCGCCATCTTCAATAAAGGCGATGGGGCCGCCAAGCTGGGCCTCGGGGCCGACATGGCCGATGCAAAAGCCGCGGGTGCCGCCGGAAAAACGGCCATCGGTGATGAGCGCCACCTTGTCGCCCATGCCCTGACCGTAAAGCGCGGCGGTTGTGGAGAGCATCTCGCGCATGCCGGGGCCGCCTCTGGGGCCTTCATAGCGGATGACGATCACCTCGCCATCTTTGATCTTCTTGTCGCTGACGGCGGCAAAGGCGTCTTCCTCGCAGTTGAAACAGCGCGCCGGGCCGCTGAAATGCAGGTTTTTCATGCCCGCGACCTTGACGATGGCGCCATCGGGGGCGAGCGATCCGGTGAGGCCGACAACCCCGCCGGTGGGCGAGAGGGCCTCGGAGACGGGATAAACGACGCGGTGATCGGGAAGGGTGTCAACCTCTTGCAGATTTTCCGCCAGGGTCTTGCCGGTGACCGTGATGCAATCGCCGTGAAGATAGCCCGCATCATGCAGGGCTTTGAGGATAACCGGCACGCCGCCGGCTTCATGGACATCCTTGGCGACATATTTGCCGCCCGGTTTCAGATCGGCGATATAGGGGGTTTTGCGGAAAATCTCGGCCACTTCGAGAAGATCAAAATCAATCCCCGCCTCATGGGCGATGGCGGGCAGATGCAGCCCGGCATTGGTCGAGCCGCCGGTGGCCGCGACAATGGTGGCGGCGTTTTCCAGCGATTTGCGGGTGACGATATCGCGCGGGCGGATGCCGGATTTCATCAGCGCCATCACGGCGCGGCCGCTCTCGGCGGCGTAGGCGTCGCGGCTTTCATAAGGGGCCGGCGGTCCGGCGGAATAGGGCAGGGCCAGGCCGATGGCCTCGGAGACGCAGGCCATGGTATTGGCGGTGAACTGGCCGCCGCAGGCCCCGGCGCCGGGGCAGGCGACGCATTCAAGCTCCTGCAACTCGGTCAGGGACATATTGCCGGCGGAATACTGGCCAACGCCCTCAAAGACATCCACTACGGTGACATCCTTGCCCTTGTATCTTCCGGGCAATATGGAGCCGCCATACATGAACACGCTGGGCACATTGAGGCGCACCATGGCCATCATCATGCCGGGCAGGGATTTATCGCAGCCCGCCAGCCCCACAAGGGCGTCATAGCAATGGCCGCGCATGGTCAGCTCGATGGAATCGGTAATGACATCGCGGCTGGTGAGGGAGGATTTCATGCCCTGATGCCCCATGGCGATGCCGTCGGTCACGGTGATGGTGCAAAACTCGCGCGGGGTGCCAAGGGCCTCCTTGACGCCGATCTTGACCGACTGGGCCTGGCGCATCAGGGCGATATTGCACGGCGCGGCTTCGTTCCAGCAGGTGGCGACGCCGACGAAGGGGCGGTGAATTTCCTCTTCGCTCAGCCCCATGGCGTAATAATAGGACCTGTGCGGCGCGCGCTCGGGCCCTTCGGTGACGTGGCGGCTGGGTAATTTGCTCTTGTCGAATGTCTTATCGTTCATACGTAAACGGCTCCAACGATAACGGGTTCTGGCAGGAGATCACAATATTGTCTTTCTTGCCATTTCACGAGTGCAGGGATGCAACACAGCGCAAAAATCATCGGATGGGGGCCACAATATGCGGTAATTTCAACAAAATTGAGGCGATTCTTTTTCAAAACCGCAAGTCTCAAATCAAATCTGCGCCAGATTCAAACTTGATTGTTGCGTTCTCAGGCGCATTATGTTTCCTGCCGGGGCGGATAAAACAAAGAGGATCGCACAGAAATGAAACTGCTCTCCAGCCTGCTGAAACGATTTGTCTCCAAAGGGACCTTGCGGGTCTATGACGCCGACGGCGTTTTGCATGTCTTTTCCGGCGAGGTCAAGGAGCCTGTCGTCACCCTTCGCATTCATGACAAATCCTTGTACACAAAGATATTTCTCAGCCCGGATATCCGTGCCGGCGAGGCCTATATGGATGGCACGCTAACCTTTGAGGACGGCACGGACACGCTGAAATTTCTTGAATTTTTTTTGCTGAACCGTTCCGGGCTGCGCTCGCATCCGTTGCAAAAACTGATCAAGAAAGCGCGCCGCAAGTTCAAGCGGATCTATCAGTATAATCCGGTAGGGCGGGCGCGCAAACACGCCTCGCATCATTATGATGTTTCCGAAGAGATCTACCGTTTGTTCCTTGATAAGGACATGCAATACAGCTGTGCCTATTTCAAGACGCCGCAAGACACGCTGGAAGAGGCGCAACTGAATAAAAAGCGGATTATTGCCGCCAAGCTGCAAATTACGGACGGGATGAAAATCCTTGATATCGGCTGCGGCTGGGGCGGCATGGCGCTTTATCTGGCGCAGATGTTTGATGTCGAAGTGACCGGAATTTCGCTCTCGGCGGAACAGATCAGGGTGGCCAGATCGCGCGCCGAGGCGCTGGGACTGAAGAACAGGGTCAAATTCGAGTATTGCGATTACCGGGAGATGGAGCGCAAGTTCGACCGGATTGTTTCGGTGGGGATGCTGGAACATGTCGGGGCGCAGTATCTGGAAGAATTCTTCACCAAGGTTCGCGGTTTGCTCAAAGTGGACGGCGCGGCGCTGGTGCATTCCATCGGCCGCATGAACCCGCCCGGCGCCACCAATCCGTTTATCCGCAAGTATATTTTCCCGGGAGGCTATGTGCCGTCCCTTTCCGAGATCGTGGCCCCCATGGAGCGGCAGCATCTCTGGACAGCCGATTGTGAAATCTGGCGCAAGCATTATCACTATACCCTGATGGAATGGCGCAAGCGGTTTCTGACGCATTGGGATGAAGCGGTCAAAATCACCGATGAGCGGTTTTGCCGCATGTGGGAGTTTTACCTCACCGCAACCGCGATGAGCTTCCTGCACAGCAGGATGATGGTGTTTCACATGCTGTTTTCCAAAAATATCAACACCTTTCCCATCACGCGCGATTTTATCGAGACGGAAGAAGCGCGGCTGCTGCTGCGGGAAAAAGAGCTCGGAATCAAGTGATCCGATGAAGCAAAGGGTGCATGTCATCATTTCCGGCCGGGTTCAGGGGGTGTGTTACCGCTATTGGACGCAGCAAAAGGCAAGAGAGCTCGGGCTCACGGGCTGGGTGCGAAACCGCTATGACGGTTCGGTGGAAGCTGAATTTTGCGGTAAGAAGGCGCAGGTGGACGAGATGCTGCGAATGTGCCGCACGGGGCCGGGGAGCGCTTTTGTCGAGAATACGAGAATCAACATACTTTCTGAACCCGTTGAATATACAGGCTTTTCGATATTACCGACACGGTAACAAGCCGGTTGCCGCGCTCAGGGTTTCGCGGTAAAATGCCTAAAATTAAGGCAGTAATTTTCAAGTGATGAAAAATGGGCAAAACGGATAGAGCCAAGGCGCGGATGGGGGAAGGTTTTGCCATCGGCCCGGTTTTACTGCCAAGCAATGTTCTGCTGGCGCCCATGTCGGGGATTACCGATGCGCCTTTCCGGCGCATCGTGGGGGGGTTCGGGCTCGGGCGGGGCTATTCGGAGATGGTGGCCAGCCGCGAGTTGGCCTGTAACAGCGAGGATGCGGCGCGGCGTCTGGTGCGAACAGACCCCTCAAGGCCGCTCGCGGTCCAGATTGCCGGGCGCGATGAGGGGGTTATGGTCGCGGCAGCGCGGATCGCGGCGGCGCGCGGCGCGGATATTATCGATATCAATCTGGGATGTCCCGCCAGGCGGGTGACCGGCGGCATGGCGGGGGCGGCCTTGATGCGCGAGCCGGTCCGGGCGGCCGGATTGATCCGGGCCGTTGCCGGGGCGGTTGACATCCCGGTTACGGTGAAGATGCGTCTGGGCTGGGACGAGACTTCGAAAAACGCGCCCCAGATTGCCCTTGCGGCGCAAGAGGCCGGGGCGAGGATGGTCTGCGTCCATGCCCGCACGCGGCAGCAGTTTTATAAAGGCGCCGTTGACTGGGGCTTTCTTCGCAAGGTCAAGGCGGTGATAAATGTGCCGCTGGTGGTAAACGGCGATATTCTCGGCATTGATGATGCAAGAGATGCGCTGGCGCAATCGGGCGCTGACGGGGTTATGCTGGGGCGCGGCGTGCTGGGGCGGCCATGGCTGCCGATGCAGGTGGCCAAAGCGCTGCAAGGCGGCGCCGGTTTTGATGATCCCCCGCTCGATGTGCAGCGCCAGACCGCAATCGAGCATTACCGCGCCATTATCGCCCATTACGGCGCGCGGACGGGCATCAGATGCGCCCGCAAGCATCTGGCGGCTTATCTTGAAGCTGCCGGAGAAAAGTTTCGGTTTGATGTCGCGAAATGGCGCCGCCTTGTCTGCCGCAGCGATGATGCGGATGAGGTTGCCGCCCTGATCAGCCGGTTATATGAAGGCCTTGAGATGGAGCGGGCGGCATGAGTTCTCTCGAGACCTTTTTTGCCGCTGCGGCCGAGGGGCCCGATGCGGCCCAGGTGATGGAATCGCTCCCCCTGCCGTTGATTGTCGTGGACGCTGAAAACAGGATTTCATGCACCAATGCGGCGGCCGAGGATTTTTTCCAGATCGGGTCTGCAAAATTGCGCCGAAGCCGGCTGGAACGCTTCATTCCCGCCGACAGTCCCTTGATTGCCCTGGTCAAAAGGGCGCGGGAGAAGATGATTTCGGTCAATGAATATGCGCTTAATCTGGATTTGCTGCATACGCGGCGCGGCGTTTTGATTGATGTCCATGTCAAGCCCGTCGGCCGCAATACCAATTCGTTGCTGATCATGTTGCAGCACCGGCATATGGCCGAAACCATCGAGCGCCAGCTTACCCACCGCAACGCGGCCCGCTCCATGACCGGCATGGCTTCCATTCTGGCGCATGAAATCAAGAACCCGCTCTCGGGCATTCGCGGCGCGGCGCAATTGCTGGAAATGTCGCTGGGCGAGGATGACCGCACTTTAACCCGGCTTATCCGCGATGAGGCGGACCGGATTGTCAGGCTGATTGACCGGATGGACGCCTTTGGCGATTCAAGCGCTATCGAGCGCCAGCCGGTGAATGTGCACCGGGTTTTGCATCATGTTTACAAGCTCGGCAGCAGCGGATTTGCGTCCAATATTGCAATTAGCGAGGATTACGACCCGTCCCTGCCCAGCGTATCTGGAAATCGGGACCAGCTGGTGCAGGTGTTTTTAAATCTGGTCAAGAACGCGGCGGAAGCGATCATTCAGTCCGGCCAGCCGGGGAAAATCGCGCTAACGTCCGCTTTTAGGCCCGGAATGCGCCTTTCGGTTCCCGGCGCAAGGGAGCAGATCAATCTGCCGCTGGAATTTTGCGTTACCGATACCGGCCCCGGCGTGCCGGAAGAATTGATGCACAATCTGTTTGATCCGTTTGTGACCACGAAGACATCGGGCACGGGGCTGGGGCTGGCGCTGGTGGCGCGGATTGTCGATCTGCATGGCGGGGTGATCGAATGCAAATCCGCGCCGGGAAAAACCGTTTTCCGTGTCCTGCTGCCCATCTGTGAAGAGCAAGAATCATGAGTGTTAGCGAGCATAATCATAGCGCTACAATCCTTGTGGCGGATGATGACACTTCCATCCGCACCGTGCTTTCGCAAGCCTTTAGCCGCGCCGGGTATGATGTGCGGGTGACCGGCAATGCCCTGACGCTGTGGCGCTGGGTGTCGCAGGGGGAAGGCGATGTGGTGGTCACGGATGTGGTCATGCCGGATGAAAATATTTTCAATCTGCTGCCAAAATTCAAAAAGGCGCGCCCCGAGCTTCCGGTTATTGTCATGTCGGCCAAAAACACCTTCATGACGGCGGTGACGGCAACCGAGCAGGGGGCGTATGAATATCTGCCCAAGCCGTTTGATCTGAATGAATTGCTCAATGTCACCCGGCGGGCGCTCGATGCGCGGCAGGAAAAAGCTACGACCCCGGCGGCCGATGAGGCGGAGAGCGAAAACCTGCCCCTTATCGGCCGCTCGGCCGCCATGCAGGATGTCTACCGGGCGCTGGCGCGGCTGATGCAGACAGATCTCACCGTCATGGTTCTGGGCGAGTCGGGCACCGGCAAGGAGCTTGTGGCGAGGGCGCTGCATGATTTTGGCAAGCGCCGCAAGGGGCCGTTCGTGGCGGTGAATATGGCGGCGATCCCGCGTGAGCTGATCGAGGCGGAGCTTTTCGGGCATGAAAAAGGCGCCTTTACCGGCGCAACGGCGCGCAATTCGGGCCGCTTTGAGCAGGCCCAGGGCGGGACGCTGTTTCTGGATGAGATCGGCGATATGCCGATGGATGCGCAAACCCGCCTGTTGCGGGTGTTGCAAGAAGGTGAATACACGACGGTTGGCGGCTCAAGGAGCCTGCGCACCGATGTCAGGATTATCGCGGCGACAAACCAGAATCTGCAAGAGCAGATCCGCCAGGGGCGGTTTCGCGAGGATCTGTTTTACCGTCTCAATGTGGTTCCCATCCGCATCCCGCCCCTGCGCGAGCGGCTGGAGGATATTCCCGATCTGGTGCGCAGTTTTCTCAAACAGGCACGGGATGAGGATTTGCCGGCCAAGGCGATTGACCAGTCCGCCCTTGAGCGCATGCAGCGCCATGGCTGGCCGGGAAATGTACGGGAGCTGGAAAATCTGGTGCGCCGCCTCACGGCGCTGTACGCCCAGGATACGATTACGGCTGATCTGGTCAGCGCCGAGCTTGCCGAGACGCAGTCAAGCGCCCCGGCTTCCCGGCTTGAATTTCAGCCCGGTGATAATCTGGGCGAGCTGGTGGAGCAATATCTGGTCAGGGAGTTTGCGCTTTTTGAAAACGGCATCCCGCCGAACGGGCTTTACGGGCGGATTTTGCGCGAAATTGAAAAACCGCTGATTACGGCGGTTCTTGCCGCGACGGGGGGCAACCAGATCCGGGCGGCGGAAGTTCTGGGTTTGAATCGAAATACCCTGCGGAAAAAAATCAATGATCTGGATATTCGGGTTGTCCGCGGGTTTCGTTCTGGAAATTAACAATAAAACCAAAGGGTTGTTGCAGGTGTTACCTATTGGGCACATTGCTGTTGAACTGCACCACCCAATGCCGCAGAATGGCGGCTTGAGCATGCCGTGTTTAATCGGTTCCGGCCCGCTCCCCCACCTGGCCACCCATGCCATTGTCAAACTGTGGGTGGCAGGAAAGGGGAGTTGGCCGGAGCCGAATCAGAAAAAACAAGACACGCTCCAGGCAGGTTAAGCAATCAGGTTCAGGTGGGCATGAATTCCGCGACAGATCAGGTTTTGCCCGGGGCAAAAACGCCCGCCAGGGAAATGAGCCCGGAGCAAAACCGGCAAAAAACCACTTTGGTTGACGTTCCCGCTCTGGCCAGCATTCCGTATTCCTGGGGGATGAGCCTGGTGATCATAGCGCTTGTCAGCGGGTTTTCGACCTATCTGATTCTGACCGGCGTCACTCCGATAAATCCGACCAAGATGGTTGTCCGCTCGTTATTCGCGGTCAATCTTGTTGTCGTTGTCGCCATGGTGGGGATGATCGGCTGGCAGATATTCCAGCTCTGGCGCGCCCGGCAGCGCGGCATCGCCGGGGCGCGGCTGCATGTCAGGCTGGTGTCGCTTTTCGCCATCGTGGCGACATTGCCGGCTTTGCTGGTGGCGGTTTTTGCCAGCGTGACTCTCGACCGCGGCCTCGATTCCTGGTTTTCGGAACGCACCCGGGCTATCATCGACAACGCGCAGAATATCGCCGAGGCGTATTTGCGCGAGCACTCGCTCGTCATCCGCGGCGATGTGGCGGCCATGGCCAATGATCTCAATATGGCGCATTCGCTTTTTGTCGCCCGCTCACCGGACTTTACCCGCATTTTCACCAATCAGGCCGCCCTGCGCGCCCTGCCGGGGGTGTTCATCATTGACGACAAGGGCGGTGATATTCTGCATGCGGTGGCCAATAACAGCGGGATTAAATTTATCAAACCGCCGAAAATCGATATGGAAAAGGCGGATAAGGGACAGGTTGTCATCTTTCACCCAAGCGAGAATTCACCGCTTGTGCGCGCTTTGATCAAGTTAAAGAAATTTGATAATGCTTACCTCTATGTCTATAGATTCGTGGACCCGGATGTCATTCGCCATTTACGCGAAACCCTGGTTAAAAAGGCGGAATACGACAGTCTTGAAGGGCAGCGTTTCGGGGTTCAGGTGACCTTCGGGCTGATGTATGTCGGCACAACGCTGATCTTCCTGCTCTCGGCCATCTGGTTCGGGCTCGGGGTGGCCAATCATCTGGTCACCCCCATCGGCCGCCTGATCGCGGCGGCCAAACGCGTCTCGGCCGGTGATCTGGACGTTCAGGTTCCCATCGGCAAGAAAGAAGGCGATATCGATTCGCTGGGTCTTGCCTTTAACCGGATGACGGCCCAGCTGAAAAAACAGCATGACGAGTTGATGCGCACCAGCAAGGCGATGGATGCGCGGCGCCGCTTTACCGAGGCGGTTCTGGCCGGCGTGACCCCGGGGGTGATCGGGCTGGGCGAAAACGGTGAAATCCGTCTGGCCAATACATCGGCCTCCAAGCTGCTCGAGATTGAAAATGACAAGCTGATCGGGAAAAAACTCTCCGAGGTCGTTCCCGAATTTGCCCCCCTGATCAAAAAGGCCATGGACCGGCGCCGGACGGTTGCGGAACATGTTGATGTTGAGGCCAATAACGCAACCCGCAACTACCATATGCGCATAACGACGGAAAAACAGGGTAAGGGCAAGCGCGGTTTTGTGGTCACTCTTGACGATATCACCCAGCTTGTGGCGGCGCAAAGAACCTCGGCCTGGGCCGATGTGGCGCGGCGCATCGCGCATGAGATCAAGAACCCGCTCACCCCGATCCAGCTTTCGGCCGAGCGTATCAAACGCAAATACGGCAAGGTGATTACCACGGACCGCGAGGTTTTTGACAAATGCACCGAAACCATCATTCGCCAGGTGGGGGATATCCGCTGCATGGTTGATGAATTTTCCTCATTCGCCCGCATGCCCAAGGCGGTTCTGGCGTTTGATGATGTGCGCGAGGTGGTCAAGGAGATGGCTTTCCTGCAAAAGGTGGGGTTGCCGAATATTAAATTTGAAGTCAATCTGCCGGAAGCTCCCGTCAGGGCGGCGATTGACCGGCGGCTGATCGGACAATGCATTACCAACATCATCAAGAATGCCGGCGAGGCCATCGAGCCGGTTCTGGCCTCCAGGCCCGGATACAAGGGCAGGATCGAGGTCACGATGGTGGTGGAAAACGCCATGATACGGATTGATATTTGCGATAACGGCATTGGTCTGCCATCAGAAAATCGAAATCGTTTGACAGAACCTTACATGACCACGCGGGATAAAGGCACCGGACTTGGGCTTGCTATCGTGAGTAAGATCATGGAGGAGCATCAAGGAAGGGTGGAATTGATGGATGCGCCCGGGACCGCGTCCGGCGGCACGGGCGCGCTGGTGCGGCTTGAACTGCCCATATTAAGCGATAAAACGGAACCAAAATGAGCTTGAGAAGACAATGCCCTCTGAAATTCTGATTGTTGATGATGAAGCCGATATTCGAGAACTGGTTGCCGGTATTCTTGAAGATGAAGGTTATGAGACGCGCACGGCGGGGGATAGCGATTCGGCGCTGGAGGCTCTGGCGGCGCGGCGGCCCTCGCTGGTGATTCTGGATATCTGGCTGATGGGCAGCCGCCTTGACGGGCTGGAATTGCTCGACATCATCAAAAAGGACCATCCGGAGCTTCCCGTCGCCATTATCAGCGGTCACGGCAATATCGAAACCGCCGTTTCGGCCATTCAGCGCGGCGCTTATGACTTTATCGAAAAGCCCTTTAACGCCGACCGGCTGCTTCTGATCGCCAACCGGGCGCTGGAGACCTCGCGTCTGAAACGCGAAAACAAGGAGTTGCGGCGGCTCGGGGTGCAGGAGTTCGAGATGATCGGCAACTCGGTCGCTCTCAACAAGCTGCGCTCATCAATCAATAAAATTGCCGCAACCAACAGCCGGGTTCTGATTTCCGGCGGTCCGGGATCGGGAAAAGAGCTTGCGGCGCGTATTTTGCACATGCTCTCGCCGCGCGCCGAGGCGCCCTTTATCGCCATCAACGCGGCGACCATTACGCCCGAGCGCATGGAGATCGAGCTTTTCGGCATGGAAGAGGGCCCCGCCGGCGGCGAGCGCAAGGTTGGGGCGCTGGAGCAGGCCCATGGCGGGGTGTTGTTCATTGACGAGATTGCTGATATGCCGCTGGAGACCCAGGGCAAGGTCATGCGGGTTCTGGTGGAACAGAAATTCGAGCGGGTGGGGGGAAGCTCCCAGGTCAAGGTGGATGTGCGCATTGTCTCGTCAACCAACCGGGACCTTACCAGGGCGATTGAAACGGGAAGCTTCAGGGAAGACCTTTATCACCGTCTGGGTGTGATCCCCTTAAGCGTGCCGCCGCTCAATGAGCGCCGCGAGGATGTGCCGGATCTGATCCGCTATTTCATGGCGCGGTTTTCTGAATCCTCCGGTCTGCCGCCGCGCGAAATCGACGATGAGGCCATGGCGGTTTTGCAGGGCAATGACTGGCCCGGCAATGTCAGGCAATTGCGCAATAATGTTGAGCGGCTGATGATCATGACCTCGGATCAGCCCGATACAGTGATTACGGCGGATATGCTGCCCGAAGAGGTGAGCCTGACGTCCATTCCCAGCGTTTACCGTTCTGAAGGCGAGCATCTGATGGCGATGCCGCTGCGCGAGGCGCGCGAAGTGTTTGAAAAAGAATACCTTATGGCGCAGATCAGCCGCTTTGGCGGCAATATCTCGCGTACGGCGGCGTTTATCGGCATGGAGCGCTCGGCGCTGCACCGCAAGCTGAAAAGCCTGGGGCTGAACACCGGCGGCAAGGCGGAGAGCGCCTGAGGCGGCGATAAGGTTTAACGGGAGGCATTTTGCATGAAAGTTCTGATTTGCGGCGCCGGGCAGGTGGGGTTCGGGATCGCCGAGCGGCTCGCCGCCGAGCAAAACGATGTCACGCTGGTGGATACATCGCCCGAACTGGTCAAGATTGTCTCCGACAAGCTTGATGTCCGCGGCGTTGTCGGCCATGGCTCATATCCCGACACCCTGCGCAAGGCGGGGGCCGAAGACAGCGATATGATCATTGCCGCCACGCTTTCGGACGAGGTCAATATGCTCGCCTGTCAGGTGGCCCATTCGCTGTTTAAAATCCCGACCAAAATCGCCCGAATCCGGGCCCAGAATTATCTTGAGCCGGTGTGGCGCGATCTGTTTTCGCGTGATCATCTGCCCATCGATGTGATTATCTCGCCCGAGATCGAGGTTGGCGAGGCGGTGCTGCGCTCGCTGGCGCATCCGGGCGCGTTTGAGATTGCGTTTTTCGCCGATGACAAAATCGCCGTCATTGGCGTGAGCTGCGAAGAGGATTGCCCGCTTGTCGATACGCCGCTCAATCAGCTCACCGAGCTGTTCCCCGATTTGCTGGCCAATATTGTCGGGGTTTTGCGCGACGGGAAACTTTTCGTTCCGGGCAGCAAGGATCAGCTGCTGGCGGGGGATGATGTCTTTATCATCACCGCGAAAGAGCATATCAACCGGACCCTGACCGCTTTTGGCCATGAGGAAAAAACCGCACAGCGGATCATCATTGCCGGCGGCGGCAATATCGGTTGCTATGTGGCGCAACAAATCGAGGAGCGTCAGGAGCGGGCCAATATCAAGATTATCGAGTCTGACCGCAAACGGGCGATGAAGGCCGCCGATAGTCTTGAAAAAGCCGTCGTGCTGCATGGCAGCGCCCTTGACGAGGAGTTGTTGCGCGAGGCGGGGATTTCCGAAGCCGATACGCTGATCGCGCTGACCAATGACGACAAGGTCAATCTGCTCTCTTCCGTCATTGCCAAAAAGGCCGGCTGTCCCAAGGTGCTCTCACTGCTGAGCGACAAGATTTATGAGGGGATTCTAGAGCCGCTCGGGATTGATTTTCACATCAATCCGCGCGCCACAACGGTTTCGACGATTTTGCAGCATGTGCGGCGCGGGCGTATCCGCGGTGTGTATTCGGTGGCCAATGGCGGCGCGGAAGTCATCGAGGCCGAGGCGCTGCAAACCTCGACT
The DNA here is from genome assembly GCA_964542565.1 of uncultured Hyphomicrobiales bacterium. Classification (GTDB taxonomy): domain Bacteria; phylum Pseudomonadota; class Alphaproteobacteria; order Rhizobiales; family BM303; genus BM303. The sequence goes on along the minus strand of CAZIVB010000010.1, from coordinate 269 downwards.
TTGGTGGGCATACCGCTGAGTGAGGCTGATCTGCCCGGCGGGGTGCGCATCGGCGCCATCTTGAGAGATGACGAGGTGATCATTCCCAGAGGCGATACCCAGATCATACGCAATGACCGGATTATCATCTTCGCGCTGAATGAGCATGTGCATCTGGTGGAGCAGATGTTCCGGGTCTCGCTGGAGTTTTTCTAGAGCATTTCCGGTTTTGATTGAATCAAAATCGGGCTCTAACTCTTTGTTGTTGCCGCACTTCTTATCGGAAAACC
>CAZIVB010000009.1:0-26507 GCA_964542565.1 uncultured Hyphomicrobiales bacterium | reverse complement strand
AAATGGGCGTCGCCGTGCGCATGGCGGTCCTGGAGGCGCTGAGCCATCATTTGCCCAATTCGGACGAGGTGATCTGACATGCAGCTTTCCGCAACCGCCCCGGGCAGCGCGGCCCTCGTCAATGCCCGCCTCATTGACCCGGCCTCCGGGCGCGATGAAACTGGCGGCGTGCTGATCCGCAACGGCATGATTGCCGATATCGGCCCCCATATCAGCGCCAAAAGCGCGCCGCGAAACGCAAATATTATTGAATGCGGCGGTCATATTCTGAGCCCCGGCCTGATCGATATGCGGGTTTTTGCCGGTGAGCCGGGGGCTGAACACACCGAAACCCTCGCCACCGCCTCGCAGGCGGCAGCCGCGGGCGGCGTCACTTCAATGATCTGCATGCCCAACACAAACCCGGTGATAGACGAGGTGGCTCTGGTCGATTTTATCGCCCGGCGCGCCCGTGATACCGCGATTGTGCGCGTTCACCCCATGGCCGCCCTGAGCAAGGGGCTTTTGGGCAAGGAGATGACCGAAATCGGCCTCCTGAGCGAGGCGGGCGCGATCGCCTTTACCGATGGCGTCAAATCCATCACCGATGCGCAGTTGTTCCGCCGCATGCTGACCTATGCCAGAATTTTCGGCGCGCTGGTGGTGCAGCACACCGAAGACCCGGACCTTGCCCGGGGCGGCGTCATGAATGAGGGGCTCGTTGCCACCAGGCTGGGGCTGCCCGGCATTCCGGCGGCGGCCGAAACCATCCTTGTCGAGCGCGATTTGCGCCTTGTCGAGCTCACTGGAGCGCGCTATCACGCGGCGCAGATTTCCTGCGCCGATGCCCTGCAGGCCATTGCGGGCGCCAAGGCAAAGGGCCTGCCCGTCACCTGCGGCGTGAGCATCAATCATCTGGTGCTGAATGAAAACGATATCGGCCCCTACCGCACTTTTTTTAAAATGTCGCCGCCGCTGCGCAGCGAGGCGGACCGCAAGAGCCTTGCCGAGGGGCTGGCAAACGGCATTATCGATGTCATCGTCTCGTCCCACGACCCCCAGGACCCGGACACCAAGCGCCACCCCTTTGAAGAGGCCGCGTACGGCGCCATCGGCGTTGAAACCCTGCTGCCCGCCCTGCTCTCTCTGGTGCATAATGAAGGCATTGAACTCATCACGGCCCTTGGCGCCGTCACCGCCAGACCGGCGGAAATATTAAAGCTCGACACGGGGCGCATGGGACGCGGCGCACCGGCCGATCTGGTCCTGTTTGATCCTGATACGCCGTGGCAGGTAAACGCCGACGCGCTCAAGTCAAAATCCAAAAACACCCCCTTTGAAGACAAACGTTTTCAGGGCCGGGCCTTGCATACAATCGTCGGCGGCGTTAGCGTGTTTCAACTCTCCTGATCCGGAACAAAATCATGCTGCCCCTGCCCTTTTTAATTGCCCTGTTTGTCATTGGTTATCTCTTCGGCTCGATCCCCTTCGGGCTCATCCTCACCCGTCTGGCCGGGCTGGGCGATGTGCGCGCCATCGGCTCGGGCAATACCGGCGCGACCAATGTCTTGCGCACCGGGCACAAGGGGCTGGCGGCGGCAACCTTACTGCTGGATATGCTCAAGGGCTTCTTTCCCATCGTCATCGCCTATATATTGTTCTCCCATGGCGGCGACCGCATCCCGGCCATCGCCGCCGGTTTTGGCGCGCTGATCGGGCATATCTTCCCGATCTGGCTCAAATTCAGGGGCGGCAAGGGGGTTGCGACCTATATCGGCATCCTGTTCGGGATATACTGGCCCGCCGCGGTGGTTTTTTGTCTGGTCTGGCTCACCAGCGCCTTTTTGTTCCGCTATTCCTCGCTTTCCGCCCTGATCGCCAGCGCCTTTATGCCGTTTGCGCCTTTCGCTCTTGCCCCGCTCACGCCGGGCGTTTTTCAAATCACCATGATCTCGGGGACCTTGTCGTTATTCTCCCTTATTATTTTCGCCACCCATCATGCAAATATCGCCCGTCTTCTGAAAGGAAAGGAATCCAGAATCGGCGATAAAAAATGATCCGTCTCGATGATGATCAGCGTTTTGACTGGCTGCGTCTTATCCGCAGCGAAAATATCGGCCCGGCCAGCTTCTACACCCTGATCAACCGCTATGGCGGCGCAAGAGACGCCCTTGCCGCCCTGCCCGGACTTTCGGCCCGCGGCGGCATGAAGCGCAAAATCAAAATCGCGCCCGAAAGCGAGATTATAAGCGAGCTTGAAGCCGCGCGCAAAATCGGCGCCCATTTTATCGCCCTTGGCGAGGCCGACTACCCTGATTTGCTGCGCCATATCCACGGCGCGCCGCCGCTGATCTGCGTAAAAGGCGATTTAACCCTTGTTAAAAAACCGGCGCTGGCCGTTGTCGGCGCCCGCAACGCCTCGGCGATCGGGTTGAAACTGGCCCGCTCCATGGCCGCCGGGGTGGCAGAGGCCGGATACATCATCATATCGGGCCTGGCGCGCGGCATTGACACGGCGGCCCATTTTGCCGCTCTGGACAGCGGCACAATCGCGGTTCTGGCCGGCGGGCTTGATATCATTTACCCGCCGGAAAACAAATCCCTTTATGAAAGCATCGGCGAACGCGGCCTTCTGGTGAGCGAAATGGGGCTTGGCTTTAAACCCCGCGCCCGGGATTTCCCGCGCCGCAACCGGATCGTCTCGGGCCTGGCCTCGGGCACGCTGGTGATTGAAGCGGCCAAACGCTCCGGCTCGCTGATCACGGCGCGTCTGGCGCGGGAGCAAAACCGCGAGGTCTTTGCCGTTCCCGGCTCCCCGGCCGATCCGCGCGCGGCAGGCACCAATGCGCTGATCAAACAGGGCGCGGCGCTGACCTGTTCGGCCTCCGACATCCTTGATGTTCTGGCCCCCATCAATGGCGATTTGTTCATGCAACCCCCGGCTCATCTGGAAGAGAGCGCGACCGAAACCATAAAAATCAGCCCGGAACCCGAAGCCAGCACCCGCAACCGCATCATTGATTTGCTCGGAACCGCCCCGGTCGGGATGGACGAAATCATCCGCCTGAGCGGCGCGCCGCCTTCAACCGTGCAAACCGTCCTGCTGGAGCTGGAACTTGCCGGCCGCCTCGAATATCACGGCCGGCAAATGGTGTCGCTGATTTCATAAAACACCCGATATCCGGTTATTCTTCGCGCAGATCGGGCGGCGTGGCCTCGGCCACCAGCGCCGCGATGGCCTCTTCAAGCGGCATCACCTTCTGGTATTTCTGCCCCAGACGGCGCACCGATATGGTGCCCTCTTCCGCCTCGCGCATGCCGCAGACCAGAATCGCCGGGACCTTGGCCATGGAATGCTCGCGCACCTTGTAATTGATCTTCTCGTTGCGAAGGTCAATCTCGGTCCGGATACCGGCCTTGTCCAGCGCCGCCATAACCTTGCGGCCGTACTCATCAGCTTCTGAAACAATGGTCGCCACCACCACCTGCACCGGGGCCAGCCATAGCGGCATGCGCCCGGCGTGATGTTCGATCAAAATGCCGGTAAAGCGCTCCAGCGAGCCGAAATTGGCCTGATGCAGCATAACCGGGGTGTGTTTCTCCCCCTCCGGCGTGATGTAAAACGCCCCCAGACGCCCGGGAAGATTGAGATCAACCTGCAAGGTGCCCAATTGCCAGTCGCGGCCGATGGCGTCACGCAGCACATATTCCAGCTTGGGGCCGTAAAACGCCCCCTCGCCCGGATTGAGCGTCCATTTGACCCCCGCCTTGTCGATGGCGTGCTTCAGTGCCGCTTCCGAGCGGTCCCAGACCTCATCCGAGCCGACGCGTTTTTCCGGCCGGTCGGAAAACTTGACCCGCACATCATCAAAGCCGAAATCATGATAGATCGAGATAATCAGATCATTCACCTTGACGCATTCGGCGGTAATCTGGTCCTCGGCGCAAAAAATATGCGCATCATCCTGGGTAAAATGACGCACCCGCATCAGCCCGTGCAGCGCGCCGGAGGGTTCATAGCGATGCACCTTGCCGAATTCGGCGATCTTCATCGGCAGATCGCGGTAGGATTTAAGACCGTTCTTGAAGATTTGCACATGGCCGGGGCAGTTCATCGGTTTTAAGGCAAATTCGCGCTCATCCGGCGTTGTGGTGGTGAACATGTTCTCGCCGAATTTCTCCCAGTGGCCGGAGGTTACCCACAAGGACTTGTCCAGCATATCGGGCGAGTTGACCTCGACATAGCCTGCCCCATGCTGGCGGCGGCGCATATAGCCGATGAGCTGCTGAAACAATGTCCAGCCCTTGGGGTGCCAGAACACCGAGCCTGGCCCCTCTTCCTGAAAATGAAACAGATCCATCTCGCGGCCGAGCTTGCGGTGATCGCGCTTTTCGGCCTCTTCAAGATTATGCAGATATTTTTTCAGTTCCGAATCATTGCGCCACGCGGTGCCATAGATGCGTTGCAGCATCGGATTGCGCGAATCGCCGCGCCAATAGGCCCCGGCCAGTTTAAGCAGCTTGAAAGACGTGCCGATTTTGGCGGTTGAGGGCAAATGCGGCCCCAGACACAGATCAAGCCATTCCCCCTGCCGGTAAATGCGCACCTCCTCGCCTTCGGGCAGCGCCTCGATCAACTCGGCCTTGTAATCCTCGCCGCGCGCCTTGAACCATGCAACCGCTTCATCCCGGTCCCAGATTTCGAGCGTAAAGGGGGCGTTTTTCTGCACGATCTTGCGCATCTGCGCCTCGATCTTTGCCAGATCCTCCAGATGAAACGGCTCTTTGCGGGCAAAATCGTAATAAAACCCGTTTTCGATCACCGGACCGATAGTGACCTGGGTGCCCGGAAACAGGGTTTGCACCGCCTCAGCCATGATATGAGCCGCATCATGGCGGATCAGCTCCAGCGCTTCGTCGGAATCGCGGGTGACGATCTCGACCTTGCAATCCTCGCCGAGCGAAGCCGCCAGATCATCAAGCCTGCCGTCCCGCTTGATGGCAACCGCCTTCTTGGCCAGGGATTTCGAGATTGAATTTGCCAGCTCCAGCCCGGTTATCGGGGCGTCATATTCGCGTTTGGAACCGTCGGGAAAACTCAGGGTGAACATGGATATTTCCTCTCACTCACTGCCTACCGCGCAGGTAAGATGGATATGGTTGGTTTGCAATTACCGCTTGTTCTCAGAATCGTTATTGAAAGTCAAGGTGATATGCCGGCCCGTCCAGCGGCCATAACGCCACGGCGCCCATAAGGGGTGTTTGACGCGGCGCAAATCCGGCACCGGGTCATGGCCATGCGAGCCGAAAGGATTGCAGCGCAAAATGCGCGAAAACGCCAGCCAGCCCCCCTTCCATGCGCCGTTCGTCTCAATCGCCTCGCCGGCGTATTCCGAGCAGGTCGGCAGGTGGCGGCAGGCGGCCGGGGTAAAAGGAGATATGACATAGCGATAGAACATAATCGGGGCGAGAAGCACGCCCCTGGTCAGTTTCTGCGCCGGTCGCATGATCTCAGGCCCCCTCAATCTGGGAAATTGCATCTTCGACCGCATCAAACACCAGCAATGTCGAGGTATGGCGCGCCTTGTAATCGCGCACCGGCTCCAGAACCTCCAGATCCTTCCACTTGCCCGAGGGCGGCGCGCCGTTGTTTTTCAGCATCTTGCGCATCTGCTCCGCCACCTGGCGGAACTCGCCCGAAGTGGCGCCGATAATGTGCTGCCCGACCACGGACGAGGCCGCCTGCCCCAGGGCGCAGGCCTTTACGTCCTGGCCAAAGCCGGTGATCACATCACCGTCCATTTCCAGATCAACCACAATTTTCGAGCCGCACATCCTGGAAAAAGCCGTTGCCGTCGCATCGGGCTTGGGCAGTCTCTCGATATGGGGAATGGAAGCGGCCAGTCCGAGGATGCGTTTGTTATAAATTTCGGTAATCATAAGCTACAGCAACTCCTTAACGCCGCTTGCAGGTTCAAAGTAAGGCGCAAAGGCAGACAAATCAATGATCGGGCTCACTCATCCATATATTCTTAACCTGGAGGAAATAAATTAACCTCAAGAAGCTGGTTTCAAGGGAAGATGCGTGACGCAGCTCAATACAATAAATGACTTGCCGCCCGGCGGCCGGAGGGGGAAACCGCGTCGTTTTTTTCGCCTGCGCCTCGGCATTATAATTTTTCTGGCCTCCTTGTTCAGTATCCTGCTGGCGGAGATGGCCCTGCTGATCCCCTCGCTCTATGTTCATGAAGGCCGGCTGCTTGAGGCCATGCACAAGGAAACAATCCGGCTGGTCAAGGTTGCGACCTTGCGCAACACACTTGATGATCAAAGTGAAAAAGACATCATCGATGTGCTTGAGAAGCTTTCAAAATTCTCCCGCATCCGGGGCGGTCAGCTTTATGATACCCTGGGCGATCCGGTTGGCGGATTTGGAACCGAAGCTTCGCTTTCGCACAATTCGGTTGCCGCCGATGGCGTACAAACCCTGCGCAGTCCCAATGGCCGGTTTTATGACATCTTCGTTCCCCAGGCGCAGAGCGGCCTCAGCTATGATCTTATTTTGCGTCTCGATACCTCCCATATTGCCGGGGAAGTCAGCGCCTATATGATCAGGATCGCGGAATCGGCGCTCATTATTTCAAGCATCACCATCGTATTGATTTTCCTGATTTTGTATTTTACCACGATCCGGCCGATACAAAGGATTAAAAAAGCCGTCATGGCGGCCATCGATGAACCGGACCTTGCCGCAGAGCATCGGCTTGGTTTCAGGCGCAGGGACGAAATCGGCGAAATCGGCAACGCCATCGACAAATTGCTGCTGGACACGGCTATTATCCATCAAAACGAGCTCTCCGCCGCCCAGGACGCAATATTACAGGCAATGAGCGCCATAATTCAGTATGACCCGGCCGGAAAGCTGATCGCCGCCAACGCCGCCGCCCTTAATTTTTTCTGCGCCGCCTCCCTGGAAGAGTTGGGGGAACGCGATCAGAAAATCCTCATATTGCCGGGCCGCCATGAAAGCCGCCGCTTTACAGTGACCAACACGCTTGAAACCCGGCTTGAGGATGCAAATGGCGGCAGTTATATCGAGGATGGATTTGTTCTGGTCAACGGCCTTGAGATCCCGGTTCTGATTATTGCCCGCCCGGTCCGCAACCGCTATGGCGAGATTCAGCGTTATTTCGCCAATCTGGTGGATATATCCAAAATTGCGCTGCAAAAAGACCATCTCTCAATGGAGATCGACAAGCTTGGGCTTGAAAACGAGCAGTTGGGAAGACGCAACGAAGAACTCAAGAAACTGATGGAATCCTGCCTGATCCTGCTTGAGGACTCAACAAAACGAACCGCGGATAAAGACCGCGAGCCCGTCATGCCGGACCGGATTATCATCCACTGGTACCGTGATGCGCAAAAAAACGGTTTGATGCACTCAGCCCAGCTCGAACATGGTGTCCTGCCCGCTGTCACCGGCCATCCTGAACGCCAGAAAGCCCTCTTCAGACAGGCGCTTACCCTCGTTTATCTGCGCAGCAACTATGTCACGCCGCAATTGACAATTGCGGCTGTTCCCGGATCAAACGGCCTGTTGAATTTTATTATATTCGACACATCCTCCGAGGCCGGATTGCTGCTGAAACCCGAACACGCGCCGCAAACCGCCGATTGGAAAATATGCTACGCCGCGCTTTCCCAGCTCATAACCCGGGAGGGCGGCAAATTGCTCGGATTTGCCGAGGACAAATATGAAAATGCGGTCACTTTCGATCTTGTCAACGTACCGGCGGAGCAGCAATCCGGCGCTCGGGAAAGCAGCGTCGCCGCCTGATTTTTTTAAAATCCGCGCCGCAATTGCAGAGGGCAAACATTTATGCCGCTTTCATAAATCCGCCGGCGGCTCCACACCGACAGCTTGATAACCACGCGCCGTCAGGCGGCAGACCAGCCAGTCCGGTTTCAGCGGGTTGACAAACCAGGGCTCGGCCCAGCCATTGGCGATACAGGCGCGAATGGTGGCGGCGGGAAACTTCTGCCCGCGGCGGTCAAACAGGGGCAGTTTTCCGCCCGGCTGGGTCAATCCGCGCCGCAAATAGGTTTTTTGCGCCGCGCTGGGCTGTCCCGCGCCCTGTGCCCTGCCCCGTGTTGTTTTTTTCTCCAGAACTTTTGCCATATCCTCAAATCCGCCTTGTATCCTGGCCTCCCGCAACCCCCCTGATCCTGTCAAAGAAATCATGGCGCAACCCGTGATTTATGCTACAAACGCCAATATGGCCAGCGATGGCGATAAAGGGACGGCGCCCGGCGAAAAACCAGGACTTCATCATGGTTCGGCCAGGGCCTGACGGACTGCATACAAAACAGGACTGCTATGGTATCGAAAGATAACACATCGAAAGCCGGAAATACAACGAAGGCCGAAAAGAACACGAAAAGCGGCAATGCCGGAATGATGGAGAACACCGAGCCTGGCGAAGTCAATTTTGATGCCGGCCCTGCGGCCAGCCCCCAAAAAACCGGCAAGGTGAAACGCCCCAATTTCATCAAGCCGCCCAAGCGCATCGACAAACCCCCCGTCCAGCCGGAGCCCGAACTTGTCCGCATCGCCAAAAAAAGAAGAAACAATGACACATCCGCAAAGAGGCCGGGCGATACGGCGGCGCCTGAAGTAGAGGCCGAAACTTCACCGGCCTCCGCCGCCCCCGCCAACCAGAATATGCCGAATGCCGGCACGTTGATGCGCGATATCCGCAGACGCCCCTCCGCCTCGCCTTTCTTTTTCGCCTTTCTTTTGTCCGTCCTCTGGCTCGGGCTGGGGGCGGCCTATATCTGGGGCTATTACGGCGCGAAAATCATAGAGGCGGAAACCTTTACAATTTTGTTTAACACGCCAAACGCCGTCACTTTGCTGGCCGCTTTTGTTTTGCCGGTTCCCATGATCTGGCTGATGGCGATGATGATCCGCCGTTCGCAGGAGCTTCACCTCATGGCCAATGCGATGGCAAAAGCCGCCTTGCATCTCACCATGCCCGAAGGGCTGGCCAGTGAGGCGATCTCCTCTATCGGCCAGGCCATCCGCCGCGAGGTCGCCGCCATGAATGAAGGGGTTGAGCGCGCCCTTGGCCGGGCGAGCGAGCTTGAAGCGCTGGTGCACAGCGAAGTCACGGCGCTGGAGCGGGCCTATGCCGATTCTGAAACCCGCATGCGCGCCATGCTGGAATCGCTTTATCAGGAGCGCCAGTCCATCTCCGCCGCCGGGCATTCTTTGGGTAACGAACTTGAGCCCACCATCGCCCGCATCAAGGAAGAAGGCTCCTCGCTGCATATGCTGATCGAAGGGGCGACCAGAAACCTGCACGCCCTTGACAAACGCCTCACCCTGCATGCGAACGGCCTCAATGAAGCGGCTGAACTGGTCGCCAGCAAGATCGGCGAAACCCTCAACCAGATGACGGCGCAGGCCAATGAGATGAAAAATCTGGCGGGCGGCGTGTTAAAGGATATCCAGACCACGGCCGGCCAGTTTTCACAGCAGGCCGACGGTCTCCATTCCGCGGCGCAATCTCTCAAATCCGCCAATCTCGAGATTGACGATGTTCTTAAAGACCGTCACGACAAGCTCTCTTCACTGGCCGAAATCCTGGTGCGCAAATCGGACGAAATCGATACGCTCATGCACACCTATTCCAACATCGTCTCCGATGCCCTGGGCGGCGCCGAGGAACGCGCCCGCGAAGTCGGCAAGCAGATTGCGATGAATGCGACCCAGTCCTCGCGCACCGCCATCTCCGAGCTTGAAAAACTACGATCTGTTGCCGGGCAGGAAACCGCCCTTGCCGTCAGCGGCTTCCAGAAAAACTACGAGAAGGTCAGCCGCGATCTGAGCGCAAATCTTGAAGATGCCGGAAGCCGCTTTTCCGATACGACCAATGATCTGCGCAAGGCGGTGCGCGATATGTCCGGCGAGCTGGAGAAAACCCGCAGTGACCTGAAAGCCTCCATTCGCGAAATGACAAACGAAATGGACAAGGCGCGCGAGGAGATCAACAAAACAATTTTCAAGCTCCCCGAAGAAACAACGCGCAATGCCGAAGCCCTGCGCCAGGCGGTCATGGATGAAATCGGCGCTCTTGATGCACTCAATGCGATGGTATTGAACAAAAGCGGCAATGATGACGCCTTTCAGCCGCCGGAGCGCTCGCGCGAGAACATCACAAAACCGATATCCTCTCTTAAAGCCGGCAGTTCCCTATCGGGCACGGATGAAAACAATCACAAGGGCGGACGCTTTGCCCGCAAGATTTCAGCCGCCATATCCGGGGACGCGCCGGAGCGCAGCCCTTCAAAATGGTCGCTTCCCGACCTGCTGGCGGCCGCCTCGGGTTCAGAGGACGATACCGGCCGGCTTGCCGCCCCGCTCACCCGTCCCCGCCAGAGCGAGAGCAAGGAAGCAAGGCTTCCCCCGGTCATGGAGGACCTCCCCCCCTTGCAGGAGACGCCGCGCCGGGGTGCTGAACCAGAAGCCGACAACATCATGCAACCTGTGATGAATACCGAAGAGTCGCAGCCGCAGCCGCAGGACAGTTCGGCCACGCTCAATTCTCTTTCCGTTGATCTTTCCCGCGCGCTTGACCACCAGGCGCCGGCCGAGCTTTGGCGGCGCTACAGGGATGGTGAGCCCGGCGTATTCACGCGGCGGCTCTACACCATGCGCGGCCAGCGGATTTTCGACGAAATCGCCAGCAAATACGACCGCGAGCATGAATTTCGCGAGGATGTTGACCGTTATATCCGGGATTTTGAAAACCTGCTTGAATCCGCCGCGGAATCCGATCGTGAAAGCATGCTGATTGATACCTATCTGACCTCGGAAACCGGCAAGGTTTATCTCATGCTCGCCCATGCCAGCGGACGCCTTGGCGATGATCGCTGATATCGGGCAGGCCGATGTTCAAACTCACCCTGCACGTTGAAACCCGAAGCTGGCCCCTGCGTCAGGCGTTTACGATTTCACGCGGCGCGCGCAGCCATGCGGATGTTGTCTGCGTGACTTTAAGCGACCCGCCCCATCAGGGCCGCGGCGAATGTGTGCCCTATGCCCGCTACAGCGAAACACTCACCGGGGTGGTAGATGAGATCAGATCGCTTGAGGGCGACCTGCATGACGGGCTGGACCGGCAAGCCCTGCAAAGGAGGCTTCGCCCCGGCGCGGCGCGCAACGCGCTTGATTGCGCCTTGTGGGACCTTGAAGCCGCCCGCAGCGGCAAACCGGTCTGGGAACTGGCGGGCCTGCCCGAGCCCGTCCCCTGCCTGAGCACCTATACCATCAGCCTTGGCACACCCGAGGTCATGGCCATATCGGCCCAAAAAGCGGCGGCTTATCCGCTTCTCAAGCTCAAGCTGGGCGGAAAAGGCGATGAGGCCAGACTTGAAGCTGTTCGCCGCGCCGTGCCCGACGCCCGCCTGATCGTGGACGCCAATGAGGCCTGGAGGCCGGATAATTTCGCCGCGCTGATGAGCGCCTGCCTGGAGGCCCGCATTGAGATGATCGAACAGCCCCTGCCCGCGGATCAGGATCATCATCTTGAAAATTTTGAACGCCCGGTTACGCTTTGCGCCGACGAATCGGTGCACACAAGCGCCGATCTGGAACGCCTGAAACCGCGTTATGACATGGTCAACATCAAGCTCGACAAAACCGGCGGCCTCACCGGCGCCATTGATCTGGCCCGCAAGGCCGATGCGCTGGGTTTCGGCCTCATGATCGGCTGCATGCTCGGCTCGTCCCTCGCCATGGCCCCCGCCGCGCTTTTGTCCCCGCTTGCCGCTTATACCGATCTTGACGCGCCGCTTTTGCTGGCGCGTGATCAGGACTGCCCGATTGAATATCAAGACGCCTATATGCAGCCCGCCCCGCCCGGGCTTTGGGGCCGTTAAAGCTTGGTAAACCATTCCCTAAGATACTGTCTCGAAGTGGAACAAGTCCAACGTCTTCTTGATCAGTTGTTACGGGGTCTAACAATGAGCAATAAAGCCTTGCTGGCGCGTGTTGATGCCCAGACAGTACGCGATACAACAGAATACGGCATAATCCTGTCCGCCGTGCGCGAAACCGCCCGGGGGCGCTGGTTCTTGCACGAATACGCCCGTAAAAACCGCCATGCGGATACCGAAACCGTGCTTGAAGCCATCGAAAAGCTCAGCCGGCAAACCCGCAATATCGGCAACGGCATTGATACCGATCACATTCGCCTTGAGTTGAAGGAAATGGCCGAGACGATTGCCAGCACGAAACATGAAATCGTAACGATTCGCTCCGATATGGAGCTGGACGAACAAAAGCTCAAAGCCTCATGCGAGCTTGATTCCATCGTTGCCGCCACCGAAAAAGCAACCTCTGAAATCCTTGAAGCCGCCGAACAGGTGCAGGAAACCGCCTGGACCATGCGCGAGGAGGAAATCGATGAAAAATCATGTGAAAAGCTCGACGCGCTCGCTACCGACATCTACACCGCCTGTTCTTTCCAGGATATCACCGGCCAGCGCACGGACAAGGTGATCAAGGTTCTGCAATATCTGGAAAACCGCATCAACGCCATGTCCCGCCTCTGGGGGGCGCAAAGCTGGTCAACCGAACTGTTCAAATATGACCCGCCGGAAGACGCGGTCAAGGCCGCGCCCCGCTTGCCCGGAACATCTGCTCCCGGCAGGGATATCAACTGCCAGACGAAAATCGATACTGTTATGGAAGATGCTGCATCAGCGCAGGAAATGCTCGGCTCCTTGCCCGGGGATGTGCCGGACATATTTGAAGAGCCCGCTGAAGAGCTCCTTGAAGAGGCCCCCGGCGAGCTTCCTCCGGAGCCTGCGCCACAAGCGGCCCAACCTGCCCCTTCCGGGCCGGAAGACGAAGCGAGCGAAGAAATTGAGGATGAGGATGACGAGTTGATCTGGCGCGAGCGTTCGGAAACTCCAGCCGCCATGAATATGAGCAGCCTCAACTCCGACGAGATGCATGTGCTTTTCAGTTGCTGATCCGGAAAACCGGGTTCATAGAAACAAAACCTGACCGATGCCGCCAAGCGCCAGAGCGATCAGTATCGCCAGAATAATCCGCCGGAAGGCGACCGGGTTGGTGCGCAAAAAGAAGTGAGAGCCGATATAAATCCCCGCCGCCAGAGGCGCGGCGAACAATCCGGCCCGTTGCAGCAGCACCATATCCACCAGATCCTTTGTCCCCGAGATCGCCAGCGCATAGGTATCGGACAGGAAAAGATAGCCCACGATCGTGGCGCGCAATGCCGCCGCCTCGGCGGCCCCTGCAACCAGCAACAGCACAACCGGCAAGCCGCCAACAGCGCCAACTCCGTTGACCAGCCCGGATAAAAGCCCTGTCGCCCCGTTTCCGAGCGGCCCCGCCGGCGCCTTGAAACGATAGCCCCATATGAGCAGAAAACAGGCGATCAGAACAACGCCCGCGATCATCAGCTTCATGTGATCAGGGTCTATTGTGGCCAGGAAATGAATCCCGACGGGGCTTCCGATCGCAGCGCCCGCAAACAGCCACCCCGCCACACGCCATTTCACTTCGCGCCAGACCTGCGGCAGCATGGCCAGCGAAGCGCCGATTTCGAGAATAAAGGCAATGGGGACAACTTCCGACGGCGGCAATATCAGCACCAGAGACATGACAACCAGGGCCGAAAAACCAAAACCGCTATAGCCGCGCACAATGCCGGCCAGAGCGATGACGATGAGGCAAATCACAAGTTCCAGAGGGGTGAGCCCCGCGATCATGCCCATGAGGGCGGGTCCGCGCTCGGAATATCACCCGGCAACGCATAAGCCGCAATTTGCCGGGCCGCCTCGCGGATATGATCAATCGTGAGCGCCGGTTTCATCTACTCGTCCAGCGGTGCCGTGATGAGCGGGTCCGGGGCGCAGGCCACGGCCTCGTCTTTTCCGGTATAAGGAAGCCTTGAGAGAAAAGCCCGCATGGCGTTTAGCCGCCCGCGCCGTTTGTCATTGGTGCGGATGACCGTCCACGGGCTGTCTGGCAAATCAGTACGGGCAAACATCAGCTTGCGCGCCGCGGTGTATTCATCCCATTTGTGAATGGCTTTTAAATCGATCGGGCTGAGTTTCCAGCGCTTTAACGGATCGTGCCGGCGCGCATGCAGGCGCCTGAGTTGTTCCTCGCGCCCGATGGTGAGCCAGAATTTGAACACCCTGATACCCGAACGCACCAGCGCACTTTCAAAGGCCGGCGCTTCCACAAAAAATTCCTCGCGCTGCGCATCGGTGCAAAATCCCATCACCGGCTCCACCCCGGCGCGGTTATACCATGAGCGGTCATAGATCACGATCTCGCCCGATGTGGGCAGATGCTTCACATAGCGCTGGAAATACCACTCGCCGCGTTCCCGGTCATTGGGTTTTGGCAGCGCCACCACCCTGGCGTGACGCGGGTTCATATGTTCCTTGAACCGCTTGATGGTGCCGCCCTTGCCGGCCGAATCGCGCCCTTCAAACACAATGACAACGCGCGCGCCGCTTTGCTGCGCCCAGCTTTGCACCTTGATGAGCTCAATCTGGAGCTGGCGCAATTGTTTGAGGTATTTTTTGGTCTTGAGCTTTGACGGGTAAGGATAACCGCCGCTGGCAAAGGCCGCGGCGGCGATTTCAGGAGGCAACTCACGCGCTTCAATGTCAAATTTTTCAGCAATATCCATCTGTTGTGCCCCTTAAGTTTACAAAAGAAACAAATATACAACAGAACCGGCCAGCAGCAAGGCCATGGTGACATTGAAAATGCGCAGATGCATATCGGAGCGCAAAACCCGCCTGATGCCGATGCCGAATATGCACCAGGTATTGATCGAGGCAAAAGCCGTGAACCAGGTGATGAGCGCCATTGCCAGTATACGCTGCTGGAAATTTGCCGCATCGGCGGTAAAGGTGGCAATCACGGAAACGGCGAACAAAACCCCCTTTGGATTGATCCACTGAAAAGCCGAAGCCTGCAGGAACGTCAAGGGCTTGCGGCGCTGCTTCACCTCAGAGCGCCCGGAAGCGGCAATCCGCCACGCCATATAGAGCAGGAACGCGCCGCCAAGATAGCGCAGCACGTCATGAATAACCGGCCAGTTGTGAAACACTTCACCCAGGCCGAAAGCCAGGGCAACCAGCATGACCGGAAAACCAAAGGTCACCCCGAGCATATGCGGCACCGAGCGCAGATAGCCGAAATTGGCCCCCGAGGCCGTAATCATGATATTATTCGGCCCCGGCGTGAACGAGGCGGCAATGGCCAGACTGGTAAAGGGCCAGAAAAAATCGGACATGCGACAAACCTTGAAGGAGAGATAAGGTAAATAACACTGACATATTAAAAGTGCCCTTGCAAGGTTGCATGGGTCATATGGTATAAATGAGATTGATTCGCGCAGGCAAGCAGGTGCAGACAGACAAATCAGGTTGAACCAAGTTTATATTGTCTATACAGGCTTTAGAGCATCCGGGTATATTGCCAGCTACTTATAGTTGCGTAAGATAACAAGCGTTGGAATAATGGCGAAAACTTACAACCTCTCGAACCTGACCATTCTGATCATTGAAGACAGCCAGCATATGCGGCAGATCATCAGAACCGTGCTCCGGGGATTTGGTATCCACCGCATCCATGATGTCGCCGACCCGGCCGAGGCTTTTGAAATTTTCCGCACAACGCAGATTGACGTGATTATCGTTGATTACAAATTGCCCACCCTTGACGGCATCGAGTTTGTCCAGCTTGTGCGCGGCGCCAAGGACAGCACAAACCCTTATGTTCCGATCATCATGCTCTCGGCCTATACCAGCAAGAAGATCATAATCGAGGCCCGCGATTCAGGGATTACGGAGTTTCTCGGCAAACCGATATCGGCCAAAAATCTCTATCTCTGCCTTATTTCCTGCGTTGAAAAACCAAGGGATTTTGTCCGCGCCCCCAATTATTTCGGTCCCGAAAGGCGGCGGCAGAGTTCGGCGAATTATCGCGGCCCCGAGCGGCGCAAACAAATCGCGGGAAAGAAGCTGGTCGAATAAAAAGCGCCGCAAGAGCGCCCGGAGCGGCAAACGGCAAGGGGCATTCCCATTATTGCAAAGAACACAATTTTTACCCGCCTCGAACAGGCTTTGGGAGCAAGCGTTGCGCGGCAATCGCCGCTGCCGGTGGGCTATGGTTTAAAAGGCTACCACCTGATCTTGAGCGATGGCCGTCAACTGGCGGTAAAGGCAGGGGCAGCCCCCATCCCGGAGCAGCTTGATACGGAAAGCTATATGCTGCGCCAACTGAAAGCCTTGAGCCACCTGCCTGTACCTGAGGTTGTATATTCGGATACCGATATGCTGGCCATGGAATGGATTGAACACACCGGCTCCATGATCACCCCTTCACATCAGCGCCATATGGCGCGATTGCTGAGTGAGTTGCATAGCGTCCCGCGGCCCTATTTTGGTTTTGAGCGCGACACTGTTATTGGCATCCTGCCGCAACCCAACGGCAAAACCGGGAAATGGATCCCGTTTTTTCGCGACAAGCGGCTTTTGTTTCTGGCCCGCCTCGCCCATGAGCGCGGCAGGCTCCCCGCACCCCTTCTGGCCCGGCTGGAGGAGCTCGGCGCACGCCTTGAAGACATATTGACCGAGCCGTCCCACCCGGCCCTGATCCACGGCGATATCTGGTCGGGCAATGTGCTTCCGGGCAAAAAAAATATTCGGGCCCTGATCGATCCGGCAATCTACTTTGCCCATCCGGAGATCGAGTTGGCCTATCTGACCATGTTTGGCAGTTTCGGGGCCGAATTCTTCAGGCAGTACAGCGCATTGAGCGATTTTGACTCTGAAGGGTTCTTTGCCGTCCGCCGTGATATTTATCTGCTTTACCCCCTGCTGGTCCATGTCCTGCTCTGCGGCGTATCGTATCTCGCCGATATCGAAAACAGGTTGAAAAAACTCAAGGTATGATAAGCTCGGTTTAAAGCAACAGGAGGAATCATCGCATGGATTTAGGGATCAAGGGCAAATCCGCCATTATTTGCGCCTCAAGCCGCGGTCTGGGCCGCGCCTGCGCCATGTCGCTGGCGCAGGCCGGGGTCAATGTCACCATTAACGGGCGCGATGAAAGCACCCTTGCCCGCACCGCGCGGGAAATCGCCGATCAGAGCGGCGTCACCGTAACCCCGGTGGCCGCCGATGTGAGCACGAAAGAGGGGCAAAAAGCGCTGCTCGCCGCCTGTCCGGAGCCTGATATTCTGGTCAATAATAATGGCGGTCCGCCGTTTCGCGATTTTCGCGAGCTCAGCCGTGAGGATATGCTGCAAGGGGTGGTCATGAACATGATTTCCCCCATTGAGCTGATCCAGCAGGTCATTGACGGCATGACCGAGCGCAAATTCGGCCGCATCGTCGATATTACCTCCATATCGGTGAAAATGCCGGTGCTCGGCCTTGATCTTTCCAGCGGCGCGCGCGCCGGGCTTACCGCTTTTCTCGCCGGGATTGCCCGTTCGGTGGCGCATCACAATGTTACGATCAACCATATCCAGCCCGGGTTTTTCGATACCGACCGTATCCGCGCCAGCACCGAGGCCACGGCGAAACTGGGGAATATCCCGATCGAGGACGTAGCCGAAAAGAGAAATGCGACCATTCCGTCGAGACGGCTCGGCGATCCGCGTGAATTTGGCGAGGCCTGCGCCTTTTTATGCTCCGCCCAGGCCGGTTACATCGTCGGCCAGAGCCTGTTGATAGATGGCGGCCGGTTTAACGCCGCCATGTAGAGCAATCAGGAGAACCTCTCAAGCGTGCCATTCCAGACGCAGCATCGCAAAACATCAACCTTGCCCGTCGAGGTTGCCATCGTGGACAAGGCGCCGCTGATTTTGCGGGCGCTCAAATCGATGCTGGTGGCGGATGAACGCTTTAACCTGGCGGTTTCGGCCACGGATGGCGAGCGTTTTTTAGAAGCTCTGGGCCGGGTGCGATTTGATGTCGCCGTCATCGGCTGGGCCATGCCTTACTGCGATGGACGCACCGTGCTCAAGCGTCTGGCGGAAAAGGAAAACGCGCCGCGTATCATTGTTTATACCGGCGATCTTTCCCCCGCCGTGCCGCGCGAGGTGATCAAACTGGGCGGGGCGGGGTTTTGCTCAAAGACGGATTCGCCTGAATATCTTCTCGATGTTATAGAAAACGTCGCCCGCGGCCAGATGATTTTTCCCTTCATGGGGCAGTTGCAAAACGACATTTCCGCCGGCGGCGAAATGGAGAATCTCACCCCGCGCGAAAGCGAGCTTTTGAGCCTGCTCAGCAATGGCAGCACCAATAACGAGATCGCCCGCAATATGGGGGTCTCGCTCAATACGGTAAAATTTCACCTGCGCAATCTCTACTCCAAACTCGGCGTGCGCAACCGCGCCGAAGCCATCGCCCGCCACCTCGCGCCGGGCGGGTATTGAAGCTTCCCCCGCCCTAAAGCTTGAAATCGGCCAGTTTGCGCGCCACCGGCGCATTCTTGAGGGTGACATATTTCGGCATGCCGTTTTCATAAGGCGGGTAGTCCTCGCCCTGAATGAGCGGAACGAGATATTCGCGGCAGGCGTCCGAAATGCCAAAGCCGTCTTCGGAAATATACTCGGCCGGCATCATTTTCTCCACATTGGCCACTTTAGAAAGCGGCGCCTTGCCCACCTCCCAGGCATAGGGCGAATTGGATGTGCGGATGATCGCCGGCATGATGGAGTTTTCGCCCGCCAGCGCCATCTCGACCCCGGCCTTGCCCATGGCGTAAGCCTGATCGACATCGGTTTTGGACGCGATATGGCGCGCCGCGCGCTGCATGTAATCGGCCACCGCCCAGTGATATTTGTAACCCAGCGCATCCTCGATCATATTGGCGACAGCCGGGGCCGCGCCGCCTAGCTGGGCGTGGCCAAAAGCGTCGCGCGTGCCCTGCTCGGCAAGGAATTTGCCATCGGGCCAATGCGCCCCTTCGGACACCACGATGGAGCAATAATCGTATTTTTCCACATTGGTTTTCACCCGCGCCATGAATTTGTCTTGATCAAACTCGATCTCGGGGAAAAGGATCACCACCGGAATATCGTTTTGCGCATCCGCCGCCAGCCCGCCGGCCGCCGCGATCCAGCCCGCATGGCGGCCCATAACCTCGATAACAAAAATCTTGGTGGAGGTTTTGGCCATCGAGCGCACATCATAACTCGCCTCGCGGGTGGAAATGGCGATGTATTTGGCCACCGAGCCAAAACCGGGGCAATTATCGGTGATCGGCAGATCGTTATCGACGGTTTTGGGGACATGAATGGCCTGAACCGGATAGCCCATGGTTTCGGAGAGCTGCGATACTTTGTAGCAGGTATCGGCCGAATCGCCGCCGCCATTGTAGAAAAAATAACCAATATCATGCGCCTTGAAAACTTCAATCAGCCGCTCATATTCGCGCCGGTTGTCCTCAAGGCTTTTCAGCTTGAAACGGCACGAGCCAAAAGCGCCCGAAGGCGTATAGCGCAGCGCCGCGATCGCCTCGGGCGATTCCTGGCTGGTATCGATCAAGTCCTCGGTCAGCGCGCCGATGATGCCGTTACGGCCCGCATAAACCTTGCCGATTTTATCCGGGTTGCGGCGCGCGGTTTCAATGACCCCGCAAGCCGAGGCGTTGATAACCGCGGTCACCCCGCCCGATTGGGCGTAAAAAGCATTTTTTGTCATGATCTGATTTCCCCTGATCCGATATCCGTTGCACTGGCCCTGATAACCTGCGGCTTCAGGCTAAGCGATTGACCCCGTTTTTGCCTTGCCTATAGCACTTCCCGGCCCCGGATGTGAAGCCCGCAGGTGAATTTGCCGCAGTTTATTTGTAAAACTTTCGGCGCAACAACCTTGCATCACACTCGACTTTCGTTCTATGAGAGCCCAAACATAAAAATACCAGGAACACGCGCGGGGGGCGCGGGCACCAATGATATCAGGGAAGGGAAACCACCATGTCCATTAAGCATCCGGTCATTGCCGTCACGGGCTCCTCAGGCGCGGGAACCACGACGGTCAAGGAGGCATTCACGCATATTTTCCAGCGCGAAAAGGTCCTCGCCGCTGTCGTCGAGGGCGACAGCTACCACCGCTACGACCGCGCCGGCATGAAGGCGGCGGTGGAAAAAGCCAGCAAGGAAGGCAAGAACATCAGCCATTTCGGCCCCGAGGGCAATGTGTTCGAGGAGATTGAAAGGCTCTTCCAGACTTATGGCGAAACCGGCTCGGGCATGCGGCGGTTTTATCTTCATTCGGAAGAAGAGGCCGAGCCCTATGGCCAGAAACCTGGCGAATTCACCCCCTGGGAGGAATTGCCCCGCGGCACCGATCTGCTGTTTTACGAGGGCTTGCACGGCGGCGCAAAACACGACAATTGCAACGTTGCGCAATATGTTGATCTGCTGATCGGCGTTGTGCCCATCGTCAATCTGGAATGGATTCAGAAAATTCACCGCGACAACGCCCAGCGCGGCTATGAGGCCGATGTCATCGTCGATACGATCTTGCGCCGGATGTATGATTATATCCACTACATCACGCCGCAATTCTCCCGCACCGATATCAACTTCCAGCGCGTTCCCACCGTGGATACCTCGAACCCGTTCATCGCCCGCGACATTCCGACCGCGGATGAGAGCAACATTATCATCCGCTTTTCCGATCCGGCGAAATTCAATATCAACTTCCCCTATCTGCTCGCCATGATCCATGACAGCTTCATGTCGCGGCGCAATACGCTGGTTGTTCCCGGCGGCAAGATGGGGCTGGCGATGGAACTGATCCTGACGCCGATTATCCATAACCTGATGGAAAAACGGAAATTCGCCTGAGGCAGCGAAAATCCGCCACCGGGCAATGATATTTGGCGGGCTCAATCAAACCTACACTTATGGGCGGGAACGCCCCGCCCATAAGACTTACCCACCCTACCCGCTTGCATGTTTGCAAAATATTAGCATTTGCTTAATTTCCGGTCGTATTCAGGAAAAACAATTTTCGATCACTATTTCAGGGTAAGCCGCAACCGTGCAGAAAAAGAAAGTCAACCGCCCGATCATCCTTGGTATCGTGGGAGATTCCGCCACCGGAAAAACCACGATCTCGCAGGGAATCGCCGATATTCTCGGGCCTGACCGCTGCACCGTGATCTGCGTTGATGATTATCACAAATACGACCGCAACCAGCGGGCCGCCAAAAAAATCTCCGCATTGGACCCGAAAAGCAACTACATCGATATTTTCGAGCAGCATCTGGCGCTGATGCGCAAGGGCAAGCCGATTTTAAAACCGGTATATTCGCACGAAAAAGGCGCGCTGGAGCGGCCTGAATATATCCGGCCCAAGGATTTTGTCATTTGCGAAGGACTGCTGGGATACGCCACCCGCAAGGCGCGCGAGAACTTTGATGTCAAGATTTTCCTCGATCCGCAGGAAGAATTGCGCATCAAATGGAAGATTTACCGCGACACCCATATGCGCGGCTATTCGGCCGAAGATGTGCGCTCGTCTCTGGAAAAGCGAAAAGACGACAGCCCGGAATTCATCATCCCGCAGCGCGCCTTTGCCGATATGGTCATCCGCTTCCAGACCGCAAGCGGCGCGGGCGCATCCACCGATAACGACCGCCATCTGAATGTGCGCCTTGTGCTGCGTCCCACCCTGCCCCACCCGGATCTCTCACCCATCCTCGACGGGGCCTCAAATGGCGATCTTGATCTGGAACTGGCCCGCGACCGGGACGGCAAGCCGGTGGATATTCTGGAAATCAACGGCGCATTATCCGATGAACGCGCCACAAAAATGGAAAATCTTTTATGGTCGCTGGTGCCTGAAGCCTCGCATTTGCGCCCCAGGGTCGGTGCCTATGACGGCGATACCGGCCGCGACCTGTCGCATCCGCTGGCGCTCACCCAGCTTCTTGTTGCCTATCATATGGTGAAAGCCGAGCACGGCGTTCACGCTCTTTAAGTTTTGTTGATCCATAAGGGGGATTTTAAAAATGTCAGCTACACATAACGAAATGGCCAATGCCATCCGCGCATTGTCAATGGATGCGGTTCAGGCCGCCAATTCGGGGCATCCCGGCGCGCCCATGGGCCAGGCCGATATCGCCACCGTCCTGTTCACCAAATTTCTCAAATACGACCCGCAGGACCATAAATGGGCCGACCGCGACCGCTTCGTGCTTTCCTCGGGCCATGGCTCCATGCTGCTCTACTCCGTGCTCTACCTTTCCGGTTACCCTGATCTGAGCATGGATGATCTGCGCAACTTCCGCCAGATGGGCTCCAAGACCGCCGGTCACCCGGAATATGGTCATGTCAACGGGGTCGAAGTCACCACCGGCCCGCTGGGCCAGGGTGTGGCAACGGCGGTCGGCATGGCTCTGGCCGAACGCATGCTCAACGCCAGATACGGCGATGAGCTTGTCGATCATTACACCTATGTCATTGCCGGTGACGGCTGCCTGATGGAAGGCATCTCGCATGAAGCCGCCGGTATTGCCGCCCAGATGAAGCTCGGCAAGCTGATCGTGCTGTGGGACGACAACTCCATCACCATCGATGGCGGCGTTGATGTCTCCAGCACCGAGGATACCCTCGCCCGCTTCAAGGCCTATGGCTGGGACACTTCAAGCTGTGATGGCAATAACGCGGATGAGATCGAGGCCGCCATTGCCGCCGCGAAGGAAACGGACAAGCCCTCCATCATTTCGTGCAAAACCATCATCGGTTACGGCGCGCCGCACAAACAGGGCACTTCGGCCACCCACGGCGCACCTCTGGGCGCCGATGAGATCGCCGCCACCCGCAAAGCTTTGGGCTGGAGCGCTAAACCTTTTGAAATCCCGGAAAATATCCTGAGCGCCTGGCGTGAAGCGGGCGGGCGCGGCGCTTCCGAGCGCAAGGCCTGGCAGGAGCGCCTCGCCGCCTCGGCCGAAAAAGAAGCCTTTGAAGCGCGCCAGGCCGGCATTGATCAAGGCGCGCTTGAGGCCGCCATTGCCGCCGCCAAGGCAGATTTCGCCGCCGATATGCCGCTGCTGGCCACCCGCCAGTCCTCCGCCAAGGTTCTGGAGAAACTCTACCCCGCCATTCCCGGCCTCATTGGCGGTTCGGCGGACCTTTCCGGCTCCAACGGCACCAAGACATCCGCCTATGATCCGGTAAGCGCGACAAATTACGGCGGCAATTACATCCATTACGGCGTGCGTGAATTTGGCATGGCCACCACCATGAACGGCATGACACTGCATGGCGGCATCACGCCGCTTTCAGGCACCTTCCTGGTCTTCGCCGATTATTCACGCCCCGCCATCCGCCTCGCGGCGCTGATGGGGATTCAGGTCATTCATGTCCTGACCCATGACAGCATCGGCCTTGGCGAGGACGGCCCGACCCATCAGCCGGTGGAGCATCTGGCATCGCTCCGCGCCATGCCCAACACGCTGGTGTTCCGCCCCGGCGATCTGATGGAAATGGCCGAAACCTGGGAATGCGCCCTTAAAGCCACCACATCGCCGTCCTGCCTGGCGCTCTCGCGTCAGTCCATGCCCGCCTATCGTTCCGATGCCGGCGGCGAAAACCTCACCGCCAGGGGCGCGTATGTCCTCAAGGAGGCAGACGGTGCGCGCGATGTGACCCTGATCGGCACCGGAACCGAGCTCTCCCTCGCCATGGAAGCGGCCGATACCCTGGCTGAAAAAGGCATCAGGGCGGCTGTCGTATCCATGCCGTGTTTTGAGCTTTTTGCCCGGCAGGACGAGAGCTATCAGGCTTCTGTTCTGGGCACCGCGCCGCGCGTTGCGGTTGAAGCGGCGGTGCAGCAGGGCTGGTGCCGCTGGCTCGGCAAGGATGATATCTTCATCGGCATGACCGGTTTTGGCGCCTCGGCGCCTGCGCCCGAACTCTACAAGCATTTTGGCATCACGGCCGAGGCCGTCGTGAATGCTGCCGTCAAACTCGTAAAATAATCTGAATAGAAAAAGGAGACTACTCATGGCTAAAACTCGTGTTGCGATTAATGGTTTTGGACGCATCGGCCGTCTGGTTCTGCGCGCCTATATGGAAGCGGGCCGCAGCGATCTCGATTTCGTTCTCATCAACGACCTTGGCCCCACCGACGCCAATGCGCGTCTGCTCAAATATGACAGTGTGCACGGCATTTTCCCCGGTGAGATTTCCACCACCGAGGATTCCATGACGGTGAACGGCGACACCATCAAGGTCATGGCCGAACGCGACCCTTCAAAGCTCCCCCTTGGCGATCTGGGCATTGATATCATGCTCGAATGCACCGGCATTTTCCGCAACAAGGACAAGGCGATGGCCTATATCGAAGGCGGCGCCAAGAAAGTTCTGGTCTCGGCCCCCTCGGGCGGCGCCGACAAAACCATCGTTTACGGCGTCAATCACGAAACCCTGAGCGCCGATGATCAGGTCGTCTCCAACGCTTCATGCACCACCAACTGCCTCGCGCCGGTGGCCGATATTCTCAACAAGACCGTCGGCATCAAGCAGGGCTTCATGACCACCATTCACTCCTATACCGGCGATCAGCGCATTGTGGACACGCTGCATTCCGACCCCTATCGCTCGCGCGCCGGGGCGGTCAACATGATCCCGACCTCCACCGGCGCCGCCGCCGCGGTCGGTCTTGTGCTGCCTGAACTGCTCGGCAAGCTCGACGGCGTCGCCATTCGCGTGCCGACCCCGAATGTCTCGCTGGTTGATCTGAAATTCAACGCCGGCCGCGACACCACGGTGGAAGAAATCAACGCAGCCATCAAGGAAGCCGCCGAAGGCCCGCTCAAGGGCATTCTGGGCTACAATGAAGAGCCGCTGGTGTCTTCTGACTACAACCACAACCCGAACTCCTCGACCTTCGATGCGCCGGGCACAAGGGTCATCGACGGCTCGCTGGTGCGCATCATGTCCTGGTACGACAACGAATGGGGCTTCTCCAACCGCATGAGCGACACCGCCGTCTATTGGGGAGCGCTGTAAAATGTCAGACCTCCTCTCCCGCATGCGGGGCATAGAGGACGCCGATGTGGCGGGAAAGCGCGTTCTCATGCGCGCTGATCTCAATGTCCCCATGAAGGACGGTAATGTGACGGATACGACGCGGCTTGACCGCGTCGTACCTGCCATCCGTTCCTTGAGCGAGCGCGGCGCAAAGGTGATCATCATCACGCATTTTGGCCGTCCCGGCGGCAAGAAAGTGCCGGAGATGACCCTTGAGCCCGTCGCCGCCAGACTGGCCGAACAACTCGGCAAACCGGTCCGCTTTATCGCCGATTGCATCGGTCCGGTGGCTGAAGCAGGCATTGCCGCCATGAAGGACGGCGATATCGCCATGCTGGAAAATCTGCGCTTTTATGAAGGCGAAACCAGAAACGATCCTGATTTTACCGCCCAATTGGCCAAAAACGGCGATATCTACGTCTCCGACGCCTTTTCCACTTCGCACCGCGCCCATGCCTCCAACGAGGGGCTGGCGCATCTGCTGCCCGCCTATGCCGGCCCATTGATGATGGCGGAAATCACCGCTCTCGCTACCGCGCTTGACAATCCCAAACGCCCCGTTGCCGCCATTGTCGGCGGCGCGAAAGTCTCCTCCAAAATCACGGTTCTTGTCAATCTGACCAAAAAGGTCGATGTTCTGATTATCGGCGGCGGCATGGCGAATACTTTTATGTACGCCAGGGGCCAGTCGGTCGGCAAATCGCTCTGCGAGCCTGATTTTGCCGATACGGCAAGAAAAATCATGGCCACGGCAAAAGCGGAAGGCTGCAAGATTATGATCCCGGAAGACGTAGTTGTGGCCGACGAGTTCAAGGCCAATGCCGCGAACGCGGTCTATGGCGCCGATAACGTGCCCGAAGACGGCATGATCCTTGATGCGGGGCCCGAATCGGTAAAAACGATCGAAGCTGAACTTGAAAACTGCAAAACCCTGATCTGGAATGGCCCGCTCGGCGCTTTTGAGATGGAGCCCTTCGGTGCGGCCACTTTTGCTGTGGCCAAAAAGGCGGCCGAACTCACCAGGGAAGGCAAGCTGATCACGGTTGGCGGCGGCGGCGATACGGTAGCAGCGCTCAATATTGCCGGTGTCAGCGAGGATTTCACCTATATCTCAACCGCCGGCGGCGCTTTTCTCGAATGGATGGAAGGCAAGGAACTGCCCGGCGTCATGGCGCTGGCGCAGGGGTAAACTATTATCCGTCATTCCGGCTTTCGCCGGGATGACGAAACACTGGATACCAACAAAGAGGAGCCCAAAATGGCACGAATTTCACTCAGGCAACTGCTTGATCATGCTGCGGAAAATGACTACGGCATGCCCGCATTCAACGTCAATAACATGGAGCAGGTAATTGCGATCATGGAGGCGGCCAAAAAGGTCAATGCCCCCGCAATCCTTCAGGCCAG
>CAZIVB010000008.1:0-26552 GCA_964542565.1 uncultured Hyphomicrobiales bacterium | reverse complement strand
ACAGCAAAAACGAGCGCGGCCAAAACGCCCAGACCAAGCGCAAGGCGAAAAAGCCACCGCACCGGTTATTCGTTATCTTTTGCGCGGCGGTATTTTGTATGGCACGCCTTGCAGGATTTTCCGACCCCGAAAAACAGCGGCAGAACTTCCTTTTTCGTGCCGTCAAAAGCCGCTTCGGACAGCTTTTCGCTGGCTTCGCCCGTGGCTTTGGTAAGGAGCTTGAACTCGTCCCAGTTGTCCCAGAGCTCCGGCTTGGTGTAGGAGCCTTTCTCATCGCCGCCCCTGGGGAACAGTTTCTCCAGCCCGGCCGATGTTTGATTGATCACCATCGCCGCCTGCGAGACCGCCGCGCCGTCATATGGCATGATCCCCTTCATCATCAGGCCGATCTGTTTCATGGCGCCGCCCATTTTTTCCATGGCGTCCATTCGCTCCTTGACAATTCCGCTCGCCCCTTCATGGGCAATGGCGGCATAAAGACCGCCGGCCAGAACAAGCATTGCCGTCCCGCCGCCAAGAGTTGCGCGTTTGAGGTGATTCATTTCCGCTCAATCCTTCTCTTTAATAATTTCAATTCTGATCTGGAAAGGGACATTAGTTGCCTTTTCCCGATTGCGCCAGACGGGCCCCGGCCCTCCAGGGATCATATTATTGTGATTTACCCTCCGCTTGCCTCTCGCTCCAGCGCGCCACCATATTGCGGGCATGCTGCAAATCCAGCGGCACGTCAACCTCGCACCATTCATGCTCTTCAATGGAGGCCGTCTGCACATTGACATCGCGCGCCAGCGCGCCGATGACGCTCAAATACCAGCGTCTGAGCGCATCGGGCTCCAGCATGGCCTCTTCCAGCGCCCGGCGGAACATCCCCGGCCCCTCGCCGCGAAAGGCGATCATGCCGATGGATTCCGCATCGACCGTATCGAGCGGCAGGCGCTTGCCGATTTCGGTCAGCCGCTGCCCGTCCAGCATCACCTTCATATCATCTGAATCATACGTCTCCTTGCGGTCGATCGCCACGGTAATCGGTGCTTTGGGCGCCTCCAGCAGGGTTTGCACCAGCCCGGCGCGAAACAGGTTATCCCCGTTCACCAGAATAAAATCACTGTCCATTTCAAACCGCGCCATCCAGCAGCTCGCCAGATTATCAGCTACCGCATAAAACGGATTAAAGAGCGTCCTGAAGGAGGTTTGCGGAAAGCGCCGCGCCAAATTTTCCAGCTCGTCATTGATCGTCGCGGCGCGAAAGCCGGTCAGAACGACAATTTCCGTAGCGCCGCAGGCGCAAAACGCCTGCACCTGAACCGCCAGCAGGCTCTGGCCGTGAATGTCCAGCAAAGCCTTGGGCGCATTCTCCGTCAGCGGCAAAAGACGCCGCCCCTGACCGGCGGCAAGTATAATGATTTTCACGCGAAACCCGCTATAAGTTGATATCCAAGCTTGAATTTTCCCCCGTTCAATGGCACTTGAGGCGCAATCCGTCAACCACAACCATCGATCAGGTCCTGCCCGCCGCATGTTCACCCTGGCCCATTTCACCGATCCGCATATCGGCCCCCTGCCCGAGCCAAACTGGCTTGAGCTTATGGGCAAGCGCCTGTCGGGCTATCTGTCCTGGACCGGCAACCGCCATAATATTCACAATATGGATATTCTCGCGGCGCTGGTCGCAGATCTAAAAGCGCAAAACCCGGATCATGTGGCGCTCACCGGTGATATTATCAATATCTCCTTAAAAGCCGAATTTAAAAACGCATCCAGATGGCTCCAGGACACGATGGCGCCGGACAAGATGAGCCTTGTCCCCGGCAATCATGACGCCTATGTCAAGGTTTCCTGGCGCAAGGGCCTTGGCCTGTGGTCGGATTACATGAGCTCCGACCCGGAGGCTTCCGCCTATCTGAAGGGCATCAAGACACCCTTCCCCTTCTTGCGCCTGCGGGGAAAAATCGCCATTATCGGCCTCTCTTCGGCCGAACCCACCGCGCCTTTCATGGCCGGCGGACATATCGGACGCCGTCAGCTCAAACATCTTGATCAGATGCTGCAAAAACTCGGACAGGATGGGTTTTTCCGCGTTGTCCTCATCCACCATCCGCCATTGCCGGGCAAGAACTCATACCGCAAGGGCCTGTGGGATGCGCGCGATCTCACCCGGGTTTTCAAACAACACGGCCCCGAACTGGTCCTGCACGGCCATAATCACAAGCCCATGCTCACCATGCTGGAGACAAGGCGCGGCCTTATCCCGGTGGTCGGCGCGCCCTCGGCCTCAGCCAGGGCCACGGGCCGTCATCCGGGCGCCGGATACTCGATATTCGGCATTTCAGATACAGGCGGGCGCTGGCAATGCGCCGTACAGACACGCAACCTTAAAACCGATCACTCAGGCTTTGAAAAAACCGACGCGTTATTTCCCCCCCATATCTATGGTTGATGTATAAGAGCCTATGAAAATTGCCGACCGCTATATCCTGAGCCAGGTTACAAAACCACTGCTTATCGCCATCGCCATCGGCCTGATGCTGCTGCTCTCCGAACGGCTTGTCCGGCTTCTGGAAATCACTTTAGGGCAGACGGAAGCGTTTTCGCTGGTTTTTGAAATGCTTTCCTATCTGGTGCCGCATTATATGGGACTTGCCCTGCCCGGCGCTTTTTTCATCGGTTTGATGTTCGGGTTCAACCGCCTCAGCAAGGATGGCGAAATCGACGCCTTCATGGCGAGCGGGGTGTCCCTTCTGCGTCTGGCCCGCCCCATGCTGGCGCTTTCGCTGGTGTTCATGATGCTCGCCTTTCTGGTTTTCGGTTATTTCCAGCCCTATACCCGCTACGCCTACCGCATGCTGGTGCATTCGGTTGAAAACACCTCTGTTTATTACCTCGCCGAGGAAGGCATTTTCATGCATATCGGCAAACGCACCTTTTCGCTTGATCAGGTCTCGCGCGAAAAGCAGAATTTCGACCATATCTTCGTATTTTCCGATCGCGGCGCCAAGGGCCACAACACCACGACGGCAAAATCGGGCCGCATGATCGAGCGCGGCGTCTATGAATTGCCGGTATTGCGTCTTTCCGATGGCCTCATCATGCGGGTAAAACCGCCCAAAAAGGGCGAAAAAGCAAAACCGGCCGAGGTGACCTTCTATGACCGGGTCGATTCGCTTCTGGGCAAGGAAAGAGGACCGGTGCGCCGCGCCCGCGGCAAGGATCAGCGCGAGCTGACCCTTTTTGAGCTTTGGCAGCGAATGGATACGCCGCCGCCCAAAACCACCCGCGAGGAACTCGTCGCCGAGCTTAATGATCGCGTCATGCGGATTTTGATAATCCCCATCCTGCCGATCCTGGCGATCCCCTTTGCCATGAGCCGCCGCCGGGGTTACCGCTCCTACCGGTTTGCCACCGCCGTTGTTCTTCTCATCGTTTTCAATGAAGTGCTGCAAAACGGCAAACGCGCCGTGGCGCTGGGGAATATGAGCCCGCTGATCGGCCAGTGGATCCCGATCACCCTGTTCGCGGCCTTTTCCATCTGGAGCTTTTATCGCGCCGCGTTCACGATTGCCGCGCCGCAGCTTGACCCCATCTGGGAGCGTCTGCATGAACCGGCCAAGCTATTATTGGGCCGGGCGGCCAAACGTTTGGGACTT
The DNA here is from genome assembly GCA_964542565.1 of uncultured Hyphomicrobiales bacterium. Taxonomy (GTDB): domain Bacteria; phylum Pseudomonadota; class Alphaproteobacteria; order Rhizobiales; family BM303; genus BM303. Next base: position 22,908 of record CAZIVB010000008.1, on the reverse strand, counting down.
GGAAGATGAAAACCATCACCTTGTACATGACGCGGCTTTTTGTCAGCCGGTTTTTGCTTATCCTGTTTGGCGTCACCGCTCTGGCGCTGGCGCTCGATATTTTTACCTTTGGCGAAGAAGTGCTGGCCTCGCGCCCGCGCGACCCCTGGGCGCTGGTGCAATATGCCGGCCTCAGCATCCCCGGCATTGTGTCGCAGTTTTTCAATCTGGTGACCCTTATGGCCTTTCTTCTCGCCCTTACCGAGTTGAGCCGCAACAATGAGCTGATCGTCATCTGGAACGCCGGCACCTCCCAGGCCCAGATTTTTCTCACTCTGGCCCCGCTGGCCATCGGCATCGGCCTGTTTCATTTTATCATTGACGATCAGGCCGCGCCGCGCGCCTCGGGGTATCTCTATGAATGGGGGGTTGGAAAGTTCAACTCCGCCCGCTATCAGCGCAATGACAACGCGCCAATCTGGATGAAATCGGGGCGCGATTTCATCCGCGCCACCTCAAATGATGAAAGCACCAATGTCCTGAAAGGCGTGATCATTTTCCGCCGCGGTTCCGACGGCCTGCTTCTGGAGCAGATCGAGGCCGACCGGGCCAAACGCGAGAATGACCATTGGCGTCTGGAAAACGTGCGCATTTATTCCGCTCATGGCGGCGATGTCATTACCCTCAAGGACATGGTGTATTACGGCAAGCTCAAACCCGCCGCCACCGGCCGCGTCAGGGGAATCCCTAATGAAATGCGCCTCTCGCAACTGATCTATTTCTCACAAAACGCCGGTTTTGGCGTGCGGCCCTCTTATGTCTATACAACCTGGGTCCACAAGCGCATCACCACCATGCTGACGGGATTGCTGGCGCTTTTGATCGCCGTGCCCATCGCCCACCGTTTCCGCCGCGGCGGCGGTTTCGGCATCTTGTTCGTTTTGGGAATTGCCGCCGGGTTTGCCTATTTTATTTTCTCCGGCGTGGCTCTCGCCATGGGGCAGGCCGGTGTCCTGCCGCCCTGGCTGGCGGGCTGGATAGCGCCTTTGACCCTGCTGACCATATCCGGCACTATCGCCCTCCAGTTTGAATCAAGTTAAGTACCCCCCTTATGAGCAACTCCGTTTCACTTTGCATTCTCGGCGCAAACCCGTACCGGCTCTGGGGCCGCCCGCTTGCCGAGCGCATCGCCGTCCAGTTTGCCCGCGCCGGAATACAAGATGTTTTGAGCGAAAATGATCTGGCCAGGGCAAAGGGCGATATAATTCTGGTTCGGGCGGATGCGGTGCTCGATGCGCCGCTCATAAACCTGCTGGCAAAGGACGAGCACCGGCTGATCCTTTCAGAAGACGCGCTTCCGCTCGCCGCCCGCGTTCCGGCCGCATCGGCCCTTCAGGCCCTCAGCGTCCTGAAAGGTCAGGAGAAACTGCAAAGCCTGAAAGATATCCCGGCTTCAGGCCCCGCTGATCTTGAGGCGTCATACTGGAAAGCGCTGCGCAAGCGCGAGACCCCTTACGCCCTTGCCTATGACCCGGCAAAGCGCGAAGCGATAGAATGGCGCAGTTTCATGGCCACCTATAAAGGCGCGACCGATTTTGTCACCAAACATATCTGGCCGCGCCCCGCCTTTTACGTCACGAGATGGCTGGCGCCCACTTTCATAAGCCCCAATATGGTGACAAGCCTCAGCTTCATATTCACCATTCTCGCCTTTGTCTTCTTCATGCGCGGCGAATGGGCTCTCGGGCTGGTCAGCGCCTGGAGTATGACCTTTCTGGATACCGTTGACGGCAAGCTCGCCCGCACCACCTTGACCTCAAGCCCCTGGGGCAATGTGTTTGATCACGGCATTGATCTGGTTCATCCGCCCTTCTGGTACTGGGCCTGGGGCGCCGGGCTTCAGGCCGGCGGCCATGCGCTTGACCCTGCTGTTTTGTGGTGGACCCTTGCTGTCATTATCGGCGGCTATGTGCTGCAGCGGCTCGTTGAGGGCCTCTCCATTTCGCTGCTGGGGCTTGAGATCCACATCTGGCGGCGCATCGACAGCGCTTTTCGCCAGATCACCGCAAGGCGCAATCCCAATCTGGTGCTTCTCACCCTGGGCGCCATTTTCGCCCGTCCCGATCTGGGGCTGATCGCGGTGGCCATCTGGACCGGCATCTGCTTTGTGCTGCACCTGATCCAGCTTGGCCACGCCCTCACCGTGCGGATAAAAACCGGCCCCCTGCAATCCTGGCTCACGGGAAATCCCTCATGAAGGCGGCCCTGATCATCAATCCCGGCGCGCGCCGCAACCGCGGCGGCATGCTCGAAAAACTGACCCAGGCAGCCAGCAAAGCCAATATCGCCATTTTTCAAATCGCCGGATTTGATGCCCTCGGCCAACTTATTGATCAAATTCACAGCGAGGCCCCCGAACTGCTCATCACCAGCGGCGGCGACGGCACGGTGCACGGTATTTTATCGCTGCTGGGCGAAGATGAACGGTTCGCCGCCGCCATGCCCCTGCTGGCGCTGCTGCCCCATGGCACCACAAACATCACCGCCAGGGACATCAGCCTCAAATCGCCGCATCCAGGGCAGCTTGAACGCATCATGCAGGTGGCAAAAACGAAGAATTTGCAGAATGTCACCCTCACCCGCCGCACTTTACGGGTGGAAAACCTCGCCGGTCTGCCGCCGCAGCACGGCTTTATATTCGCCGCCGGAGCGGTGGCGAAAGCCACCCGCAAATGCCAGCTTGAAGCCAATGCGCAAGGCTGGACCGGCAATGCCGCCGTCGGCAAGATGCTCCTTGGCGATGTCGTGCGCAAGCTTTCCGGCAAAGACCCCAGTCTGGGGGGAATGCTGAACCCGCTGGATATGCATATGAGGGCAAAAAACGGCGGATCGTTTTCAGGCAAAACCATGACCATCATCGCCACCACCCTGGATAATCTGGTTCTGGGCGCAAATCCGTTCTGGAATCAGGGCAAGGAGCCGCTTCACATCACCCGCGTTGCGCATTTCAGCGACAAATTCCTCACCTCCCTCTACCATATCCTGTATGGCAACAAGAGCAAACTTCCCGGCGATATCTTTCAAAGCTTCAGCGATGAGGGATTTGAGCTGAAGATCAGTTCCGATATCGTTATCGACGGCGAGTTTTACGCCGCCCGCGAGGAGGCCCCGCTCAAAATCAGCGCCGGGCCGCTGTTCCGCTTTTTACGGCTTTAGGGGCAAGACATGTCGGCGCCAGAAGAGATCATCACCGCAAATCTGGACCACAGCGCCCCGACCGCCATGTCCGCTCTCGCCGAAGCGGCGCGCAATGTTTACGGCAGCAACACTCTCGCCGTTCTGGGCTATGGCTCCTGCCTGCGCGAAAACTCGATTGAAGACAAAATGGTCGATCTCTATGTGATCCTGCATAGCCATGGTAAAATGCCCGATGCCTGGCCCCTTCGCCTCGCCAATGCAGCCTTGCCGCCCAATGTGTATTATCTGGAAATTCCCTTTGAGGGCAAAACGTTACGCGCCAAATACGCCACCTTGACCCTTGCCCAGTTTCAAAACTGGGTCCGCGCCGCTAAAACCAACCCCTATCTCTGGGCGCGGTTTTCCCAGCCCAGCGCCATGCTCATCGGGGACGGCGAAACAAAAAAAGCGATTGCAAAAGCGATTGAAACCGCCACCGCCACCATGCTCGCCAATACCCTGCCGCTGATGCCGCAAAGCTTCAGCGCGCTTGATTTATGGACAATGGCCCTGAGCCAGACCTACCGCACCGAATGGCGCGCCGAAGGCAAGGACCGCGCCGCCCAGATCGCCGCCGCCAATGCCGCCTATTACGCGCAGATCACCCCGCACATCCTGCATATCATCGCGCCAGAAATCACAGTGCAGCCGGATGGTTCCTTCACCCATGCCCCCGATGCGGCTCGGGCAAAAAAATGCCAAAACCGCTGGCGCGCCCGCCGTATCAGCGGCCGCCTTTACGCCACCGCCCGGCTGATTAAAGCCGCCTTCACCTTCAAGGGCGGCATTGACTATCTGCTATGGAAAATCGCCCGCCATTCGGGCGTACGCGTCACCCCCACCGACTTCCAGCGCAACCACCCAATTTTAGGCGCCCCCGCACTGGCCTGGAAAGTCTACCGGCTGGGCGGGTTCAGATAAACCCCTCACCCCGCCAGCGCCTTGGCCACCCCTTTGAAAATCTCCACGATCTGCGCGATATCCTCAAGAGAATGCGCCGCCGAGACCGAGCAGCGCAACAAGCTGGTGGCGTTGGGGGTTCCGGGCGGGATGGCGATATTGACATAAAGGCCGTCTTCCAGAAGCTTGTTCCACATGGTGATGGCGACAAGCTCGTTGGGCACCTTCACCGCGACCACCGGGCCGGGGGCCGCGCAGCACAGATCAAGACCAAGGCCCTTGAGCCCGGCATGCAGCGCCTCGCCGTTGCGGCGCAGATTGTCCCGCAACTGCGGCCGTGCCTCGATCTGGCGCAGGGCTTCGGACACCGAGGCCATGGTGGCCGGAGATGGTGACGCTGTAAACATATAAGGGCGGCTCGCTAGACGCACCATTTCAAACAGCGGATCATTGCTGGCGGCAAACCCGCCCACCGCGCCAAGGCTCTTGGAGAAGGTGCCGGCGACAACATCGACCTGGTCCTCAAGCCCGTCCTGTTCCGCCAGCCCGCGGCCGTTTTCACCCAGAACGCCGAAGGAATGCGCCTCGTCCACCAGCAGCATGGCGCCGTATTTTTCCTTCACCTCGACAAAATCCTCCAGCGGCGGCATATCGCCGAACATCGAGTAAAGCCCCTCGATGATCACCAGCTTGCCGCCCGGATCATTTTGCGCCCGCGCCAGACGCTTGCCCAGATTGGCCGCGTCATTATGGCGAAAACGCACCAGCTTTGCCCCCGACAAGCGGCAGCCGTCATAGATACTGGCATGGGAATCGGCATCGAGAAAAATCGTATCCTCCGGCCCCGCCAGACCAGCGATCGTGCCCAGATTGGCCTGATAGCCGGTGGAGAACACCAGCGTATGCTTGCGGCCGAGAAACTCTGAGAATTGCGCTTCCAGATCAAGATGCATCGCGTAGGAGCCGTTGGCGACGCGCGAGCCCGTTGTGCCGGGGCCATATTCATCCAGCGCCGCCTTGGCCGCCGCGATACAGGCCTCATCCAGCGTCAGGCCCAGATAGTTGTTGGTCCCGGCCAGAAGGATCTCGCGCTCGCCCTGCAAGGCGCGGGTCGGCGAGAGGATTTTATCCATGCGCAGCCCCAGCGCATCCTTGCCCATCGCCAGCATCATCTGGTGACGCGCCGCCAGGTCCTTGTATTTATCCAGCAAACCCATGATATTCCCTGTTCTTGAACTTTACGACTGCGCCGCAATTTGCGCCTGAATGGTTTTGACCAGATCGTCAAGCGTCCGGGTATCCGACAGCAGGTTGAGCGGAATATCGATATCAAACCGGTCCTCGACCTCCATGACAAAATCCATCACCGTCACCGAATCGATCTGCAAATCGGCCGAGATATCCGTCTCGCGCGTCAGCCTGACCCCGCCCTTGTTAAACGGCTCCAGCAGCTTGCAGGTATCTTCAAAAATAAGATCTCCGTCCGTCCCCATATGCTCATTCTTTCCGCTCGGTTATGAAAGCCATTTTTCCTGTCGGTACCAGGCCAGGGTCTTATCGAACCCCTGCTCGAAATCAACCTCCGGCGCCCAGTCCATCGCATCTTCCAGCAGGTTTCCATGACACACCCAGTCCTCATGGTAAAGCTCCGCGGCCTTGCCCGGCGATAAAATCTGTGCATTTCCCGAAACCATGCCCCAAAGCTGCGAGACATGAGCCGCCGCCCAGACCAGGGATTGCGGCAAGAACAGCAGCGAAACCTTGCGCGCCTGAGAAGTCCCGGCAATATCGGCCAGATCGGACCATTTATATCCGCCGGGGCGGCCATCGGCGATCTCGTGCACACCGTGAATATGCGCCTCGCCCGAAACAAGCTTCAGGATCGCATTGGCCAGATCCTGCACATAAAGCATCGAGATACGCGTATTGCGGCTGCCCGGAACGATGGCGAACCTGCCCAGCATCTGCTTGAAAAGCCCCAATGTGGCCTGATCTCCGGGCCCGTAGATCACCGGCGGGCGCAATATAGTGCAGATCATGGCCTCCCCCGCCTGCCGGACCGCAAACTCGCTCTTGCGCTTGCTGGCGCCATAGGGCGAGAGCCCCGGCTCGCGCGCCGCCAGCGAGGAAAGATGCACAAAACGCCGCACCCGCGCCGCCATGGCCGCCTCCACCACGGCTTTCGTGCCGATATAATTCACCCGCTCAAACTCGGCGCCGCGCCGCGCCTTGATCGCACCGGCACAATGCACCACCGCCGCGGCCCCGTCGGTCAGCCATTGCAGCGCCTCGGCGTCCTCGAGCGCGCCCTTGATGACCTCAAACCCTGCCAGCCATTGCACCGCCCGGGGCTCGCGCACCAGCAGGCGGACATCAAAGCCCGCATCCTTGAGGCGCATGGCGACATGATAACCGACAAAGCCCGTGGCTCCGGTAACTGCGATTGTTTCTGCCATAACGACCCGGATTCTAGACCATTCAGGAAATGAAGGGAACCGCGGGGGTCAAGATTGCATCAAAAGCCCCTTGCCGCATCATTCCACGCCGGCAGATTGCACCTGCGGGACATGCGATGATATCTCGACAATCTCGCCTGAAAGGAACCCTTCCCTGGCGCCGGCCCGTGAGAGTTTGCCTGACGAGGTAAAGGGCAAGGAGCGCGGCGGCACCAGTATCACATCGCAATCCACCCCGGCATGGCGCTGGACAATAGCGCCGATCTCGCGCCTGAGGGATATCTGCTTGCCCTCATCCGTCATCCGGCACTGCACCAGAACAACAACTTTTTCATCATTGTCCCTCTCGACCGAAAACGCCGCCGCATCGCCCTTGCGCAAAGGCGCAATCTCTTCCGCCGCCCATTCGATATCCTGCGGCCAGATATTGCGCCCGTTATGCAAAATCAGATCCTTGGAGCGCCCGGTGATCACGATCTGGCCATTGAGCATATAGCCCATATCGCCGGTATCCATCCAGCCGCCCTCTTTCATCACCGCCGCCGTGGCCTCCCGGTTGCGGAAATAGCCCTGCATGACGCTCGGCCCCCGGATCAGGATATGGCCGATCTCCCGGTCTCCCAGACGCCGCCCCTTTGAATTGAAGACAACAAGCTCATGGCCCGGCAGGGGCTTGCCGCAGGCGACAAATTCGCGCGTGGTCGCAACCCCGTCCTGATCCGTCTCTTTCGCCGGAACGGCGCGGCCGAATAATTTGGCCTGATTGCGGTCCACCCGGTCAATGACGATCTCGTCATCCATATCCGAAAAGGTCACCGCAAGGGTGGATTCCGCCATGCCGTAGCTCGGATTGAACGCGCGCGGCGCAAACCCTGCCGGCCTGAAGGTATCGGCAAATTCATGCAGAATATCCGGGCGCACCATATCGCCGCCGATCCCGGCCACCCGCCAGCAGGAAAGATCAAGCTCGCGGATTTCGTTTTTCAGACGCCGCACCACCAGATCATAGCCAAAGCTCGGGCTATAGGCCACCGTGCAGCGGTTTTCCGACATGATTTTCAGCCACAATAACGGCCGCCGCGCAAAGGCCGGCGTGGCAAGATAATCAATGGTGAGCTGTCCCAGCATCGGCCCGATGCAAAACCCGACAAGCCCCATGTCATGATAAAGCGGCAGCCAGGAAAAGCCCCGGTCATCCGCTCTGGGCTTCAGGCCGAACCGCAAGGAGACATCGGCATTGGCCATGATGGCCTTTTGCGTAATCAGCACCCCCTTGGGGTCGCTGGTGCTGCCGGAGGAATACTGGATATAGGCGGTTTCATCGGCGGTAAAAGGCGCAAGCTCGCCGCGCCAAATGCTCTGCTGCGCCAGATCTTCATGGGTGATAAAGCGGCCGCATTGCGCCTCGCCGGTCGCCTCGCTGACCTGATCGCTCAAAGCCTGCGGCGCAATCACCAGTGATGCACCCGAATTCGAGATCATGCCCTTCAGCCGCGCAATATAGGCCTCACGGCCACCGATATACATGCTGTAGGGCACCGGCACGGGAACAAAGCCCGCATACTGGCAGCCAAAGAAAACTTCCATGAAGTTCGGTGAGGTTTCGGCCACAATCGCAACCCGCGCGCCGCGCGCCAGCCCAAGTTCCATGAGACGCCGCGCCGTCACCCGCGCCCGCTCGCGCAACTCGCGATAGGTCAGCACGGTCTCAAGTTTGCCGCGCGGAGAGTAAAAGTTAAATCCGGTAACGCCCCTGGCGGCATAATCGAGCCCCTCATGCAAGGTGCTAAAGCCCCCCAGTTTACGGGCAATGCCTGGATTAACCGTTACCGTAGGCGCACTCATGCAATCGTCTCCCGCAAGATTTTCAAGAACGAATGATCAGATTTAACCCGAAGCCGGACGGCTCCTTCAAATGCCCCATCCGCCCGGCAGATGCCGGCGGACTTCCAATCACCCAATACCGTGCTCATAGCAGCCCCGCCGCCAGGCGCCAATTCAATTGGTGTTACAATTTGTAACAAAGTAATGTTAAAGGGGTTTTTTCAGAACCTGGCCGGTTCTATATCAGCCCGGAATTGATCAGCCACCGGATCAGTATGACCGCCGCGCCGCCCAGAACAAAGCCCAGGACAAAAGAGGTCAGATTGCGGTAACCGCCCGTCTCGCGCCGCTTTGCCGCCTCTGCCGCCTCGATTTCCTCTTCGGCCGCAATCGCTTTTTCGCGCTCAATGACCTGATGCGCGATATAATCGGTGACATGTTTGCCGGTTTGCGCCACATCGGCGCTTTCAAACAGGACCTTGCGCCCGGTGCGGGTTGACTTCATCACCTGATAGGTGCGCCGGTCGCGGCCCATGCGCACATAGGCCAGCATGTCTATCCACATGCGCGGCTGCTCGCCGGCAATAATCTGGAAATCAAACTGATCCGCATGCGGCGGCAATTCGTCCAGAACCGGCTTAAGCTCCTCGCCCAGAAGCTCAAGATGCGCCATATCCGCCGCCCGCATATCCGCCATGGCGTCGGAATGCTCGGCCTGCGTCATACGCGCCTCGCGGATGGCCGCCTTCAGGCGCCCGCTTGGCGCCGGTCTGGCCGTTTTTTGATCCTGTTCTCTCACTTGCCGTCCTTCTCACGCCCTTTTACGTCCGCCACAGCCGCACAACGTGATCGCAGATAACTTTAAAGACCTCTCCCCCCTCTTTTAGAATTTATTAACCTTTCAGGCAAACCCCTTCTTTGCAACAGGGTAAATGCGCTGTTCCCGGGCCTCAGTCGCCAGCGATCGGCGTGGCGAATTTCAGCTCCAGATCCCAGGGCAGATAAATCCAGGTATCCTGGGAAACTTCCGTGACAAATGTATCCACCAGAGGCCGCCCGGCCGGTTTGGCGTAAATTGTCGCCAGATGCGCATTGGGCAGCATCTTGCGGATAACCCGCGCCGTGCCGCCGGTATCCACCAGATCATCGATCATCAGGATATCCTCCTCCGCCACCTTTGCGAGAATCTCGGCCGCAACGCCTTTTAAAGTGTGCATCGTACCGACGGACTGCGCCCGCTTGCCGCGATAAGAGGCTATGCAGATCGTATCAATCAGCCGTATATCAAGCTCGCGCGCAATGATCGCCGCCGGCACCAGACCGCCGCGGGTGATGCAGACCACCGCCTTCCAGTTTTTCATCTCCCCCAGCCGCCAGGCCAGCGCCCGCGCATCCCGGTGCATCTGATCCCAGGAAACGGGATAATCCTTTCTGTAGGTTTCGCTCATAACCACTCCTGCACTATCAAGGCTTTTGAATTTGAAACACGAAGTATCAGCAAAGCCCTGAAATTGCAAAGTTCAATCTGCGCGCCACTGGTAGATTTCAAGCTGTTGCGGATCGCATTTGCTGCAAGCGCCGCAATTGATCTGTGCCCGGATGCGTTTGATGCGCCCCTTGGCGATCAGCAGATCAAGCATTCCGCGCAGAGCCTCGGGCTGGGCGTCGAAATGCGCCGCAAGATCAGCCATACAGGCCCGTTTGTGCTCAGCAAAATACGCATTCAACTGCGATAAAAGCATCTGGCTACCCGGCAAATGTGGCGTCCGGTCCAAGGCCTTTTGCCTGTCCCACCCGGCGCAAATAGAAAATGAAAGCCAGCATCAGCCCGCTCAGACCCGCGATCCAGAGCGCGGATGATCCCGGATGGCGCGCAAAAGTGGCGCCCTGGTAAAAGATCACCGCAACCGTATAGGCCAGCCCCGTGGTCCACAGGCCGGTAAAGAGCGCCCAGCGCGTTCCCGCCTCATTTCTGACCGCCCCCATCGCCGCCACGCAGGGGAAATAAAGCAGCAGGAACAGCAAATAGGCAAAGGCACCGATTTTGCCATCAAAGCGCTGCACCATGGCGCCGAAAGTACCGATGGAAACCGCCTGCGCCTCGGCCGCAGCAATTTGCGAATCAGATCGCACGATCCCCATCCCCAGCGGATCGGCGAGCGAATCGCCCAGCGCCTTCAGGTTAACGCCGATTGAACTCACCGCTTCGCCGAGTTTTGCCATCAGGTCAAAATCTTCCGGTTCAGTTTTTTTGCCCGCTCCGTTTGTCCTCTCCAGACTGGAATAGAGCGAATCGAGCGTGCCGACCACCGCCTCCTTGGCGAAAATACCGGAGAAAATCCCCACGGTTGCCGGCCAGTTGTCCTGACTGATGCCCATGGGGGCGAAAACCGGAACGATTGTGCGGCCAATGGCGCTGAGCACCGATTTGTCGCTATCTTCATTTCCGAACGATCCGTTGGTGCCGAGCGAATTGAGGAAACTCAGCACCATAACCACCATCACGATGATTTTGCCGGCGCCGAAAATAAAGCTTTTGAGGCGGATCCAGCTATGGATAAACAAATCCTTCAACCGCGGCAGATGATAGGGCGGCAGTTCCATGACAAAAGGCGTGGTCTCGCCCTTTAAAATCGTCGTTTTCAGCAGTAATCCGGTGCCGATCGCAGCAGCAATGCCGATGAGATAGAGCAAAAAGACGATATTCTGCCCGCCATTGGGGAAAAAGGCGGCGGCAAACAGGGCATAAACCGTCAATCTTGCGCCGCAGGACATAAACGGCGACATCATCACCGTCATCAGCCGGTCGCGTTCCTTGTCCAGGGTGCGGGTCGCCATGATCGAGGGCACATTGCAGCCAAAGCCGACAATCAGCGGCACAAACGCCTTACCGGGCAACCCGACAATGCGCATCAGACGGTCCATGAGAAAGGCGGCCCGCGCCATATAGCCCGAATCCTCAAGCACCGACATAAACAGATACAAAAAGCCGATGATCGGAATAAACGTCGCCACCACCCGGATGCCGCCGCCAAAGCCATCGGCCAGCAAAACGCCGAGCCATTGCGGCGCGCCGGCCATGGCCAGCAGCGCTTTTACCCCATCGACAAAAACCGCCCCGGCGGCAATGTCGAAAAAATCGATAAATGCCCCGCCCAGATTGATCGTGAACATGAACATCAGATACATCAGGCCAAGAAAAATCGCCGGTCCGACCCAGGCGCTCAGCACAACCTTGTCCAGCATGTCGGATGTGCGTCTCGCGGCCTTGCCCGAAACTTTCGAGGCCGCCGCCACCGTCTCATGCGCAAAGGAAAAACGGCCATCGGCAACAAGAATATCGCAATCCTCGCCCTGCTCCGCCTCAAGCGCCGCAATTTTTGCCGTTAACGATGCGGTATCCGCCCCGTTGACCAGTTTGCGCGCCAGATCATCGCCTTCAATAAAACGCACCGTCAGCCAGCGATTATCAACACCGGCCTGATCAGCAATGGAGACAAGTTCCGGCGCAATCTCCCCGATCAGACGCTCAACCGCGGCAGAGTAGGGTATTTGCGCCGTAGGAGGCTGCCGCCTCGCCGCCAGTTCGCGCACGGCTGAAATCAGCCCGGCGATGCCCCGGCCCTTGACCGCCACCATCTCGACAACCGGGCAGCCGAGCCGGTGCGAGAGCGCCTGCGGATCAATGCTAATCCCCTGCGCCGCCGCCATATCCAGCATGTTCAGCACCACAATCATCGGCTGGCGCATTTCGATCATCTGCGATGTAAGGTAAAGGTTTCGCTCCAGATTGCTGGCGTCAATAATATTGACGATAACATCCACCTCGCCCGAGAGAATATAATCGCGCGCCAGCTTTTCATCGAGCGATTCAGATTCCATGCCGGGCAAGACCCCCAGCGTATAAACGCCGGGCAGATCGACAACCTTGATGACGCCCGCCTGATCGCGGTAAACGCCTTCCTTGCGGTCAACCGTAACCCCGGGCCAGTTTCCCACCTTCTGGCGCGCACCGGTCAGATTGTTGAATAATGTCGTCTTGCCGCAATTGGGATTGCCCGCAATGCCGATTGTCAGATCACCGTCCTGAATCTCAAGGGGCTGGCATTTCCCGTTTGAACAGCAATCCTTCATTTTCAGGCCCCTGGGCGTGAAGACTCGTCACACAGCGCCACCACCACTTTTTGCGCCATGCCCTCGCCCAGCGCCACCCGGAGATTATCGCGCGCCACAACCAGCGCGCCGCCCGGACGGCGCTGAATGACGCGCAGGCACGAACCGATGGACAGCCCCAGATCCATCAGCTTGTAACTCAGCCCCTTGCCGCCCTTGAACGAAAAAATACGGACATCCTCGCCCTCGCCCGCCAGGGCGAGCGGAAAGGCATGTGAACGTGCAGCTTGTGCGGTCATGATTTCATCCGGTTTGCTATATCCAGTTGACAGTCATTATTAATAGCAGGATACTTAGATAGCACATTATATGACGGAGTCAATATATAATAATAATTCTCAATAGATATTTACACCGAGCAAAAAGCACACCCCGACCTTGCGCTGCGGCGTTTCAAAACCACATTGGGTATATGTAGTTAGCGCTGCAATCACAAATTCGCGAGACGGTGGCAAAACAACACTTTTACCATTGAATTCGCCCAAATCCCTTCCTATCTTCACAGTGTAGACGGTTGTCACGACGTGCCATCGACAGTTCCCCCGCTGGGCGATGTTGCACAGGCAACCGCCCCGCCGGATTTTCCCCTCCCGGCGTAAAAGCGCAAAAAGGCGCCAGGCGTCCGGCTTCCCCCCAGCCGGACGCCTTACTTTTTGCTGCTGCCGCCCGCTTCCGGCGCGCCCGCAGGTTTGGCAACTGTTCCATTTCCTGCCAGATAAATCATTTTCTTAATCACTTGTTTACGACTGGATGGGTAATTTTTGCCTAGTCCTGGTTTCCCACGTCTCTGGCATTGACTTCACACATCGCGCCGGCCCGGGAAATCAGGACAAAAACAGCCATTTCCCCGCCGAATCAATGGCGGGGGGAAATGCGTTTGGTAAAAATGGAGTCAACAGGCCTTGAACGGGTTTGCACAATTTATCAGATCACTGGGGGCGGCCCGCCTGACGGCGATGGTTGCCGTCGCGCTGACGCTGGTGGGGTTCTTCGCCTTCATGATCACCCGGCTTTCCCAGCCCCAGATGAGCGTCATGTTCTCGGATCTCTCCATCGAGGACTCATCGTCCATCGCCGCCCAGCTTGAAAGCATGAATGTGCCTTTCGAGCTGCGCGGCAACGGCGCCACCGTTCTGGTGCCCAAATCAAGGGTTTTGCGCCTGCGCATGAAACTGGCGGGTGAGGGTCTGCCCGTCGGCGGCTCCGTCGGGTATGAAATTTTCGACAAGGCCGACGGTCTGGGAACGACAAGCTTTGTCCAGAACATCAATCATCTGCGCGCCCTTGAGGGCGAACTGGCCCGCACAATCCGCTCCATCAACAATGTCAAAATGGCCAGGGTTCATCTGGTTCTGCCGGAAAAGCAGCTTTTTGCCGACAACAAGACAAAACCGACAGCCTCCATCGTTCTGGCCATGCGCGGCGCCCTGCATCAGGGCCAGATCAAGGCCATTCAGCATCTCACCGCCGCGGCGGTGGAAGGGTTAAAGCCTGAAAACGTCTCGATTGTTGACGGGCAGGGAAAATTGCTGGCCAGCGGTGTTGACGGCGAGAGCGACATGTTTGCCGCCAATTCGCTGGAAGAAAAGACAATCGCGCTCCAGACCCGGCTCAAAACCAAGATCGCCGATATTGTCGCCAGCATTGTCGGACCGGGCAATGTCCGGGTTCAGGTCAGCGCCGAACTTGATCTCAACCAGATCACGGAAGTTTCCAAAACCTTTGATCCTGATGGTCAGGTCGTGCGCTCCACCCGCTCCAAGGAAGAAACCTCCGCCTCGCGCAACTCCAATAATGACGGCACGACATCGGTTGGCAACGAGCTTCCCAATGCCGGAGGCGCAAACAGCAACGGCGCCAAATCCAGCGAGGACCAGAACCGCGCCGAGGAAACCATCAATTATGAAATATCAAATACCAGCAAGACCGTAATCCAGAGGGCCGGCCGCATCAAGAAGCTCTCGGTTGCCGTGCTTGTCGATGGCATCCTGACCCAGAATGCCAATGGCGAGGTTGTCTATGCGCCGCGCCCGCGCGAGCAACTGGACCAGATCGCCGCGCTCGTGCGCTCCGCCATCGGTTTTGACCGCGCCCGCGGCGATGTCGTTGAAGTGGCCAATCTGCGTTTTGCTCCCGGAGCAAAGCCCAAACTTGCCGAACCGGTCGCCGAACCCTTTCTTGGTCTCGACAAGGAGGATTACTTCTATCTGGCCCAGATCGGCGGTTTGTTCCTGATTGCCCTGCTGCTTTTGTTCTTTGTCGTGCGCCCCCTGGTCAACCGGATCGTGACCCCGGAAGGCCTGTTGCTTGATGAGGGGGAACGCGCCGAAGGCGAGACAAGAATGATTGCCGGTCCCGACGGCGAACCCGTGGCAGCGCCCGAGGGAATGACCGCCCTGCCCGGTCCCGAAGGAACCCAGTTAAATCCGGTTTCAGACATGATTGATGTCGCCAAGGTCGCCGGTGAATTGCAGGAAAATTCGGTTCGCAAGGTCGGGGAGATTGTCAAGGGAAATCCGCAAGAGGCCGTGACCATTATCCGTCAATGGATGAGCGAACCTGTCAATATGAGGTCCAGATAACATCATGCCGAATTTGACCCCGACAAAACCCGCCGCGGAAATTTCCGGATTGCAACGCTCCGCCGTGCTGATGCTTTCGCTTGGCAAGGAATTCGGTTCCGAAATCTGGGAACTGCTCGATGATGAGGAAATCAAGGAGCTTTCCCTCGCCATGTCCACCCTGGGCAATGTGGATTCGGAAATGGTTGAGGAACTGCTGATGGATTTTGTCTCCAAAATGTCCGCCAGCGGCGCCGTTCTGGGCAGTTTTGAATCCACCGAACGCCTGCTTTCCCAGTTCCTGCCCGAAGAACGCGTCGGCGCCGTGATGGAAGAAATCCGCGGTCCCGCCGGGCGCAATATGTGGGAAAAGCTCTCCAATGTTCAGGAGGTCGTTCTCGCCAATTATCTGAAAAACGAATACCCGCAAACGGTTGCCGTGGTGCTGTCCAAAATCCGCCCCGAGCATGCCGCCCGCGTCCTGGGGCTTTTACCCGAAGATTTCGCCTTTGAGGTCATTGAGCGCATGTTGCGCATGGAAGCGGTGCAAAAGGATATTCTTGAAAAGGTCGAGATGACCCTGCGCTCCGAGTTCATGTCGTCACTGGCCCAGACCAGCCGCCGCGACGCGCATGAAATCATGGCCGAGATTTTCAACAGCTTTGACCGCCAGACGGAAAGCCGTTTCCTGACTTCACTGGAAGAAAACGACCGCGAATCCGCCGAGCGGATCAAATCCCTGATGTTCACCTTTAACGATCTCGCCAATCTCGATTCCGCTTCGGTCCAGACCCTGCTGCGCAATGTGGACAAGGACAAGCTGGCCATTGCCCTCAAGGGCGCATCGGATGAAACCCGCGACTTCTTCTTCAAGAACATGTCCGAACGCGCCGGCAAGATGCTGCGCGAGGATATGGAGGTTCTGGGGCCGGTTCGCCTGCGCGATGTGGATGAATCCCAGACCATGATGGTCAATGTCGCCAAGGATCTGGCCGCCAAGGGTGAAATTATGATCGTCAAGAACAAGGGCGATGACGAATTGATTTATTAACCCGCGCCTGAGCCATGCAAAACGGGAATGTTTCCCCAAAACCGGCACCTGAGCGCAACAGCAAACGGGACCTTCAGGGTCCAGATGGAAGAATTAAGATGGCGGCACCGCTGAAATTCAACTTTGACACCGGCTTCGCGATGCCCGGCGCCCGCAGGGATGATGAACCTGAAGAGATCACCTTTTCAGAACATGAGATGAAGATGGCGAAAGAAAAATCTTACCGTGAAGGTCATGCCGCCGCTCTGGAGGAAGCCCGCAGCGCATCGGAAAACCTGCTCGCCGCCGAGTTGCGCCTGATCACGGATCAGATCGAAGGCCTGAATTCGCAACTGAGCGGCAAGATCGGCCAGATTCGCGCCGAAGCCGGCAAGCTTGCCTTGCAGATTGCCGCCAAACTCAGCCCGGCCCTGATCGCCAGATCGCCCCTGGCGGAAACCCAGAACCTGCTCGATGAGTGCCTCTCGCATCTGAGTGCCGCGCCGCATATCGTCATCCGCATCAATGAGGGCCTGGCCGGTCAGTTGCGCGAAAGGGTCGACAGCTATGTCGCCGAGCGCGGATTTGACGGCAAGATCATGATTCTGGCCGAGCCCGGCATGCCGCCCGGCGATTGCAAGATCGAATGGGCCGATGGCGGAATTGAACGCGATCAGGCCGCGCTTGAGAACATCATAACCAATGCGGTCGGGCGCCACATAAAGGCAATGCAGGCGCCCCAAACCGCCGGCGATGAGCTGAGCGGCACAAAAACCGGGCCTGAAGTTGAAGGAGAAGACGAATGAGCGATACCGAAGACGTATCGGCGGAAGAACAAGGCATTGATCTTCCCGAACTGAACGAAGAGGCCCCGTCCGCGTCGGATCATCCGGCCGGACCCAGAACGCCGGCCGGCCCGCGCACGGCCTCCGATCTGCTGGCTGTTTTCGATGTCCCGGTAAAGGTTTCGGCCGTTTTGGGGCGCTCGCAAATGGAAGTGAGCGATTTGCTCAAGCTGAATGAGGGCACCATCGTCGAGCTTGACCGCAAGGTCGGCGAGCCCATCGATGTCTATATCAACGACCGCCTTGTCGCCCGCGGCGAGGTGGTCATCGTGGAAAACCGTCTTGGCGTGACCATGACGGAAATCATCAAAGCCGATTAGGAGCCTGTAACATGAGATTGTTAATTGTCGGCGGACTGGATGGCCAACTCTCGGTCGCTTCAAAGATCGCCCTGGATAGAGGCGCGAAGGTTTTGCACGCCGCCTCCCTTGACGAGGCCGTGACCATTCTGCGCGGCGGCAGGGGGGCTGATCTGCTTATGGTCGATGTCGCTCTGGATATCACCGCCCTGGTGGCCAAACTGGAGCTTGAACGCATCCATGTCCCCATCGTCGCCTGCGGCGTCAGAAATGACGCCCGCGCCGCCGTCCGGGCCATTCGCGCCGGGGCCAAGGAATATATCCCGCTTCCCCCCGACCCCGAAATCATCGCCGCCATTCTGGCCGCCGTTGCCGATGAAGGTTTTGCCCTCATCTACCGCGACGAGATCATGGCCAATGTGGTGCAACTGGCCAATCAGGTCGCCAAATCCGAGGCCAGCATTCTCGTCACCGGCGAATCGGGCGTCGGCAAGGAGGTCATCGCCCGCCATGTTCACCGCCAGTCCACCCGCAACGACAAGGCGTTTATTTCCGTCAACTGCGCCGCAATCCCGGAAAACCTGCTCGAATCCGAACTTTTCGGTCATGAAAAAGGCGCCTTCACCGGTGCCCATGCCCGCCGCACCGGCAAATTTGAAGAAGCCGATGGCGGCACATTGCTGCTTGACGAGATCAGCGAAATGGATGTGCGCCTTCAGGCCAAATTGCTGCGCGCCATTCAGGAACGGGTGATCGACCGGGTGGGAGGGCGCAAACCCGTGCCGGTCAATATCCGTATCATCGCCACCTCGAACCGCGATTTGCTCGCCGCCGTGCGTGAGGGCTCATTCCGCGAAGACCTGCTCTACCGCCTCAACGTTATCAATCTGGTCATCCCGCCGCTGCGCGAGCGCCCCGGCGACATTCTGGCGCTGGCGGATCACTTTATTTCCCTGTACTCAAAATCCAACTCCCTGCCTGATCGCCCCTTGTCGAAAAAAGCCCGCCAGGCCATCACCTCAAACCCCTGGCCGGGCAATGTGCGCGAGCTGGAAAACACCATGCACCGGGCGGTTCTTCTCGCCGCCGGTCCTGAAATCGACGAAAGCGCCATCCGTATGCCCGATGGCGGCGCGATGGCCACGACCGGCACCGCCGCCGCCTCGCTTGCCGCCGCCACGGCGGAAACCGTGACCCGCAATCTTGTCGGCCGCACCGTGGCGCAGGTGGAATGCGATCTTATTCTTGAAACCCTCGATCATTGTCTGGGAAACCGCACCCATGCGGCCAATATTCTCGGCATTTCCATCCGCACCCTGCGCAACAAATTGCGTCAGTACGGCGAGGAGGGGATGGCGATTACCGCGCCGGGAACAGGACCCGGCCACGTGATGCGCAATGCGGCCTACTAGATCAACCTGCATTCAGGTGAAATCACTTGCATGCAGATAAGTTGAACGACAACAAATAGATAGAGCATGGTGAGTGAACGCAAGTGAATGAACGATGCTCCAGGACAGGAAGATTAAACGGATGAAACCGGATCAACATATCGGAGAATGCAGCCGATGGCACTGACCGACGCCGCCCCCGAGCGCAACACCGAGGTTGTAAAAGCGCCTGGCCCGGCCAGTGGTTTCCCCATCCTTGGCAGCCTTGGCAATATCGGAAAAATGGCCGGCCGGCCCGATATCGCCTTTGCCTTCGGCATCATCATGATTCTGGTTGTCCTCATCATGCCCATGCCGGCGATGGTGCTGGATTTTCTGCTGGCGATCTCGATAATCTTTTCGGTCCTGGTGCTGATGACCTCCCTGTTCATCCAAAAAGCGCTGGAGTTTTCCGCTTTCCCCACCGTTTTGCTTGTTGCCACCATGCTGCGCCTGTCGCTGAATCTGGCCTCGACCCGCCTCATTCTGGCCCATGGCCATGAAGGCACCGATGCGGCGGGGCAGGTGATTCAGGCCTTTGGCAATTTTGTCATGCAGGGCAATTTCGTCATCGGCATAATCGTGTTCTCGATCCTTGTTCTGGTCAATTTCATTGTTATCACCAAGGGTTCCGGCCGCATCGCGGAGGTTGCCGCCCGTTTCACCCTTGACGCCATGCCCGGCAAGCAGATGGCGATTGACGCCGATTTGTCCGCCGGACTGATCAATGAAGACGAGGCCCGCACCAGACGGCGCAATCTGGAAGATGAATCCGCCTTTTTTGGCGCCATGGACGGCGCCTCGAAATTTGTCCGCGGCGACGCTATCGCCGGTTTGCTCATCACCTTTATCAATATCATCGGCGGCATGATCATCGGCGTCGCCCAGATGGACATGTCGATTGCCGATGCCGGCGCCAGCTATACCCTGCTCACCGTCGGCGATGGTCTGGTCAGCCAGATCCCGGCCCTTATCGTCTCCATGGCCGCCGGTCTGCTGGTCTCCAAGGCCGGTGTCGCCGGCGCGGCCGATCAGGCCTTTATCAACCAGCTTTCCAGCTACCCCAAGGCGCTGGGCATGTCATCGGTCGTCATGGGCGTCATGGCAATCCTGCCCGGCATTCCGATGATCCCGTTTCTGGCCCTGTCCGCCGGAGCCGGAACCCTGGCCTGGCGCGCCACCAAGAGCCGAACGGATGCCGCGGCCCTGAAAGTCTCCGAGGCGGCGATAGAGGAGGAAAAAGCCGCCGAAGCCGTCGAAGAGCCCATTTCCACCGCCCTGCATATGGATGAGCTGCGCCTTGAGCTTGGCTATGGCCTGCTGCCCCTGATCAACGGCAGCGACGGCGACAAGCTGACCGGCCAGATCAAGGCCCTGCGCCGCCAGCTCGCCGGCGATATGGGTTTTGTCATGCCTTCGGTGCGCATTCTCGACAACATGCAGCTTGAATCCAACACCTACGTTATCAAGATCAAGGAAGTCGATGCCGGCAAAGGCGAGCTTGTTCCCAACCAGTTCATGGCCATGGACCCCGCCGGCGGACAGGTCGATATGCCGGGCAAGCACACCACCGAGCCCTCCTTCGGCCTGCCCGCAACCTGGATCGAGAGCAATCTTAAAGATGACGCCTCCTTTAAGGGCTATACTGTTGTCGATGCCCCCACCGTGCTGGCGACCCATCTGACCGAGCTGCTCAAAAACAACATGGCGGAACTTCTCTCTTACGCCGAAGTGCGCAAGCTGCTTGACGATCTGCCCGAATATCACGCCAAGCTGGTGGAGGAGATCGTGCCGGGCCAGATCACCATCACCGGCATTCAGCGCGTGTTGCAAAACCTGCTGAACGAGCGCGTCTCCATCCGCGATCTTCTGACCATCCTTGAGGGCATTGCCGAGGCCACCGGCTTCACCCAGTCGGTCGCCGCCATCACCGAGCATGTCCGGGCGCGGCTCTCACGCCAGATTTGCGCCGCGTATCTTAGCCCTGAGGGTTATCTGCCCCTGATTTCATTATCGCCAAACTGGGAACAGCGCTTTGCCGAAAGCATTATCGGCGACGGCGAAGAGCGCCAGCTCGCCATGGCCCCCAGCCAGATTTCCGAATTCATCACATCCGTCCGCGAAGAATTTGAAAAAGCCGCCCGGGAAGGCGAAACCCCCGTCCTGCTCACCAGCGCCGCCGCGCGGCCCTTCGTTCACTCGATTATCGAGCGCTTCCGCTCCCAGACCGCCGTGATCTCGCAAAACGAGATTCACCCGCATATCAAACTCAAATCCATGGGGGTTTTGTAATGACACCCAAAGCTCCTGCCCTCCCCAACCATAGGAACACCCATCATGCGGATTAAAAGCTGTATCGGAAAAGACATGGCGGACGCAATGCGCAAGGTGCGAACCGAACTGGGCGATGACGCCATCATCATCTCGTCTTTTGACCGCGCCGACGGCACGATCGAGTTGCGCGCCGCTTCAGAGGCCCCGTCGGCCGATAACGGCGCTTTCGACAAGCGCCTGAAAGCGCGGCTCGACGCCGAGACCATGCCGGCGGCGTTTGGCGTTCAGGGCGCATCGGCCCCGCGCCCGCAAGCGCAGCAAAACTGGAACGCCAGCCAGTTGCGCGAAGTGCTGGTCTTGCGCGGCATTCCCGGCCGCCTGCGCGAATCCCTCATCAGCACCTCCATCGCCAGCGAGCGCCCCGACATCATCTCGGCGCTGTCGGAAAGCCTGAACTCGCATTTCTTGTTCTCGCCGCTGCCGGTTTTCCCGCCAACGCCGGTCTTGTTCATGGGCCCGCCGGGCGCGGGCAAGACCTCGCTATGGACCAAAGCCGCCGCCCGCTGCGTTCTGGCGGATAAAAGCCCCGCCATGATCAGCCTTGACAGCATCCGCACCGGGGCCGCCGGACAGGCCGCCGCTCTCGCCACCTTGCTTGGCCGCCGTTCCACTTTAATCAAATCGCCGCAGGAGATCGGTGAAAAACTCATCAAATCCCTTAACGAGGCCCCCGGCCAGCCCTGTTTCATCGACACCCCCTCGGCCAACCCCTATGACCTGGCCGAAATGGAGCGTTTGGCCCATTGTCTGGCGCAGGCGGAAAAAGTCACTCCGATCAGCAAGGTGCTGGTCATGGATGCCGCCACCGGCGGTGAGGACGCGCTGGATCAGGCCTCGGCCTTTACCGCCCTTGGCGTCAAATCGATTGTGCTCACCAAACTTGATACCGTGCGCCGCGCGGGCGGCATTCTCGGCGCCATTTTTGAACTGGGGCTTTCCTTGAGCGCCATCAGCCGCACCCCCTATTTTGCCGACGGGCTGGAGAGCCCCGGCGCCGATATGCTGGCGCAATATCTGCTGGAGCCCCATGAGCGGCCGAAAATGGCCCAGATTGGCGAGCAAACCCATATGAACCCCCATTTGAAGGCTTATGGATCATGATGAAAAAGATTCACCGATTTCCGGTATTCCCGGCCACCCCGCCCGCAAGCGGTCCAAGCCTTTTAAAAGTCGCCTCGGGCAAGGGCGGCGTCGGCAAAACCTGGTTCGCCATCACCCTGGCCCAGTGCCTGGCGCTGACCAAGCGCAAAATCCTGCTCTTTGACGGCGATCTTGGCCTTGCCAATGCCGATGTCCAGCTTGGCGCCTCGGCCCGTTATTCGCTGGCCGATGTCATATCGGGCCGGATCGCGCTGAATGCCGCCACCCAGAATGTCGGCGGCAATTCGCGCGGCGAGGGCAATATCCACCTGCTTGCCGGACGCTCGGGCTCGGGCGCGCTCAGCGAGTTGAATTTGAGCGAGATCAACCGCCTGCGCCGCGGCCTCGTTCTCGCCTCGGCGCAATATGACCGCACCATCGTCGATATCGGCGCCGGGCTCGACCGCACCGTCACCAGCTTTTGCGCCCTGCCCGGAACCACCCTTGTGGTCATCACCAACGAGCCCACCTCGCTGACCGACGCCTATGCCCTGATCAAGCTTCTCGTTTTGCGCGATCCTTCATCGGACATCCGCGTCGTCGTGAATATGGCCAACAACACCCGCGACGGCGAGCAGGCCTATGCCTCGCTGCTCCGCGCCTGTGAAGCTTTTTTGAATTTCTCGCCGCCGCTGGCCGGCATTATCCCGCGCGATGACAAGGTCCCCGACACCATCCGCCGCCAGACCGGCCTCCTCAT
>CAZIVB010000007.1:0-27075 GCA_964542565.1 uncultured Hyphomicrobiales bacterium | reverse complement strand
TGCCGCACTTCTTATCGGAAAACCGGTTCCCACTTTTCCGGAAGTGCTCTAGTTCTGCAAAACGATGCAGGGGATGGATTTGCGTTTCAGATTTTTGCATGCCAGAGAGGCGACACGCTTGTTATCAAGCCCGAAACGGGCGCGGTAAAAGGTCTTTTCGCCCTTGTTGACTTCCATGGCGAAACCGGTGCGGCCCTTGAGGATCCAGGCGGCGGCGCGTTTGACCGCGGCGATGCGGTTCATGGCCTGCTCCTTGTAACTGTAAGCCCCAACCTGAATATTCCACGGCGACGTGTTGGCGGCAACAGACGTGTTGGCGGTAACAACGCGGCGCGAGGGCGCGCGCGGCGCGCGGCGCGGGGTTATGGCGGGCTTGTCATCGGATTTGCGGCTGCCTTGTTCCAGCGCCTTGCCGGTATCGGTGATACTCGCGGTACGGACTACGGAACTCAAGACCACGGGCTTGTCGATAATCGCCGCAATCTTGGCGTCGAGCGAGCGGTCCTCCAGCGATGTCTCAACGCTTCTGCGCAGCAGTTTGACGGTATGGCGGTCCGAATTTGATCTGGTTTTCGCTCTGGCCAGACGCCGTTTTTTGGCTCTGAGCTTGGCCGGGGTCAATCGCGCCGCCCTTGGCAAGGAGCGGTCCAGAACATAGCGCATATAGGCATCGCGCGCCTTGCCGGTTTTACCGCCCAGCACCGCGGCGATGATATGGCGGTTGTTGATTTTAACCGAGGTTGTCAGATTAAAACCGGCGGCGCGGGTATAACCGGTCTTGATCCCTTCCATGCCCTGATAACGGCCCAGCAGACGGTTGTGATTGCGGTATTTACGCCCCTTGTAGCTGAAACTGCGGATTTTGAAATAATGAAAATATTCCGGAAAATCGCGCTGAATGGCGCGGGAAAGGGAGGGCATGTCGCGCGCGGTGGTGACCTGTTTGCGGTCCGGCAGTCCCGATGCATTGCGAAAAACTGTCCGGCTCATGCCCAGCTTGCGCGCCGTGCGGGTCATGCGCCGGGCGAATTTATATTCCGAGCCGGAAATATGCTCGGCGACAACCACGGCGACATCATTGGCGGATTTGGTCACCAGAGCCTTGATGGCGTGGATGGCGCGGATTTTTGAACCTGCGCGCAAGCCGAGTTTTGAGGGTTGCTGCGCGGCGGCGCGGCGTGAAAAACGCATGAGCGTATGCTTGCTGATGCGCCGTTTTCTCATTTCCTCAAACAGGATATAGAGCGTCATGATCTTGGTCAGGGAGGCAGGATAGCGCCGCGCATCGGCCTTTCGCGCAAAAAGCACCTTGCCGCTATATCCATCCACGACCAGTGAGGCCAGTTCGGGCCTTGCCGCGGCGTCGTCGGTGAAGTTGATGAGGAATGCAATGAACAAAGCCGCGACCAGAACGAGCCGGTGCTTTTTAACGCAACTATCAAATGCCATAAACCCGCAACCCTTTACGCATCAAGATGAATCAAGGGTAAAGGCTAGGCAGTCTTGGCTAAGAAAGAGTAAAGTTTTTGTGAGACTTCAAGGTTTTTGCGGCGCCGATTCCAGCAGCAGCTTGATCTCGGAAAGCTCAAACAGCGCCGCTTTCAAAAGACGGGACCGATTGGCGTCAAGCCCCTGAACAGCCGCCGGCGGTGTTTCGGGCGCAGCCGCGCTCCGGGGCGGGGCCTCCCTGACAGGCCCTGGCGTTTTTTGAACTGGCCGCGCCGCGGTTTGTTTTTGCTCAGCTTCGGGGGCCTTGGCGCCGGATTTTTCCTCCTGCCCGCCCCATATTGTCTGGGCATAGACCACGCCCTGCTCGCGCAAAATCTTCTGCACCCCCTTTATGGTGTAGCCATCGCCGTAAAGAAGCTGTTTTATGCCGCGCAGAAGATCAACATCGGCGGGGCGGTAATAACGCCGGCCACCGCCACGTTTCAGAGGTTTTATCTGATGAAATTTGCTTTCCCAGAAGCGCAATACATGCTGCGGCACGTCAAGATCGTCGGCAACTTCACTGATTGTGCGAAAGGCGTCGGGTGATTTATCCAAAACTGGCCTCCAGCTTACTGTGTCCCGCCATTGCTCTCATCCAGGCTCAAGCCGATTTGTTTCCCTCGTCAACTTTCTGTTTGAGGACCTGGCTGGGGCGGAACGAGAGCACCCGGCGCGGCGTGATGGTCACTTCTTCACCGGTTTTCGGGTTCCTGCCGATGCGGGCTTTCTTGTCGCGCACGATGAAATTACCGAATGAGGATATTTTAACATCGCCGCCCTTTTCCAGCGAAGACAGAATTTCCTCGATCAGAAATTCAACCAATGCGGCCGATTCGCTGCGCGACAACCCCACTTCCTGATAAATGGCTTCGGCAAGGTCAGCACGCGTCAGTGTACTTTTTTCCATAACCTGTTTGCCCCCCCTTCAGGCATTTTGAATTCATTATTCCCGAATATGCCATAAAAATCAATGCGATTTAAGGAATTTCTGGGCAAAGCACAAGACTGTTACCATCTGATGAGCGCCGAACCCCAGGTAAAGCCGCCGCCCATGGCCTCCAGAAGTACCAGATCACCGGTTTTCACCCGGCCGTCCTTTACCGCCTCGTCCAGCGCCAGGGGAATGGAAGCTGCGGAAGTATTACCATGTTTATCAAGGGTTATGACAATTTTTTCAGGCGCCAGTCCAATCTTGCGGGCGGTCCCATCAAGGATTCGCTTATTGGCCTGATGCGGCACGAACCAGTCGATATCATCCGCTTTGAGCCCTGACGCCTCAAGCGCCTCGGTTATGCAGGCGGCAATGTTCACCACGGCATGGCGGAAAACATCACGGCCCTGCATGCGAAGATGCCCGATTGTTCCGGTTTTCGAGACACCGCCATCGACATAGAGCTTGTCGCGGTAGCGCCCGTCGGAATGGATATGGGTTGATATAACCCCGCGCGGATTGACCTCGCCGCCGCTCTCGCGCGCCTCCAGAATAACGGCCCCCGCCCCGTCGCCAAACAGGATGCAGGTCGAGCGGTCATCCCAGTCAAGAATGCGCGAGAAGGTTTCCGAGCCGATAACCAGCGCCGTTTTGTACTGGCCGCATTTCAAAAAATTATCCGCCGTCGCCAGCGCAAACACAAATCCGCTGCAAACCGCCTGCAAATCAAAAGCAACGCCGTGGGTGATGCCCAGACCGTTCTGGATCGCGGTTGCGGTTGCCGGAAAGGTATAATCGGGGGTGGAGGTCGCCAGAATGATCAGTTCGATCTCGTCCGCCTTCATGCCGGCGTGATCAAGCGCCCGGCGCGCAGCTTCAAGCCCCAGGGTTGAGGTGAATTCATCATCCGCCGCGATGCGGCGCTCGCGGATACCGGTGCGCTCGACAATCCAGGCGTCGCTGGTGTCAACCGAGGCTGCCAGTTCATCATTGGTCACGATTCTGGCCGGCAGGTATGAACCTGTCCCGCGCACAACCGAACGGTAAGTTTTCAAGTTTTCGCCGCCCTTTTTGCTGACTTGTCAGCCGGCACCGTATCCACCTTGTGGGACAAGTCAATATCTCTTGCGATTTTCGCCACCATATCAAAACGCGCCATATTGACGCCAAGCTCGATAGCATTGGCAAATCCTATGGCGCTGGTGCCGCCATGGCTCTTTATGACAAGGCCGTTAAGCCCGAGAAAAACGCCGCCATTGGCCCCGGTCGGGTCAAGCTTTTCCTTCAGCGCGTCAAAGGCGGGTTTGGCGAGCATATAGCCAAGCTTGGTGCGCCAGGATTTGACCATGGCGCGTTTTAAAAAGCCGGTAATCTGCCGGACAGTGCCCTCGGCGGCTTTCAAGGCAATATTGCCGCTGAAGCCTTCGGTCACCACAACATCGGTTGTGCCCTGCCCCAGATCATTGCCCTCGACAAAGCCGTGATATTCCAGGGGAAGCTCAAGTTTGCGCAGGATCCGGCCAGCCTGCCGAACCTCCTCAAGCCCCTTGACCTCTTCGACGCCGATATTGAGCAATCCGACGGTCGGTTTCCTCATCCCCAGCACGGCGCGCGCCATGGCGGCGCCCATAACGGCGAAATCGACCAGTTGCATGGCGTTGGCGCCGATGGTGGCCCCCATATCCAGGACGATGCTGTCACCGCGATTTGTCGGCCAGATGCCGGCAAGAGCCGGGCGGTCAACGCCCGGCATGGTGCGCAGGTTAAAAAACGCCATGGCCATGAGCGCCCCGGTATTGCCAGCGGAGACGGCGGCATCGGCCTGTTTGGTTTTGGTGGCGTCAATGGTGCGCCACATACTGCTTTCCCGCCGCCCGCGGCGCAGGGCCTGGGACGGTTTTTCGTCCATGCGCACGGCGATTTCACAATGAATAGTTTGCGAGACATTGGCGACATCAGGATAGCGCTCCAGCCATCCGGTAATCTCGCCCTCATCGCCATAGAGGAGGAAATTGAGTTCCGGATTGCGTTTGAGCGCAATATCAGCGCCGGGGATGACTGTCGAGGGGCCGCGATCTCCCCCCATGACATCCAGCGCGATTGTCAATGTCTTGGCCATGTCCCCCCTGCCTGTTACCTCTGGCGTTCAGGCCAGTCAGTCCCCGCAGGGTAAAATGCCCTTCAGGGGACTGGCAACTGTTTTCATCACACAATATTGCAGTTCTTTACAAAAAGTGACTTATTCGCCACCATTTTTCAACCCCTTCAAAACCACAAAAGGGGAAGCCTCGATCGCCGCATCTTGGCTCTTTTGCGCCGGAATACCGGTCCCGGAACCGGATATTTTCGGGTAGGGATTTATCGCCAGGGCAAAATATTCCAGAACAGCTTCACCAATATTGATTGCATCATTTTCATACAGCTCAGGCGAATCATCGGAATCAATATCGGTGAAAACCTCGCCCGAAACGCCCTCATCCGGCAATTCCCCGGCAAATTCGGCCGGCCAGAAAAAGGCCTTGAACGGCGCGTCAATCTCCTCACGGACCGGCTCGAGCGTCGCAATGCAGCTTTGCTCCAGAGACGCCCTTATCCGCCCGCTCAAACCGACGCCTCTTTTTTTCCAGCGCGCGGCTTTTCCCTCGACATAAAAGCTCTCAAGCCGCAACAATCCGAACCGGGTTGCGATCGCCGCGCATTCATCCGCGCTGGCGCGAATAACGATATCCCGCTCTTTCAGATGAAGCGACGCCGCCTTGATGAAACAATCAATTTCCGTCCTGGTATTCATTCTTTTTCTCCCGGATCCGGGAAAGACACCGCGCCGACAAAAACCCTGTCCCCGTCGAGAGCGGCAAGATGCGCTTCAGCCCGCCGCATATACCTGGCAAGCCCGGCAATTGCGGGCATATCCTTTTCCTGTTCAGGAAACACATTGCGGGCAAGCGCGGCCTCCAGCATGTCCATGTCAGAGTTGCCCATAGCGGCTTCATAGGCCGCGGCGCGCCCCAAAAAGGCTTTTGCCATCGTTTTCACCCGGCGCGGCACGCCCATATCGGAGACGCCGGTTTCTCTCAAGGCCAGGTCAATCTCATGCAGCATTTTTTCCGGTAACTGCCTTATGATCTCTTCCCTGCCCGGGTCCTGCTTCAGGCGGTGAACGACCAGAAAGACATGGATTGTGAGCAGTTCAAAGCGTCCGTCAAGCGTATCGGGCACAAACAGGCCCTGATAAAAAAAAGGTCTGCGGGATTGTGCCATAATTTCCGCGTAAAGAGACTCTACAGCCTCCCGGTGAGGATTTTTACGGAGCAGGCGCCTGATAATCACAAATCATTCCTTCTTCGGTTTTACCCCCGGCGTCACTTGCAAATTGCCGCCTGCCGGTATAGGTCAACACACAACAGTTTAACATCCGCTGGTGGATCATGAAAGACACTCATCAATACAGATTGCGCCTGAAGCGCGCCCTGACCGGCAAAGCCGCCCGAGGTGTGATGATGGCACTGGTTATCGGCGGTTTAAGCGGCGCATGCAGCCCGCTCAGGGACCATCGCGGTTATGTGATGTCAAAAGACAGGCTGAACCAGATCGATATCGGCTCCACCAAGGAAGATGTCGAAACGGCGCTGGGTTCGCCCTCGTCAACATCAACGATTGACGGCCAGACCTATTATTATATTTCAAGCACCGTTGAACAAAACATGTTCTTCGCCCCCAAAATCACCGACAGGAAGATTCTCGCGGTCAAATTCGATGATACCGAAACCGTGGCCAAAATATCGAATTACGGCCTCAAGGACGGGGTTGTTTTTGACTTCATCAGCCGCAAGACCCCGACAAGAGGCAAGGAACTCACCCTTATTCAGCAGATGTTCGGCAATCTGGGCAAATTCAACCAGACATCAAAGCCCGGCGTAAGGCAGAAATAAAACGCATTGCGCGTTTCAGATCCGGCACCATAAAAAACCCGCGAGAACTGAATGTCTCGCGGGTTTTCGTTTTTGTATCCGAGATGTTTAGAGCATCGTGCGATTAAAAAGAATCGCACGATGCTCTAATTGTTTGTTTTGCCGCATCATTTTATCCGAAAACCGCGTACACTTTTCGGAATGATGCTCTAGAGCATTTCCGGTTTTGATTGAATCAAAACCGGGCTCTAACTTGTTGTTATTGCCGCACTTCTTATCGGAAAACCGGTTCCCACTTTTCCGGAAGTGCTCTAATTCGCCAGAACGGCCAGCAGAAGCAAGGCGACGATATTGGTGATCTTGATCATCGGGTTGACCGCGGGGCCCGCCGTGTCCTTGTAGGGATCGCCAACCGTATCGCCGGTAACAGCCGCTTTATGGGCTTCTGAACCCTTGCCGCCATAAGCGCCGTCCTCGATCAGCTTTTTGGCGTTGTCCCAGGCGCCGCCGCCCGAGGTCATGGAAATCGCCACGAACAGACCGGTAACGATCACCCCCAGCAGCATGGCGCCAACGGCGGAGAAGGCGGCCGACTTGCCGCCAACCATGTAGATAACGAAATACATGACGATGGGAGCCAGCACGGGGAGCAGCGAGGGGATCATCATTTCCTTGATCGCCGCCTTGGTGAGCATATCCACCGCCCGGCCGTAATCGGGTTTTTCATCATAGGTCATGATGCCGGGTTTTTCCTTGAACTGGCGGCGAACCTCTTCAACGATGGCGCCGGCGGCGCGGCCCACGGCCATCATGCCCATGGAGCCAAACAGGAAGGGCAGCAAACCGCCAATCAGCAGCCCAACCACGACATAGGGATTGGACAGCGAGAAATCGAGCACCACGCCCTTGAAATAGGCGAACTGGTCGGGATTGGCGATGAAGTGCTCCAGATCCTTGGTGTAGGCGGCAAACAGCACCAGAGCGCCAAGACCGGCCGAGCCGATGGCATAACCCTTGGTCACGGCCTTGGTGGTGTTGCCGACCGCATCAAGCGCATCGGTGGTCTTGCGCACATCCTCGGGCAGGTCCGCCATTTCGGCAATACCGCCGGCATTGTCGGTGACCGGGCCAAAGGCGTCAAGCGCCACAACCATCCCGGCCAGAGCCAGCATGGTGGTCACCGCAACGGCAATGCCGAACAGACCGGCGATGTTAAAGGTGACCAGAATACCGGCAACAATCACCAGCGCCGGCAAGGCGGTGGATTCCATCGAAACCGCCAGCCCCTGAATGACATTGGTGCCATGACCGGTGACCGACGCCTTGGCGATGCTTTTCACCGGGCGTTTGTCGATCGCGGTGTAATATTCCGTGATCCAGACAATCAGGGCGGTGACGATCAGTCCGGCAATACCGCACAGATAAAGATCCCAGCCGTTGAAGCTGGCGCCGTCAACGTTCATCTGGGTGTCAAAGCCGACCATAAAATACGTCACCGGGAACAAAAACACGAGCGAGAACAAGGCAGAGGCGATAAAGCCCTTGTAGAGCGCCCCCATGATGTTTTTGCTTTTCCCCAGCTTGACGAAAAAAGTGCCGATAATCGAGGCAGGGATACAGGCGGCGCCGATCGCCAGCGGATAAAGCATCATGTTGTCCATCAAGGCGCTGCCGGCGAAGAAGATCGAGGCCAGAACCATGGTGGCGACCACGGTCACCGTATAGGTCTCGAAAAGATCGGCCGCCATGCCGGCGCAGTCGCCGACATTGTCGCCGACATTATCGGCGATGGTTGCCGGGTTGCGCGGATCATCCTCGGGAATGCCGGCTTCAACCTTGCCGACAAGATCACCGCCAACATCGGCGCCCTTGGTGAAAATGCCGCCGCCCAGACGTGCGAAGATGGAGATAAGGGAGGCGCCAAAACCAAGCGCCACAAGCGCGGCGACGACGGTGCGGTCACCGGTTTCATAGCCCATGAATCCGGTCAGAACGCCGTAATAAACCGCCACTGCCAGCAGGGCGAGCCCGGCGACCAGCATGCCGGTCACGGCGCCTGATTTGAACGCAATTTCCAGACCGGCGGAAAGACTCTTGCTGGCGGCCTGGGTCGTGCGCACATTGGCGCGCACGGAAACCAGCATACCGACAAAACCGGCGGCGCCGGACAAGATGGCGCCGATGGCAAAGCCGATGGCGACGGTGAATGACAATGTGAAGGTGACAATGGCGAAGATCACAACGCCGGTGATGGCGATGGTTGTGTATTGCCGCTTCAGATAGGCGCTGGCGCCTTCCTGAATGGCCTTGGCGATTTCCTGCATTTTCTCATTGCCGGCATCGGCCGCCATGATCGAACGCGCGGCCCAGATCCCATAGACCAGAGCGAGCAGGCCACTCGCGATAATAATCAAGATTGTAGAACTCATTGGTTCCCCCTATTTCCCTTATCCAGTTAGTTTTCAGTATCCGTTATCCCCGAGGCGCGCAAAAGCGCTGTTTCCCTCCCATAGAGCATTCAACCGGGCGCAAACATGACAAACCTCAACTGTAAAAGCAATTGATTCACATGCCTACTCGCAAGATCAAACCCTTTAGTCTTAAGACTCAGGATGGATACCGTTTCATATTAGCAAGCCAGAATATAAGAATCAAAGCCAGAGTTACGAACGGGAATATGGTCAGATTGACACTGTTCCAGCCAAAATTCTGGAACAGGACACCCGATAGCAAGGAGGCGAGCGCGACGGAACCAAACACGGACAAGTCATTGATTCCCTGCACCTTTGCCTTTTCTTCCGGCCGGTAGCAATCTGTAACCATGGTGGTTGCGCCGACAAAGGCAAAATTCCAGCCCAGCCCCAAAAGCACCAGAGCGCTCCAGAACCGGGCCAGCGAAACGCCGCTCAAGGCGACAATTCCGCAAGCCGCCAGCAATACCAGACCCAGCGCAATGATCTTCTCGACGCCAAATCTCGTGATCAAAAAACCTGTGAAAAACCCCGGCGCGAACATGGCGACAACATGCCACTGAATGACAAAGGCGGCATCGGCAACCGAAAACCCGCAAGCAACGATGGAGAGCGGGGTTGCGGTCATGACCAGATTCATGATGGCGTAGCTGGTCATGGCGCAAAAGACGGCAACGAGAAAGCGCGGGTTCCTGATGATGACCCCGAGCGGGCGCGGCTTGGCCTTGTAATGCTCCGCCCTCATCCGGGGGATATCGACAAAGAGCAGGACCAGCTGGGCAATGATCGAGAGCCCCATGGCGGCGGCAAAAGCACCGGCAAAGCTCAGAGGCGCCAGAAGGTCCTTGCTCCAGATGGCGATTTGCGGGCCGGCAAAGGCCGCCGCGACGCCGCCGGCCAGAACCCAGGAAATGGCTTTGGGCTTAAATGCCTCAGAGGCGGTATCGGCGGCGGCAAAGCGGTAAAACTGACTGAAAGCCTGATAAAACCCGGCGATCAGCATGGCGGCGACAAAGAGGGGAAAACTGGCCCTGTAGATGGCGAAAACCGCCACTCCGGCTCCCGTCATGCCCATAAAGGCGCCGGTCATGAAGCCGGTGCGGCGGCCAAAGCGCTGCATATACATCGAGGCGGGAAATGTGGACAAGGCGGCGCCGAGCACATAAGCGGTGATGGGCAATGTGGCCAGCGCCTTGTTGATGCTCAGCATCTGGCCGGTCAGGGAGCCAAGGGTGAAAATAATGATCGCACCGGAACCGTAAAGCCCCTGGGCGGTGGCCAGCACCAGCACATTGCGCCGCGCGCGCGCGTCTTTATGGATGGCGGGAACCGAGGCGGACATATTGCATTCTCGAAAATTTAAAAATGACGATAGGAGAGCGCGTTTAATGACAGGTTTTGCCCGTCCCGGCCAATGAATTTTACTGATGATTGCCCGGCTTCAATCTCGCCGATCCTGAATATTTTGCCACCGCAGCTTGTAATAAAAGCGTCGGCATGACGCGGCGCAATTGTACAAAGGATTTTATAATCATCACCGCCGGTCAAAATCGCAGTGATCCGGTCAGGCCGGTTTTGCACCACATGGCGCGCCGCGGAAGAGAGCGGAATAGCGTCCACCTCTATCCGCGCCGTGACTTTTGAGGCGGCGCACAGCAATGTCAGATCACCCGCCAGACCATCGGAGATATCCATAGCGGCGCTGGCAAAATCGCGAACCGGCGTTATCAGGTTAGGGTCGGGATCGGGGAGCAGGTATGTGCGCTTCAGGTAGTCGGAATCTTTTGAATCGGTTACATCCAGTTCTTGCCTGATAGCCTGAAGCCCGAGCGCGGCATCGCCGATGGGGCCGGAGACAAAGATATCATCCCCCGGCCGCGCGCCGCTGCGGTGCACCATCTTGCCTTTTGGCGTCTCACCCATCATGGTGACACTGAGGCTGAACGGGCCCGGGGTGCGCACGGTATCGCCGCCGAGCAGGCAGATCGAGTATTTATCCTGCTCCGCCCCCAGACCACCGGCAAAGGCTTTTAGCCAGTCCTGGCTCATGGTTGCCGGGAGGAACAAGGAGAGCAGATAACAGGTTGGCACGGCGCCCTTGGCGTATAAATCCGACAGATTCACCCGCAGCGCCTTGGCGGCGATCAGTTCGGGGCTATCATCGGGGAAAAAATGCACCCCCGCCACCAGAGCATCCTTGGTGATCACCAGTTCATAACCACGGCGCGGCGGGACCAGCGCCGCATCATCGGAAAGCCCGAACGCGCCGGGGCAATTTTTGCTCAGGGGCGCCAGAATTGTTTCGATTAAGCAACGTTCGCTGAATTTGGCCACTCGAGGTTCACCGCGTCATTCATAATGCTTCTTTGTCTGCTCCGGCTCCCCTGGAACTCTTCGCCATATGGTCCAGCACACCGTTCACCATGGCCGGTTCGCCGCCATCGAAGAAGGCGTGGGCGATGTCCATATATTCGTTGATCACCGCCTTGAAGGGCACATCGCGGCGGTAGATCAGCTCATAGGCCCCTGCCCGCAATACGGCGCGCAAGGTGCTGTCGAGACGTGAGAGCGGCCAGTCATCGCGCAGGGCTTCATGAATGAGCGGATCGATCTTTTTTTGCTGCTTCACGATGCCGGTTACAAGGTTGCGGAAAAAATCAGCATCAAACTCCACCGTGGGTGCATCATTTTCCTGCAAGCGGGCGTTGCCGAACTCGGCGATCACGTCATTGACATCGGCCCCGGCCAGATCCATCTGATAGAGCGCCTGAACCGCCGCCAGCCGCGCCGCGCTGCGCGCCTTTACCTGTTTATCCGCCATTACCGGTCTGCCAGAGAGGCGCGCAGGGCAATCATGTCGAGACATGCGGCAGCGGCCCCGCCCCCCTTGTTTTTCTCATCAACCCTGGCCCGCGCCCAGGCCTGATCGGCGTTTTCGACCGTCTGGATGCCGTTGCCCAGCGCCAGCGCATGAATAACGGCTAAATCCATCAGCGCCCGGGCGGATTCGCCCGCGACAATATCATAATGGGTCGTCTCGCCGCGAATAACCACGCCCAGCGTAACAAAACCGTCATATTCAACTTCAGAATCCAGCGCCATGGCAACGGCAGCGGGGATTTCCAGCACGCCGGGAACGCTGACGCGGTCATAGCTCACGCCGCGTTTTTCAAGCTCGGCGGCCGCGCCGCGCGCCAGCTCATCGGCCAGATCAGCATAAAACCGGGCCTCAATGACAAGAATATGCGGCGATTTCTGGCTCATTTCCCGCCTCCGTTAATAGGACGCTGATCAACGATGCGCAGGCCGAAACCCTCAAGGCCGACAATCTTGGGCTGCTCGGTATTGGAGAGCAGGATAAAATCCTTGACCCCCAGATCGCGCAGAATATGCGAGCCGGCGCCGATTTCCAGCAGGCGTTCCTCGGCCTGGCTGTCGTCTCTTTTTTCCTCGCCCAGCGCCCTGGAAAGACAGGCCGGGCGCGTATCCCGGATCAGCACCACAACGCCGCGGCCCTCTTCGGCTATCATCGCCATGGACTGCGGCACCAGCGAGGATTTATCCGCATCGAGCCCGAGAATATCATCCAGAATATTGACCACATGAACCCGCACCGGAACCGGCCCGCCGGTTGTGACATCGCCCTTGACGAGGGCCAGATGTTCGGACTGATCCAGCGTATTGACATAAAGAGACAGGTTAAAGGGGCCGCCATGGACCGTATCGACCTGCCGTTCCAGCTTGCGCTCGAAAATCCGGTCATTGCGGCGGCGATATGCGATCAAATCGGCAATGGTGGCGAGTTTGAGATTATGCGCTTTGGCAAAATCAATCAGATCGGGCAGGCGCGCCATGGTGCCGTCATCATTCATGATCTCGCAAATCACGCCCGAGGGCTGCAATCCGGCCAGACGGGCGATATCAACCGCCGCTTCGGTGTGCCCGGCGCGCATCAGCACGCCGCCTTCGCGGGCAATGAGCGGAAAGACATGCCCCGGCGAGACAATATCCGCCGCACCCCGGGCCGGGTCAGCGGCCACCGCCACGGTTCTGGCCCGGTCATGGGCTGAAATGCCGGTGGAAATGCCCTCCTTGGCCTCGATGGAGACGGTAAAGGCGGTGCCGTGGCGCATTTCGTTGCTGCGCGCCATCATATCGAGTTTGAGTTCCTTGCCGCGCTCGGCGGTGATCGGCATGCAGATCAGGCCGCGCCCGTGCCGCGCCATGAAATTAATCGCATCCGGGGTCGCCATCTGGGCCGGAACAATCAGATCGCCTTCATTCTCGCGGTCTTCATCATCCACCAGAATAAACATCCGCCCGTTGCGGGCGTCCTCGATCACCTCTTCAATGGATGAGAGGTGTTTTCCATATTCGGTCTCGGTCATTTTTTTGTACTTTCTCGCGGCGCGGACAGGTTTATTTCACAAATCCGGTTTCAACCATGCGTGCTACATAGCGCGCCAGAATATCAATTTCCATATTAATCCGCTCGCCGGGCCGGGTTTTGCCCCAGGTGGTCACTTCCAGCGTGTGGGGAATGAGGTTTACGCCGAAGGTGTTCCCCTCGACCTCGTTCACGGTTAGCGATGTGCCGTTCAGGGTGATGGAGCCTTTTTGCGCAATAAAATGCGATATGGCCTCTGGCGCATGAAAGACAAAGCGCTGGGAATCGCCTTCCGGGTTCTGGCTGATCACCTCGCCCACCGCATCGACATGGCCGGTAACGATATGACCGCCAAGCTCATCGCCGATCTTGAGCGAGCGCTCCAGATTGATCCTTGTCCCCTCCGCCCAGTCGCCCAGATTGGTCTTGTCCAGCGTTTCGGCCGAGGCGTCAATTGCAAACCATGTGCGCCCATCCTCGCGCCCCTTTTCAATCACCGTCAGGCAAGCGCCGGAGCAGCAGATGGACGCGCCGATATCGATGCTTCCGGCATCATAGTTACACGCAATGGCAAAGCGGGTGTCGCCGCGCTCCTCGCGTTTGATAACCTCGCCAATATCCGTGATAATACCTGTAAACATGGCGCTAGTTCCTTTTGGTTCCGAACCCAACTCTCAGTTTCTAATAAAGCTGTGCAACATGTCAGCTCCGACAGAACGGGTTGACAAACGGCTAAACTCCGGCGAGTTGGTAACCGTTTCAAGCTCCATGCCGCAGAGCGCATCGACCCCGTCTTCATCGATTTCAACTTCGGAGAAGAAAAAATCAGCCTCATCCACCAGTCCGGCCTGCAAAAGCGAGGCAGCAAGCCTTGCGCCGCCTTCCACAAAAAGGCTGGTAATGCCTTTTTCGGCCAGTTTTTCCAGAGCGCCTTGCAAATCCACATGCCCTTCCGGGTTCAGGGGACAGGGGAGGATTTCAACACCGCAATTTTGCAATGGACCGGCGCGGTCCTGCGGAAAATTTTCTCCCGTCAGCACCCAGACAGGAACTGTTTTTGCGCTCCGGCACAACTTTGAGCCGGTTTCAAGGCTCAGTTTTGTATCCACGATGACGCGCACGGGCTGGTCTTTCTCCAGACCCGGAAGGCGGCAGGTCAGCTCCGGATCATCCGCCCGCACGGTCCCGGCCCCGACCATAATGGCGTCATGGCGGGCGCGCATGGCGTGGACAAGGGCAAGGGATTGTTTGCCGGTAATCCGGATTTGCTTGCCGCCGCGGCCGGCAATTTTATGGTTTTTTGATATGGCGAGTTTCAGCCGCAGGTGAGGCCGATGCCTGGTCATGCGGCTTAAATGCCCCCCCAGATCGCGCCGCGCCTGTTTTGCGCCAATGCCAAGCACCACTTCAATGCCGGCACCGCGGAGTTGTGCAAGTCCCCTGCCCGCCACCCGTTCATCCGGGTCCTCAAGGGCGCAGACAACGCGTTTGACGCCCGCTTTGATAATGGCGGATGAGCAAGGCGGGGTCTGGCCGAAATGCGAGCAGGGCTCAAGGGTGACATATAACGTTGCCCCCTTTGCCGCCGCGCCCGCGTGTTCAAGCGCGCGGGTTTCGGCGTGGGGCCGCCCGCCCCTTGCCGTCCAGCCGCGCCCGACGATCACCGGCCCAAATGGCGTTTCCGCGACAATAACACAGCCAACATTGGGATTGGGCCAGGTATTGCCCGCCCCCCTGCGGCCAAGCTGAAGCGCGATCTGCATGAATGCGACATCGTCTTTTGCATCCATTAATCCTCTCCGCTCAACTCGTCGATAAGGTTCTCAAAGTCCTTGGCTTCACGGAAATTGCGGTAAACGGAGGCAAAGCGGACATAGGCGACATCATCCAGCGCCTTTAAGCCTTCCATGACGAGATGGCCGACGCTCTGGGCCTGAATTTCGTTCTCGCCCTGATTCTCAAGCCGCCGGACGATGCCGTTGATCATGCGCTCAATCCGTTCGGGCTCAACCGGGCGTTTGCGCAGCGCCACCTGAACCGAGCGCATGAGCTTGTCGCGGTCAAACGGCACCCGGCGGCCCGAGCGCTTGAGAATGGTCAGCTCACGCAACTGAATGCGCTCATAAGTGGTAAAACGCCCGGCGCAGGCCGGGCAATAGCGGCGGCGGCGGATGGCGGTGTTGTCCTCGGCGGGACGCGAATCCTTCACCTGGGTATCGTTGTTACTGCAATAGGGGCAGCGCATGTTTTATCCCTCAAGCTCCATAAACCGGGAAACGGCGGCAAAGGCCAAGCACCTGTTCCTTGACCTCGGCCTCAACGCCTGCATTCCCTTCCGCGCCATTTGCCGCCAGGCCATCGAGCACCTGCAAAATCAACTCGCCGATCTGCCTGAATTCCGGCGCGCCAAAACCGCGGGTTGTCCCGGCCGGGGTGCCAAGACGAACGCCGGAAGTGATCATCGGTTTTTCCGGGTCAAAGGGCACACCGTTTTTGTTGCAGGTGATATGAGCCCGCTCCATGGCCGCCTCGCTGATATTCCCGGTGAGGCCCTTGGGGCGCAGATCGACCAGCATGAGATGGGTATCGGTGCCGCCCGAGACGATATCGAGCCCGCCATCACGCAAGGTAGTAGCAAGGGTTTTGGCGTTAGCGGCGACATTTTGCGCATAAAGCTTGAACTCAGGCCGCAAGGCCTCGCCAAAGGCCACCGCTTTGGCCGCGATGACATGCATCAGCGGGCCGCCCTGAATGCCGGGGAAGATCGCCGAATTGACCTTTTTGGCGATCTGCGCGTCATTGGTGAGGATCATGCCGCCGCGCGGACCGCGCAGGGTTTTATGGGTGGTGGTGGTGACGATATGAGCATGGGGGAACGGGCTGGGATGAACGCCGCCGGCCACAAGCCCGGCAAAATGCGCCATATCCACCATCAGCTTTGCCCCCACCTCATCGGCAATCGCCCGGAAGCGGGCAAAATCGATAATGCGCGGATAGGCCGAGCCGCCCGCGACAATCAGCGCCGGTTTGTGCTCGCGGGCCAGTTTTTCAACCTCGTCAAAATCAATCTGGGCGTCCTCGCGGCGCACACCGTATTGCACCGCGTCAAACCATTTGCCGGACTGGTTCGGCGGCGCGCCGTGGGTCAAATGCCCGCCAGCGGCCAGTTTGAGGCCCAAAATGGTATCGCCCGGCTTGATCAGCGCCATGAATGCGCCCTGATTGGCCTGGGAGCCGGAATTGGGCTGAACATTGGCAAAATCGCAATTGAAAAGCTGTTTGGCGCGCTCGATCGCCAGGTTTTCGGCAATATCGACGTATTTGCAGCCGCCGTAATAGCGCCGCCCGGGATAACCTTCGGCGTATTTATTGGTCATGATCGAGCCCTGCGCTTCCAGGACGGCGCGCGAAACGATATTTTCAGACGCGATCAGCTCAATCTCGTCGCGCTGACGGCCAAGCTCGGCGGTAATTGCATCGGCAATCACCGGATCGGCATCTTTCAGCGTAGCGGTGAAAAACCCCGGATACAGCGCTTGTGTTTTGCTTTGGCTGGTCATCCTGTCCCACTCTAATATTTAAAACCATTCTCGCCATCATTCCCACCTTCGCGGGAGTGATGAATCCGAGCGAATGCTGGTTGCTTAACACAAGAAGACAGAAAAGGCCAAGAAGATCACCGGGAAGATTTCTTCTTGTTCTGGACATAGCGCAGTTTGGCCAGTGCGGTGCGTTCTAGCTCGCTGCGCGGCGCATCGCGGGGGCCGGCGATGGAGACCTCCTCGCCGGTGCGCGCGTCAACCGCGTTCACCTTGACCATATTGCCAAGGGGAATAAATTCGAGATAAACCTCGCCTTGGCGCGGCCCGTCCTTGCTCACGCGGCGCGCTCAAGAGCAAGTGCGCGCCACTGCGCATCAAGCGCCGTGATCAGGTGATCCATATCGGCGTCCGAATGCTTCGGCCCCGGGGTCAGCCGGATCCGCTCAGTGCCCTTGGCGACGGTGGGATAATTGATGGGCTGGACGTAAATGTCATACTCATCCATCAGGGCATCGGTCAGTTGCTTGCACAGCACCGGATCGCCGATCATGACCGGCACCACATGAGACGGGCTGTCCATAACCGGCAGACTGGCCTCCTTGAGGCGTCTTTTAAGCTCGGCGGCGCGTTCCTGATGCGCTTCACGTTCCAGCCCGCTCTTTTTCAGGTGCCGTACGCTGGCCAGGGCGCCCGCGACAATGGCCGGGGCGATGGAAGTGGTGAAAATAAAGCCCGGCGCATAGGAACGCACGGCGTCCACCATGGCTTTCGAGGCGGCGATATAACCGCCCATCATGCCAAAGCCCTTGGCAAGAGTGCCTTCAATGATATCGACCCGGTCCAGAACATTGTCACGGTCGGCAATGCCGCCGCCCCTGTTGCCGTAAAGGCCAACCGCGTGGACTTCATCAAGATAGGTCAGGGCATTGTATTTATCCGCCAGATCGCAAATCTTGGCGATGGGGGCAATGTCGCCATCCATGGAGTACACCGACTCAAAAGCGATAATCTTGGGATGATCCGGGTCGATTTCCTTCAACTGGCGCTCCAGATCCTCAAGGTCGTTATGCCGCCAGATGCGCTTTGGCCCGCGGCCGCGGCGAATGCCCTCGATCATCGAGGCGTGGTTTTTGGCGTCGGAGAGAATAATGCAGTCCGGGAACAACTTGGCCATGGTGCTCAACGTGGCGTCATTGGCGATATAGCCCGAGGTAAACAGCAAGGCCGCCTCCTTGCGGTGCAGATCGGCCAGTTCTTTTTCAAGCTGGACGTGATAATGGGTTGTACCGGCAATATTGCGGGTGCCGCCCGAGCCTGAACCGGTTGTGTCTATGGCCTCGTGCATGGCGTCCAGCACATCGGGGTGCTGCCCCATGGCGAGATAATCATTGGAACACCAGACGGTGATTTCGCGCGGTTCATCGCCGCCATAATAGGTAGCCTTGGGAAACTCGCCCCGTTTGCGGCGAATATCGGCAAAAACCCGGTACCGGCCTTCCGTTTTAATTGTATTCAGGGCAGACTCAAGAACGGCATCATAATCAGGCATGTTTCCCCACCTTACAGCTACGTATTGGACGGCGTTTTTTGCAAGTGCAATATACGTATATTTACGTAGTTTTTGCAAGGGCAAATAAATGGCGGAATGTCGCACCCGCCAGAGACTTAGCAGACATGGGAAAAGCGCCGCCGCGCCGATAAAACCCGGCAGGCGAGTAGCTTGCATGCGGCGATGAGAAGGAAATGGTAGTCCCTAGGGGAGTCGAACCCCTCTTTCCAGGTTGAAAACCTGGCGTCCTAACCGATAGACGAAGGGACCACGAGATTTGGTCTGGGCCGCTTATAAGGCGATAATACCGCCAATGCAAGAGGGCGAAATGAAGATTTACGCCACAGCGGCATCCTCGATATGAAGTTTGATTTGTTCGCGCCCCTGCCAATGATCGATCTTCAATGATCCGGCGATATGCAGCGGCATCTGGCGTTCATTCAGCAGGTATTTGC
The DNA here is from genome assembly GCA_964542565.1 of uncultured Hyphomicrobiales bacterium. Lineage (GTDB taxonomy): Bacteria > Pseudomonadota > Alphaproteobacteria > Rhizobiales > BM303 > BM303. The sequence continues at coordinate 8,338 of CAZIVB010000007.1, read as the reverse complement.
CCCATTGTGATTCCGCGGCGCGAAAGGCAATTCCCTGCAATCTGGCGCCGTCGGCGGCTTTTAACGTGCAGCGCACATGGTCCTTGCCGACAATATCGGCAAAGACAACATGATGCGCGGGCAGAACAAGGCGGGGTCTGGCATTACCGGCGCCGAAGGGCCCGGCCATCTCCAGCGCCTTGACCAGCCCGGCATTGGCGCCGCGCGCGGTTATGGCGCCGTCGAGTTTGAGGACATGGCGGGTGCGCGCGGCGCGGGTATCGGGCCCCAGAGCGTCCTGCATGAAAGCGGCAAAGCCGGAAATCTGCCCGGCGCTAAGGCTGAGGCCGCCGGCCATTTTATGACCGCCGCCCTTGAGGATAAGCTCCCTGGCCGCCGCCTGCGCGATCGCCGCGCCAAGATCAACCCCTTCAATCGAGCGGCCCGAGCCCTTGCCCTCACCGGCCTCATCCAGCGCGATAACAATCGAGGGGCGGTTGAAGCGCGATTTCAACCGGCTGGCGGCAATGCCGATCACACCGGGGTGCCAGTTTTTCTTGGCAACGATGAGAATATCCGTATCAGAGCCGCCTTGCAGCAAATCTTCCGCCTGCAACAGCGCCTCTTCCACAACCTTGTCTTCGATCTGCTTGCGTTCGGCGTTGAGACTGTCAAGCCGCGCCGAAATCTCCGCCGCCAATACCGCATCATCTATCGACAAAAGTTCAGAACCAAGCCCCGCCTCGCCAATGCGCCCGGCGGCGTTGATGCGCGGTCCCAGCACAAAGCCCAGATGATAGGCGTCCATGGGCGCGCTGATCCGCGCCGCCTCGGCCAGCGCCGCCAGCCCGGTATTTTGCCCTCCGGCCAGCACCTTCAACCCTTGCGCCGCAAAGGCGCGGTTGAGGCCTTTTAGGGGCACAACATCGCAAACCGTGCCCAGAGCCACCAGATCGAGCCATTGCAGCAGATCGGGCTCGGGGCATTTGCCATTATAGACCCCCTTTTTGCGCAACAGCCGGTTGAGGGCGACGAGCAGCATGAAAGTGACCCCCACCGCGGCAAGCTGATCAAAACCGCTGACATCATCCTGCCGGTTGGGGTTGACCAGCGCGAAGGCTTCCGGGAGCGTCTCGCCGGCAATATGATGATCCAGCACCACGACATCAACGCCCGACGCGGCAGCTTGCGCTATGGGCTCAAAGGAAGCGGTGCCGCAATCCACGGTGATGATCAGTTTGGCGCCGGCTTTGATAATCCGCGCGAAGGCTTGCGAGCTGGGGCCGTACCCCTCCTTCATCCTGTCGGGGATATAAACCCGCGCCTGAAGGCCAAGATGGGCAAAAAAGCGCCGCAGAAGGGCCGAAGATGTTGCGCCATCGACATCATAATCGCCAAAGATGGTGATAGCCTCGCCCTTGATGATGGCGTCGGCGATGCGCCGGGCGGCGCGTTCCATATCGTGCAAGACATAAGGGTCGCGCAGATAGGCTCTTAAAGTGGGGTTTAAAAAATCGGCGGCGTGATCGGCATCAACGCCGCGCCCGGCCAGAACCCTGCCGACAAGATCGGCCACGCCGAGTTTCTGCGAGATCGCCAGCGCCTGGGCATCGTGCTCGATACGGCTTTGCCAGAAGCGCCCGCTCAAGGAGTTTTCAACGCCAAGAAAGGCCGCGGGCCCGCTCATCGGGTTCTGGAATTCACATGGCGGGTATTGATCCGGCGCACGGTGCCGGTCCGGCTGCGCATGACAATGGTGTCGGTTTCAATCCAGTGATGGTCAAAGCGCACCCCTTCAAACATGGCCCCGTCGGTAATGCCGCTGGCGGCAAAGATGAGATCGCCACTGGCCAGATCCCCCAGATCGTAAATCCGGCCTGCATCCTCAATGCCGACCGCGCGCGCCATGGCGGCATCGCCCTGATTGCGAATCACCAGCCGCCCCTGCATCTGGCCGCCGACACAGCGCAGGGCCGCCGCCGCCAGAACACCCTCGGGCGCACCGCCCACCCCCATATAGATATCAACACCGGTCTGCTCCCAGCTGGCGGTGGCGATCACTCCGGCGATATCGCCATCACCGATCAGCCTTATGGCGGCGCCGGTCTGGCGCACATCCTCGATTAAACGCGCATGGCGCGAGCGGTCGAGGATACACACGGTGATATCTTCAGGCTCAATATCCCTCGCCCCGGCAAGGGCGGCGATATTTTCCTGCGGCGTGGCCTCGATACTGACAATCTGGCTGTCATATTCACCGCCGATGGCGATTTTTTCCATATACATACCCGGCGCATGCAACAGCCCGCCCTTTTGCGCCACCGCCAGAGAGACCAGCGCATTGGGCAGGTCCTTGACGCAAAGGGTCGCCCCTTCGAGCGGATCAACCGCGACGTCAAATTCAGGCCCCTCGCCATTGCCGGTTTTTGAGCCCACCGCCAGCATGGGCGCGTCTTCATATTCGCCAATGACAATTGTGCCGTTCATGGCAAGCGAAGAGAGTTCCTTGTGCATGGCGGCGGTAGCGGCCTTGTCGGCGGCCTCTTCGTCCCCGCGGCCGCAAAACCGGGCGGCGGCAATCGCGGTCTGCTCGGTCACCCGGGCGAATTCCATGGAGAAAATCCGGTCAAGCGTATCCTTGTTCTGGCTCATATGCTCTGCTCTCAGGCCCTTTCGATTCTGATCATTTGCGGTTTTTCGCTCGCGGTGCCATCGGTAAATATCGCCTCCAGCGCGCCGCGCATATCCAACTCGGTTGTCTCATGGGTAATCAGGATAACGCTCACGCCATGCGCTCCGCCCTGCCCCCCCTCCGGCGCGCGCTGCATGATGCTTTCCAGCGATATGCCGTATTCCGCCATCCTTGTGGTAATCGCCGCCATGATGCCGGGCCGGTCAGGCACATTGAGGCGCACATAATAACCGCCCTCATGGGCGCGCATACCGGCGCGTTTATAGGGGAGAAGCTCCGCCGCCGGGCGGCCGAAAACAGGGCCCGCACCGCCGCGCGCCAGATCGGCCAGATCAGAGACCACCGAGGATGCGGTCGGCCCTTCCCCGGCGCCGCGCCCCATGAGCATCAACTCGCCGACAAAATCGCCCTCGACCACGACCGCATTGAACACATCATGGATTTCGGCGATGGCCGAGTGCCGGGGCACCATGGTGGGGTGAACCCGCTGCTCGATCCCGGTATCGGTCTTGACCGCAACCCCCAGCAGCTTGATGCGGTAGCCAAGATTGGCGGCGGCTTCCAGATCAGCAGATGTGATACGATCAATGCCCTCGACATAAACGCTGTCAAAATCAATGACGGTGCCAAAGGCCAGCGAAGTGAGGATGGAAAGTTTATGTGCGGTATCAAAGCCGCCGATATCCGCCGTGGGGTCGGCTTCGGCATAGCCGAGCTTTTGCGCATCGGCGAGAATAGCGGCGAAATCCTTGCCCTCGTTTTCCATCCGGGTGAGGATATAATTGCAGGTGCCGTTCATAATGCCGTAAACCCGCGAGATTTCGTTGCCCGCAAGGCTCTCGCGCAGGGTTTTGACAATCGGAATGCCGCCGGCAACAGCGGCCTCGTAATTCAGCGCCACGCCGTTTTTTTCCGCCAGTTCGGCCAGCCCGGTGCCGTGGCGGGCCAGAAGCGCCTTGTTGGCGGTCACCACCGGGCGGGAGCTGGAAAGGGCCGCTTTTACGCTTTGCAGCGCCATGCCCTCCTCGCCGCCGATCAACTCGACAAAAACATCAATCTCGTTTGACTGCGCCAGTTGCCGGGCATCGTCATACCAGGTGACACCGTCAAGATTGACCCCCCGCTCCTTGGCGCGGCTGCGGGCGCTCACCCCGGCCAGCACCAGTTCGCGGCCGCATTTTTGGGTGAGAGCCTGCCCATGGGCGCGCAGCGATTTGATCACACCGCAGCCGACCGTTCCCAGACCGGCAATGCCGATCTTCAAGGGTTCATTATTTCCTGAACTCATATTTCTTTCTTCTCTCCGCCCGCCCGGGATGCAACGGGTAAAATATTATGCAAATGGGTATCGGCGCTGCTCATGAATTTTTTGATATTGCGCGCCGCCTGACGAATGCGCTGCTCGTTTTCCACCAGCGCCAGCCGGACAAAACCCTCGCCATATTCGCCAAAACCAAGACCGGGCGAGACGGCGACCCCGGCTTTTTCCAGCAATAATTGCGAAAAGCCGACCGAGCCAAGCTCAGTGAAGGGTTCGGGCACTGGCGCCCAGGCAAACATGGTGGCGGGCGGCGGCGGGATATCCCATCCGGCGCGGCCGATGGCGTCCACCATGACATCGCGGCGCTCCTTGTAGATGTTGCGGATATCGTCAATGCAGTCCTGCGGCCCGTTGAGGGCGGCGGCGGCGGCCACCTGAATGGGGGTAAACGCGCCGTAATCGAGATAGGATTTGACCCGCGCCAGCGCCGCGATCAGGCGTTCGTTACCCACCGCAAAGCCCATGCGCCAGCCGGGCATGGCGTAGGTTTTGCTCAATGAGCTGAACTCCACCGTAACCTCCATGGCGCCGGGAACCTGCAACACCGAAGGGGGCGGATTATCGTCAAAATAAATCTCGGCATAGGCAAGATCGGAGAGCAATATGAGATCATGCTTGCGGGCGTAGTTCACCACTTCGGTGTAAAAATCAAGATTGGCCACCCTTGCGGTCGGGTTTGAGGGGTAATTCAGGATAAGGGCGATGGGTTTGGGCACCGAGTGACGCATGGCGCTGTCGAGCGAGACCATGAAATCATGCCCCGGTTCGGCGCGCAAATCCCGGATGACGCCGCCGGAGATGATAAAGCCGAACTGGTGGATGGGATAGGTCGGGTTGGGCACCAGAACAACATCGCCCGGCGCGGTGATGGCCTGGGCGATATTGGCAAAGCCCTCCTTGGAGCCGAGGGTGGCCACCACCTGGGTGTCCGGGTCGAGCTTGACGCCAAAGCGGCGCTCGTAATATTTCGCCTGGGCTTTACGCAAACCGGGAATGCCGCGTGAGGCGGAATAGCGGTTTGTGCGCGGTTTTTTTACCGTTTCGATCAGCTTTTCAACAATATGCTCCGGGGTTGGCATATCCGGATTGCCCATACCGAAATCAATAATATCCTCGCCCTTGGCCCTGGCGGCGGCTTTCAGGCGGTTGACCCCTTCAAAAACATAAGGCGGCAAGCGCTTGATACGGTAATAATCGCTATTCATGGTCATTATTCCGGCTCGTTGACTTAATTTTGTTCCGGTTGCAATTCCTTGTTTGCCTTCAGCCGGCGCGACCGTTCCCGGATCCGGCTGCGTTCGCGATAGACATGAGCCGCCTTGGCGCGCTCCATCTGGTTCTTTCTCGCCTGTTGCTGCTTCGGGGTGAGAAAATTGGGATGAGGTGTTTTGATCTCGCTGATTTTCGGATATCCGTCATTCGCCGAGGAACAGGCGGCGAGCGCGGCGAGTATCCCGATTGCCGCGGCGCATCTTGTAGCGATTGTAAAAATCCTCATTCCGCCCTCATGAAAATCCAAGACCCGATATGCCTGTTTTGCCTCTCCCCCCTTCACGGGTCAACAGAAGATTAAGGCTTTATTGAGGGAGCTGGTGTGGAGTGGTGCTTCCGGCAAGGATTCACATCCTCCTGTTTTTTGCCATCTTTACATGGCAAAAACGGGGAATAGGTTGCAGATCTGATTTGTCTTGTCCGTTTAATAAAAAAGAGCATTAAGTTGTTTTATATGGCTATATTCCGTTTTAAAAAACTATCCTCCATTGCTCCTAAAAGGGCGTTTTTTTACACTCTGGCCGCAAGTTTCATCATTTTTCACCCGATCCCGGCACCTGTTGCACATGCAAAAACGAATCAGGAAGCCTCATCCGGGTCCGGTTTTTTGTCTTTTTCCGGCAAATCAAGCCGCAAGGCGGCCATTAAGGCGGCCGTTGCGGGAAAATTCCCCAAAGCCTTTCAACTGGCCGGAAGCAACAAGATCGCCAGAAAAACCGTTGAATGGTTTTACCTCAAGGCCAGGGCGGGCGATGCCGGTTTTGTGCGGATATACGAGTTTATCAGGCAAAACCCCCATTGGCCCAGCCCCCGGACGCTGCGCCGCAAGGCGGAATGGACCTTGATGCGCGAAAACCAGCCGGCGCGGATTGTATTGCGCTATTTCAAATCCTATCCGCCGCTTTCGGGCAACGGCAAGGCGGCGCTGGCGCTGGCGCATCTGGCCAAGGGCAATAAAAAACAGGCCAAAAGCCTGATCAAAAGCGCCTGGCATTATGATTCTCTGGGCTCCAGAGCGGAACTGAAAGTCATGAAAAGCGGCTTGAGGCGCTTTTTGACCAAAACCGATCATAAAATCCGCATGGACCGGATGCTGTATAAACGCGCAACGGCAGAGGCCGGATTGCGGGCGGCGAAACGGCTTAATCGCGATTATGTCCGCATGGCGCAGGCGCGCATCGCGGTGATGAAGCGCTCGCGCCATGCGGCGCGCAAAATCGCCGCCACCCTCCGCGGCCCGCGCTCAAAGAATGTCGGCCTTCTTTACAACCGCATCCAGTGGAACCGGCGCAATAAAAACAGCGCCAAGGCCATCCGCCTGCTGCTTCAGGCTCCCAGGGATCACAAGCGTCTGGGCAATCCGATCGAGTGGTGGACCGAGCGGCGCATCGCAGCGCGCAAGGCGCTCGCCATGGGCAAATACCGCGATGCCTACAGACTTGCCGCCGCGCACGGGTTTTCATCCGGGTTTTACTTCTCCGACGCTGAGTTTCTGGCCGGATTTATCGCGCTGCGGTTTTTGAAAAAGCCCAAACTGGCGCTCAAGCATTTTACCCGCCTGAACCAGAATGCAAACTCTCCCCCTCGTATATCCCGGGCGCAATACTGGCTGGGACGCGTCCATCAGCGCCTCGGAGCAAAAGCGCAGGCCAGGGCTCATTTTGAAAAAGCCGCCCTCTATCCAACCAAATATTATGGCCAACTGGCGCTCAATGCCCTTTCGCGTAATGTAAAAATTTCCTTCCCGCGGCCGGAAAAGGCCCCGGCGGCGGCGCGGCGCGCCTTTTCGTCGCTTGAGACGGTGCGGGCCATGAAACTGCTGTATGCGGCCGGATATGGCCGATTGCTCAATCCGTTCTTTTATAACCTGACAAGCCGGCTTAAATCAGCGCGGGAGTTTCGCCTTCTGGCCGAACTGGCGGATGATTTCAAACTCAAACACTGGGTGCTCAGAGTGGGCAAAATCGGTTTGAAACGCGGCTACCCCACCCGTTTTTACGCCTATCCCAAAGGCGGCATGCCCGCCCTGCCGCGAACTAAACGGGTTGAAAAGGCAATGGTTTACGGTCTCATCCGGCAGGAGAGCGAGTTTAATCCAAAGGCCAAAAGCCATGCCGGCGCCCGCGGGCTGATGCAGATCATGCCCGGCACGGCGCGCCATATCGCCAAACAGCACGGCTTTAAATATTCAAAAGCAAGTCTGACGGCCAGCGCCGCCTATAACGCCAAACTCGGCACGGTGCATCTCGATGATCTTCTGAAGCGGTTTTCCGGCTCTTACATCATGACCATCGCCGCCTATAACGCCGGCAAGGGCAATATTCCCAAATGGATCAGGGCTTACGGCGATCCGCGCCGGGGCAAGGTGGACCCAATCGACTGGATCGAGCTTATTCCTTTCACCGAAACCCGCAATTACGTTCAGCATGTGCTGGAAAACACGCAGGTTTACCGCGCCCGCCTCAACAACTCCACCAGCCCCATCCGGCTGCAAGCGGATTTGCATCGCGGCGGCGGCATTACCTCACTCATCCAGCGTATTTCGGACTCAAAATAAAAGCCGGAGCATCTGCCCCGGCTTTTTAACAATCAAGGTTCGAGCATGGATTATTTGCTTGATCCCACCTCGCCCTTGTCCACGCGTTTGGAGAACTCGGTCTCGCCGCCTTCGGCAAGCAATCTGGCCTGCGCCATCCAGTCATCGCGCTTGATACGGCCCTTGAACTTGAGGTGATCATCGACCCAGGCGACATTCTCCGGCGTCCAGACCGCGATCTGGGCGAAGTGATAAAAGCCCAGTTCATTCAGGGTCTGCTCAAGTTTTGGCCCGACCCCCTTGATGCGCTTGAGGTCATCCGCCTTGCCGCCCTTCGGCGCCGAGAGAATGACCGGCTCGGGCCCGGTGGTGGCGGCGAAAGCCACGGCTTCGGTCCCGGATTCCGGCTTGGGCTCGGATTTCGGCTCGGGAGCGGGTTCCGGTTTTGCTTCTGGTTCCGGTTCGGGTTCAGGCTCGGGTTTTGCTTCCGGTTCAGGCTCGGGTTCTAAAGCCGCTTCCGGCTCAGGTTCCGGCTCGG
>CAZIVB010000006.1:0-27424 GCA_964542565.1 uncultured Hyphomicrobiales bacterium | reverse complement strand
CTTGGCGATGCCGCCGCCTGGCCGATACAGGGGCTGGTGCGCCATTTCCGGCATGTGATCGAAGAGCGCATTGATGAATACACAAGCAATCCGGCGAGCGAGCCGGTTGCGGCGGAGTGAGGGAACATGCCCGGATTGAGTATTGATAATAACCCGTCATTCCGGCGAAAGCCGGAATCCATTCCGGGTTTTCGGGCTGTTTGGAACTTCGTAATGGATTCCGGCTTTCGCCGGAATGACGATAAGAGGGGCCGGAGTGACGGGACATTTTGTGAGGTTGGAGCCAGATCATGCCGAAGCTGACGATTGACGGCATTGAGGTCGAGATTGAAAGCGGCATGACCGTTCTTCAGGCCTGTGAGGAAGCCGGGGTGGAAATCCCGCGCTTTTGCTATCACGAGCGGCTCTCGATTGCGGGCAATTGCCGCATGTGTCTGGTCGAGATTGAAAAGATGCCCAAGCTGGCGGCCAGTTGCGCCATGCCGGCGGGCGAGGGCATGGTGGTGCATACGCGCTCGGAAAAAGTGCGCCATGCGCGGCAGAACGTGATGGAATTCCAGCTTATCAATCACCCGCTGGACTGCCCGATCTGCGATCAGGGCGGCGAGTGCGATTTGCAGGACGAGGCCATGGCCTACGGGCTGGGCGAGGGGCGTTTCAGCGAAGACAAACACGCTTTTGAGCCCAAATATATGGGGCCGCTCATCAAGACCATGATGAACCGCTGCATTCACTGCACCCGCTGTGTGCGCTTTATCGCCGAGATTGCCGGCACCGAAGAAATCGGCGCCATTGGCCGTGGCGGCGCAACCGAGATTATCACCTATCTGCAAGCGGCAGTCACATCGGAGCTTTCGGGCAATGTGATCGATCTTTGCCCGGTGGGCGCGCTCACTTCACGGCCCTACGCCTTTTCGGCCCGGCCATGGGAGCTGCGTAAAACCCAGAGCATTGATGTGATGGACGCCGTGGGGTCCAATATCCGTATTGACAGCCGCGGCGCCTCGGTGATGCGCATCTTGCCGCGCAACCATGATGACGTGAATGAGGAATGGCTGGCGGATCGCAGCCGGTTTATCTGGGACGGGCTCAAATCGCGCCGTCTCGACCGGCCCTATATGCGCAAGGATGGCAAGCTGGTTGAGACCAGTTGGGATGAGGCGCTCGGGGCGGTAGCGGCGAAGCTCAAATCCACGGCAGCGGAGAAAATTGGCGCGGTCGCGGGCGATCTTTGCGCGGTTGAAGAGATGTTTGCGCTCAAATCCCTGCTGCAAGAATTGGGGGTATCCAGCCTGGATTGCCGCCAGAACGGCGCGGCGCTGGACCCGGCTCTCGGGCGGGCCTCTTATCTGTTCAATGCCGCCATCGCCGGGATTGAGGAGGCCGATGCGCTCATCATTATCGGGGCCAATCCGCGACTGGAAGCGCCGGTGCTCAATGCGCGGATAAGGAAACGCTGGCTTGCGGGTGGTTTCAAGCTCGGCGTGATCGGCGATCGGGCCGATCTGACCTATGATTATGAATATCTGGGGGCCGGACCGGAAAGCCTCAAAGCGCTTCTTGCCGATCATGAAGCCTTTGACGGCGCGCAAAGGCCCATGGTTCTTGTGGGACAAGGTGCGATTGCCCGGCCTGACGGCGCGGCGGTTCTGGCCAATGCGGCCAAACTGGCGGGTGCCATTGGCGCTGTGCGTGAGGACTGGAACGGCTTTTGTGTGCTGCACGAGGCGGCTTCGCGGGTTGGCGGGCTCGATATAGGCTTTGTTCCGGGCGAGGGCGGGGGCTCGGTTGCGGACATGATCAAGGCGGCGGGTTCGGGCGCGCTTGAGGTGCTTTACCTGCTGGGCGCGGACGAGATTGATATGAATGCGCTGGGCGATGCTTTCGTGATTTATCAGGGCAGCCACGGCGATGCGGGGGCGCACCGCGCCGATGTGATCCTGCCCGGCAGCGCCTATAGCGAAAAAGACGGGATTTACGTCAATACCGAAGGCCGGGTGCAGCTTGGCGCGCGGGCGGTGATGCCGCCGGGCGAGGCGCGCGAGGACTGGCGCATTATCCGGGCGCTGTCCGGGCGCATGGATGCAAAATTGCCCTTTGATACTTTGGAAGAGTTGCGCGACAGACTCAGCGATGCGGTTCCGCATCTTGAGCAGGTTGACGAGATTGCCTTTGCCGACAACAGCGCGGCGATCAAGGCGCTTGCGGGCGAGGGCGGGGCCATGGCCTCAGATCCTTTCCGTACCGGGGCCGCGGATCATTACATGATGAATCCCGTCATGCGCGCCTCTGCCACCATGGCCGAGTGCAAGGCGCTGCATGAACGCGAAGAGGAGGCAACGGGAACCGATGCTTGAATTCTTCTGGACATGGATCTGGCCGCCGCTTTTGATCGCGATCCACTCGCTCGCGGTGCTGGTGGTGCTGCTCGTTCTGCTCGCCTTCCTGCTTTACGCCGACCGGAAAATCTGGGCGGCGGTGCAGCTCAGGCGCGGGCCCAATGTGGTGGGGCCGTGGGGGGTGTTCCAGTCCTTTGCCGATATGCTCAAATTTGTCTTCAAGGAAGTCGTGATCCCGGCGGGCGCCAATAAGGGTATCTATATTCTGGCGCCGATGGTTACGGCTGTGCTGGCCATGTCGTCATGGGCGGTGATCCCGGCGGCGGAAGGCTGGGCGGTGGCCAATCTCAATGTGGGGATTTTGTATATTTTCGCCATTTCCTCGCTGGAGGTTTACGGCATTATTCTGGGCGGCTGGGCCTCAAACAACAAATACGCTTTTCTGGGCGCGCTGCGCTCGGCGGCGCAGATGGTGTCTTACGAGGTCTCCATCGGCTTTATCATCGTTACGGTGCTGCTCTGCGCCGGCTCGCTCAACCTGACCGAGATCGTTCTGGCGCAAAAGAGCTCTTACGGCCTGCTGGGCTGGTACTGGCTGCCGCTGTTCCCGATGTTCGTGATGTTCTTTATCTCGGGGCTGGCCGAGACCAACCGGCCGCCCTTTGATCTGCCTGAAGCCGAATCGGAACTGGTGGCCGGGTTCATGACCGAATATGGCTCAACCCCTTATCTGCTGTTCATGCTGGGCGAATATGTCGCCATCCTTTTGATGAGCGCCATGACGACGATTTTGTTCCTTGGCGGCTGGCTGCCGCCGGTCGATATCGCGCCCTTTACCTGGCTGCCCGGCGTGTTCTGGTTTTTGCTCAAATTCTGCGCCGTGTTTTTCATGTTCGCCATGGTCAAGGCCTTTGTGCCGCGCTACCGCTATGACCAGCTCATGCGTCTGGGGTGGAAAGTGTTCCTTCCCGTCTCGCTGGCCATGGTTGTCATCGTCGCCGGGGTTCTGGTCGGATTCGGGTGGGCGCCGTAATGGAGAAGGGAATGAAACACTCTGTTGCATCACGGGCGGCCCAGATCGCGAATGCCATGCTGCTGAAGGATTTCGTCTCGGCGTTCTTCCTGGCAATGCGTTATTTCTTCAAGCCCAAGCCGACGATCAACTATCCCTTCGAGAAGGGCCCGCTCAGCCCGCGCTTTCGCGGTGAACATGCGCTCAGGCGCTACCCTAATGGCGAGGAACGCTGCATTGCCTGCAAATTATGCGAGGCGGTATGTCCGGCGCTGGCGATCACTATTGAAGCCGGAGTGCGCCAAAGCGACAATACGCGGCGCACGATCCGCTATGATATCGACATGACGAAATGCATCTATTGCGGCTATTGCCAGGAGGCGTGTCCGGTGGAGGCGATTGTGCTTGGTCCCAATTTTGAATTTGCGACGGAGACCCGCGAAGAGCTGTTTTATGACAAGGCCCGGCTTCTGACGAACGGGGACCGCTGGGAACGCGAGATTGCCAGGAACATTGCAATGGATGCGCCTTACCGCTGAAAAAGCTTACAGGATGGAAATGAAATAAAATGATAGCCGGTGCTTTTTTCTATCTCTTCGCCACGATTCTCGTGGTCTCGGCCCTGGTGGTGATTGTGTCGCGCAATCCGGTGCATTCGGTGCTGTTCCTGATCCTGTGTTTTTTCAACGCCGCGGCGCTTTTCGTCATGATGGGGGCCGAGTTGTTGGGCATGCTGCTGCTGATTGTCTATGTCGGCGCTGTGGCGGTATTGTTCCTGTTCGTGGTCATGATGCTGGATATCGATGTGGCGGGCCTGAGGCGCGGCATCAAGCAATATATGATAGTCGGCGGCGCGGTCGGCGTTGTCGTACTGCTGGAGTTGTTTATCGTCCTTGGCGGCTGGGTGATATCGCCTGAAGCGGCGGGCAATGTCAGGGCTCCGACTCCGGCGGATGTCTCCAACACCGTGGCGCTGGGGCGGATTCTTTATACCCAGTATGTGTATTTTTTTCAGGCAGCCGGCATGATTCTTCTGGTCGCCATGGTGGGCGCGATCGTGCTGACCCTGCAACATCGCAAGGACGTCAAACGCCAGAACATCCCCGACCAGATCGCCCGCCGCCGCGATCAGGCAGCGGAGCTCAAAGATGTCAAACCGGGGCAGGGGATATGAATATGAAAACGTTTCATTTTATTCACACGCCTGCGCTATTCCCGCGCACCCTTTCGTCATTCCCGCGCAGGCGGGAATCCAGCGGCGGTTCGCACCGTTTGGGCGCGGGGCTCTGGACCCCCGCCTTCGCGGGGGTGACGGGTTGGGGTAAACCGGGGCAGGGGATATAGACATGGTTATCGGACTTGAACATTACCTCACCCTTGCCGCCATTGTCTTTACCATTGGCATGTTCGGGATATTCCTGAACCGCAAGAATATCATCATTATGCTGATGTCGGTCGAGTTGATGCTGCTGGCGGTGAATATCAATCTGGTGGCGTTCTCGGCCCAGCTCAATGATCTGACGGGTCAGGTTTTCGCCATGCTGGTGCTCACCGTCGCGGCGGCTGAAGCGGCGATCGGCCTCGCCATACTGGTGGTGTTCTTCCGCAAGCGCGGCTCCATCGCCATCGACGATATTGATATATTAAAGGGATAGGGAACAGATATGTACACACTCATCGTTTTCCTGCCCCTGCTGGGCGCCATTCTTGCCGGGTTTTTCGGCCGGATTATCGGCGTCAAGACGTCTGAAATCATCACCAGCGGTTTTGTGCTGTTCGGGGCGCTGCTGTCCTGGGTGGCGTTTTTCCAGATCGGGGTGGGCGGCACGACGCTCCAGGTTGAGGTCATGCCGTGGATCACGTCGGGGAGCCTGAACATCGACTGGGCCTTGCGCATTGATACCCTCACCGCCGTCATGCTGGTGGTGGTGAATACCATCTCGGGCCTCGTGCATGTCTATTCCATCGGCTATATGCATAACGACCCGCACCGGCAGCGCTTCTTTGCCTATCTTTCGCTTTTCACCTTCGCCATGCTGATGCTGGTGACCTCGAATAATTTCCTGCAATTGTTCTTTGGCTGGGAAGGCGTCGGGCTGGCCTCTTACCTGCTGATCGGGTTCTGGTATAAAAAGCCCTCCGCCAATGCCGCCGCGATCAAGGCCTTTGTGGTCAACCGGGTGGGCGATTTTGGTCTTGCGCTCGGCATATTCATGATCTTTACCGTTTTCGGCTCGCTGGATTACGATACGGTGTTCGCCGCCGCGGCGGCAAAATCGGGCGATACGGTTACCTTTTTAGGCTTTCAGTTCGACCTAATCACCACCATCTGCGTGCTGTTGTTTTTTGGCGCAATGGGCAAGTCGGCCCAGTTCCTGCTCCATACCTGGCTGCCGGACGCCATGGAGGGCCCGACGCCGGTCTCGGCCCTGATCCATGCCGCCACCATGGTGACCGCCGGGGTGTTTCTGGTGGTGCGCGTCTCGCCGATGTTCGAGCTTTCCGCCGATGCGCGCTTCTTCGTGACGCTGATCGGCGCAACAACCGCCTTTTTCGCCGCCACCGTCGGGCTGGTGCAAAATGATATCAAGCGGGTGATTGCCTATTCGACCTGCTCGCAGCTTGGCTATATGTTTGTCGCCGCCGGCGTTGGCGCTTACGGCGCGGCTATTTTCCACCTCTTCACCCATGCCTTCTTCAAGGCGCTGTTGTTCCTGGGCAGCGGCTCGGTCATTCATGCGTGTTCCGACGAGCAGGATATGCGCAAGATGGGCGGGCTGGTGAAATATCTCAAATACACCTGGGTATTGATGCTGATCGGCACCCTGGCGCTGACCGGCTTCCCGCTCACCGCCGGGTATTTCTCCAAGGACGCCATTATCGAGGCGACTTTTGCCTCAAATTCGAATATTGGCATGTACGCCTTTATCCTCACCGTGGCGGCGGCCGCCATGACCTCGTTTTATTCCTGGCGGCTGATGTTCATGACCTTTCACGGCAAAACGCGCGCTTCGGATGAGGTTGTCTCCCATATCCACGAATCGCCCCTGGTGATGCTGGCGCCGCTGGGTGTTCTGGCGCTGGGCGCGCTCGGGGCCGGCTTCTTGTTCTCCGGCTACTTTATCGGCGGGGGGAGTGAGAATTTCTGGGCCGAGGCCATTCGTCTGGCCAAGGAAAACACCATACTGGAAGACATTCACCACGTTCCTTATTGGGTAAAGGCCTCGCCCTTCGTGATGATGGTCGGCGGCTTTGCCCTTGCCTGGCTGTTCTATCTCGCCAAGCCGGATTTGCCAGTCAAGCTCGCCGTGAGCATGCCGGGGCTGTATCAGTTCCTGCTCAACAAATGGTATTTCGATGAGCTTTATGACGCCATTTTCGTAAAACCGGCTTTCCGCATCGGGCGGTTTTTATGGAAAACCGGCGATGGCAAGATCATTGACGGCTATGGCCCGGACGGCATTGCCGCAAGGGTGATCGCCATTGCCGGCCGCGCCGTCAAGATGCAGTCGGGTCTTCTCTATCACTATGCCTTCGCCATGCTGATCGGTGTGGCTTTCCTTATCACCTTCTTCCTCTTTAACGGGATTTGATATGAGCAGCTGGCCGATCCTCTCCGTCGTCACGTTCCTGCCAATTCTGGGCGCGCTGTTTATCCTCACCATCCGGGGGGATGACGAGACGGCGAACCGCAATGCGCGCTATGTCGCCTTGTGGACAACGCTGATAACCTTCCTGCTCTCATTGTTCATCTGGGCCGGGTTTGATTATTCCACCGCCGCCTTCCAGTTTGTCGAAAAGCGCGAATGGCTGGGCGGCGCGATGTCGTATCATATGGGGGTGGACGGCATTTCGATGCTGTTTGTGATCCTGACCACATTCTTGATGCCCGCCGCCATTCTGGCCAGTTGGACCTCGATCAAAATCCGCGTCAAGGATTACATGATCGCCTTTCTGGTGCTCGAAACCCTGATGATCGGCGTGTTCTGCTCGCTTGATCTGGTGCTGTTCTACTTCTTCTTTGAAGGCGGGCTCATTCCGATGTTCCTGATCATCGGCGTCTGGGGCGGCGCCAACCGGGTCTATTCGGCCTTCAAGTTCTTCCTTTATACCCTGGCAGGCTCGGTGCTGATGCTGATCGCGCTGATGGCGATGTACTGGGATGCGGGCACCACCGATATTCAGGTTTTGCTCACCCATGGTTTTCCGGCGCAGTTGCAAAGCTGGGCCTGGCTGGCCTTCTTTGCCTCCTTCGCGGTCAAATTGCCCATGTGGCCGGTGCATACCTGGCTGCCCGACGCCCATGTGGAAGCGCCCACCGCCGGTTCGGTTATCCTTGCCGCTATCTTGCTGAAAATGGGCGGCTATGGATTCTTGCGCTTTTCGCTGCCGATGTTCCCGCTGGCGACCGATATGTTCGCGCCGCTGGTCTTTGGCCTGAGCGTGATCGCCATCATCTATACCTCGCTGGTCGCCCTGGCGCAGGAGGATATGAAAAAGCTGATCGCCTATTCCTCCATTGCCCATATGGGCTTTGTCACCATGGGCATATTCAGCCTCAATATGCAGGGCATTCAGGGCGGCATCTTCCAGATGATCTCTCATGGTCTGGTCTCCGCCGCACTGTTCCTGTGCGTCGGGATTATCTATGACCGGATGCATACGCGCCAGATCTCGGCCTATGGCGGGCTGGTGCACCGCATGCCCATTTACGCCTTTACCTTCATGCTGTTTACCCTGGCCAATGTCGGGCTTCCCGGCACCAGCGGTTTTGTCGGCGAGTTCCTCACTCTGATTGGCGCTTTTCAGGTCAATACCTGGGTAGCGCTGTTTGCGACAACCGGGGTGATCCTGAGCGCGGCTTACGCCTTGTGGCTCTACCGCCGGGTGATTTTCGGCAAGCTGGAGAAGGAAAACCTCAAAGCCATCGCCGATATGAACGGGCGCGAGATCGCCATTCTGGCCCCGCTGGTGTTCCTCACCATTTTGTTCGGCGTCTGGCCGCAACCCCTGCTTGATGTCACCGCCGTTTCGGTTGAACATCTTATCAGCTCGTATCAGGCGGCGCTGGCCGCTGCATCGGATGTGGCCTCGGCCGCTGTCCATTAAGGAAGACACCCATGCCGGAAACCACTATTCCTTCATTCTGGCCGGCCCTGCCGGAGTTGCTTCTGGCGCTCGGCGCAATGGCGCTTTTGATGCTTGGCGCATTCCGCAAGAGCGATGCGGGCAAGGGCATGTTCGGGCTCAGTATCGGCCTGCTGATATTTGTCGGTGTGTTTTTGCTGTTCGGAACCGGCAAGGAAGTCACCTTTGGCGGCGCCTTTGCGGTTGATCCGTTTATCCGCTTTATGAAGCTGCTCTCGATCATCGGCGCCGTGGGGGCGCTGATCATGTCGGTGCAGTTCTTCAAAAACGACAATTTCGAGTGCTTCGAATACCCGATTCTGATCGTTCTCGCCACGCTGGGCATGTTGATGATGATCTCGGCCAACGGCCTGATCGCGCTTTACCTCGGGCTGGAATTGCAAAGTCTCTCGCTTTATGTCATCGCCGCGATCAGGCGCGACAAGGAGCGCTCTGTCGAGGCGGGGCTGAAATATTTTATCCTTGGCGCGCTCTCCTCGGGGCTGTTGCTCTACGGCTCCTCGCTGATCTATGGCTTTACCGGCTCGACATTGTTTGTCGATATCGCCGCGGTCGTGGGCAAGGAGGGCTCATCGCTCGGCCTGCTGTTCGGTCTGGCCTTTCTGCTGGCGGGGATTTCGTTTAAAATTTCGGCGGTGCCGTTTCATATGTGGACGCCTGATGTTTACGAAGGCGCGCCGACACCGGTCACCGCCTTTTTCGCCGCCGCGCCCAAAATCGCCGCCATGGCGCTTTTGATCCGGGTGCTTTACACCGCCTTTCCCGCCATCTCCCAGGACTGGCAGCAGGTTCTGGTGTTCATCTCCATCGCCTCCATGGTGCTTGGCGCTTTTGCCGCTATCGGCCAGCGCAATATCAAACGCCTGATGGCCTATTCCTCCATCGGTCATATGGGTTTTGCCCTTGTCGGGCTGGCGGCGGCCAACGAGCAGGGCGTTCGCGGTGTGATTGTTTATCTGCTTATCTATCTGGTGATGACCCTGGGGACTTTCGCCTTTATCCTCTCCATGCGCCGGGACGGGGCCATGGTGGAGAATATCGACGATCTGGCCGGGCTTTCCAAAACCCGCCCGATGCAGGCGCTGGCGCTCTCGCTGTTGATGTTCTCGCTGGCGGGGATTCCGCCCATGGCCGGGTTTATCGCCAAATTCTATGTCTTTCTGGCCGCCGTCAAGGCGGGCCTGTTCGTGCTGGCGGTGATCGGCGTTCTGGCCAGTGTCGTGGGGGCGTTTTACTATCTGCGCATCGTCAAGATCATTTATTTTGACGAACCGGCCGAGGATTTTGAACCCATGCCGCGCGAGCTTGCCGCCATCTTTGGCGCGGCGGGATTGTTCGTTCTGGTGTTCTTTGTCTATCCGGCCCCTGTTCTGAAAGCGGCGCAAAACGCCGCTGCCGCATTGTTCTAGGATTATAATGGGTATATCCGATCCTGTAATGCCGTCCGGGACCGGGCTGAGCGTCTTTGATGATATTGATTCAACCAATGCCCTTGCCCTGCGCGCTGCGCGCAAGGGCCAGAGCGGGCCGCACTGGTTTTTGGCCAAAAGCCAGAGCGCCGGGCGCGGCCGGCAGGGCCGGATATGGCATTCCGAGGCGGGAAGTCTTTATGCCTCCTTGCTCATTTGCGTAAGCTGCAAACCCGAAGAAATCCCGCAACTCTCCTTCGTCGCAGCGCTTGGCGTACATGATGCGCTCATCGCCATGATGAATAAGGGGCTTGCGCCCGATATACCTGCTTCCCCTCCCGTCATTCCCGCGCAGGCGGGAATCCAGAAAGAGCCGTCAGAAGCCAAAAACCCCGGGCTGGATTCCCGCCTGCGCGGGAATGACGAAAAAACAGGCAGGAATAATGAAGAAACAGGCGCGAATGACGATGAGGGCGAGAATGACGGCAATGACAATAAAGACATGAAAAAACTTTCCCTGAAATGGCCGAATGATATTTTGCTGGACGGAAAAAAGCTGGCCGGAATTCTGCTTGAGACATCCTCCACGGGCGCCTCGACGCGGCAGGCCGTGATCGGCATTGGCCTTAATCTGGCGCATTGTCCCGAGATCGAGGATAAACCGGCAACCTGTCTGGCTGATTGCAATATCAATATCACGCCGCAAAAGGCGCTGTCTTATCTTGCCGCAAGCTTTGACAAACGCTTGCGGAACTGGCGGCAGGGGCGCAATTTTGCCAAAATACGCAAGGACTGGCTGGAGCGCGCCGAGGGCATCGGCAAGGCCTATTCGGCGACCTCACAAAATAAAAACCTCAACGGCGTTTTTGAAAACATAGATAAAGACGGCGCGCTGATTCTACGTCTGACCTCGGGCGAAAGACGGCGGATTACCTCCGGCGAGGTTCATCAGCTGAAAAGTGTGAATTCATGAGCCCGAAATCGTACAAAAAACCCGATGAGCTTGTCTTCGTGCCGCTGGGCGGTGTGGGTGAGATCGGCATGAACCTGTATCTTTACGGCTTCGGGCCGGCGCAGCGGCGCAAATGGATCATGGTTGATCTGGGGATCAGCTTTCCGGGACCCGAAATGCCGGGCGTTGAAATCATGATGGCGGACACGTCCTTTATTGAGGGCGAGCGCGAAAATCTGCTGGGCATTGTGCTTACCCATGCCCATGAGGACCATTACGGCGCCATTTCGCATCTGTGGCCGAGATTGCGGGTGCCGGTTTACGCCACAAGATTTTCCGCTGTTTTGCTGCAAATGCGTCTGGCCGAAACCGGATTTGGCGGCGAGGTTCCGCTTCATCTGGTGCAGCCGGGAAAAAGGTTTGATCTGGGGCCGTTCAATATCGAATATATTCCGGTGACCCACTCGATCCCCGAAGCCCATGCGCTGGCGATCCGGACCAAAGCCGGCAATATCCTCCATAGCGGCGACTGGCGCATAGACCCCGACCCGGTGCTGGGCCAGCCTTTTGATCCTGCGCCCTTCAAGGCTCTGGGCGAGGAGGGCTGCCGGGCGCTGATTTGCGATTCGACCAATATTCTCTCCTCCAGCCCCTCGCCGAGCGAAAGCCAGATCGGCGAAAACCTTGAACGAGTAATCAACAGCGCCAAAGGCCGGGTGGCGGTGACCACCTTTGCCTCCAATGCCGGGCGTTTGCTCTCGGTCATGCGGGCGGCGCAAAAAACCGACCGTCACATTGTTCTGGCCGGGCGCTCCATGCATAAAATTGTCGCCGCGGCGCAAGAAGCGGGCTGTTTTAGCTGGGAAGGTGAGTTGCTGACGGAAGATGATTTTGGCTATCTGCCGCCGGAAAAAGTCGTTCTGCTGTGCACCGGCTCACAGGGCGAGGCGCGCGCGGCGCTCTCGCGTATCGCGGCCGGAACCCATCCGCGCATTACGCTGAGCGCCGGGGATATGGTTATTTTCTCGTCCAAGACCATTCCGGGAAATGAGAAGGAAATCGGCGCGGTTGAAAACAATCTTGCCGATCTTGGCGTCGAGGTTGTGTATTCCACCCATGATTTTCCGGTGCATGTCACCGGGCACCCCAAACGCGGCGAGGTGGAGCGCATGTATAAATGGCTGCGCCCTGAAGCTGCCGTGCCGGTCCACGGCGAGGCGCTGCATCTGGTTACGCATGAAAAACTGGCCCGCTCACTGGGGGTCAAGGAGACCGCGCCGGTGCGCAACGGAAGCCTGGTGCGGCTGGCGCCGGGGCCGCTGAAGATTATTGACGAGGTTCCAGTGGGGCGGCTCTGCGTTGATGGCCGGATCATCATGCCGGCCAATAACGGGCCGCTGCGGGCGCGGCGCAAGGTGTCCTTTGTCGGTGCGGTGGTTGTCTTTCTGGTGCTTGATGCCAGAGGCAAGGTTGCCGATGATCCGCAAATCGAGATCATCGGCCTGCCGGAAGAAGACAGTAAAGGCAATACATTCGAGGATATCATTTTTGACGCCATTGACGATACGCTCGACGCCCTGCCGCGCGCAAGGCGCAAAAAGGACGCGCTGGTCGTTGAAACCGTGCGCCGCGCCGTTCGCGGCGCGGTGGCAAGGGCGTGGGGCAAAAAAACCGACTGCCGTATTGTGCTGGCACGGGTGTAATCCCAAAGGAGTTTTCCAGATGATCGGACGTTTGAATCATGTCGCCATTGCGGTGCCGGATATTGAAAAGGGCATCCGTCTTTATACGGACGTGTTTGGCGCAAAAGTCTCCAAACCTGTCGATTTGCCCGAACACGGGGTGAGGGTTGTTTTTATCGAACTGCCCAATACCAAAATCGAACTGCTGGAACCGCTGGGCGAAAATTCACCGATCACGGCCTTCCTGAACAAAAACCCGGCGGGCGGCATGCACCATGTCTGCTATGAGGTAGATGATATCATCACGGCCCGCGACAAACTGGTGGCAAAAGGCGTACGGGCGCTGGGGGACGGAGAACCGAAAATCGGCGCACACGGCAATCCGGTTCTGTTCCTGCATCCCAAGGACGGGCTGGGGACGCTGATCGAGCTCGAGCAGGCATAAAATACGCCAACTTGATACTCAAACAGGCTCTATCTTCCGCCGATATTTTTCATCCCAAAGGCGCACAACATGGCGCTATAGTGAGGGCTGTTCTTGTTGCAGTAATCCTTATGAGTAGGTCCACTAGCCGGTTTTGAAACCGGTTTGCCTTGTTTGGCTTTGCAGGCGGTTCCGCGCCGAATGCATCTGACAGTTTCACCTTTGGGTTTGCACAACACCGTCCCTCGTGAGCAAATCTTGCCTTGCAGGCAGTTTTGCCGGTTTGGTGAATAACAACCGCCTCCGCCATATCGACCCCCCGGGCAGAATTTATTGAAAACGCCGCATCTGCCGGACTTTAATCTGCTGGGGGCTTTGACCGGTGGCCGTTTTGGCGGCGTCATTTGTGGAGGCGCGGGGCGTTTTTGCGCCAGACACATCCCCATGGCCGGAATGCAGCGGGCGCGCTCGCCCCGGATTTTGCAAATCTTGAAGCCGCCAGGGCAGGTCTTGCCGCGTATGCACCGGGTCACGCCGGGCAGATAGCACCCGCCGCCGCCATATCTTCCGGCTGGACACCAGATTTGCGGTGGGCGGCAGCGCGAGGGGGGCTGGAAAACGGGCGGTGTGACAGGAGTTTGCGGCATCAGACAGGGCTGATTGGCCGGGATGCAGACCCGGCGCTGTCCGGGGCGCTTGCAGGTTTTAAAACCCGCCGCGCAGATCATGCCGCGAATGCATCTTTGCGCGCCGCGCACATAGCAGCGCCCGGAACCAAAGGCGCCGGCCGGACACCAGATTCGCGGCGGCTGGCAACGGGCGGGGGGCTGGAAAATGGGCGGCGGCGGCGGCAGCACCGGCTGTTGAGCCGGTTTGATCCGGGAGACGCACCGGCTTCCCGGGCGGGAGCAATACGCGGCTTCTCCCGGGAGTTTGCAATAGAAATACCCCAAGGGGCACACAAGTCCCTTTATGCAGGACTGGTAGGAATTAATGCAAGCGCCTTTGCCAAAAATTCCAGGCGGGCAAAATGTGAGACCGGACCGGCAGGGTGAGGGAAGCTTTACCGGAGGTTTCGGGCGCGGCTGGCAGATAGCGCCGCAGGGGGCGCAATATTTGGGTACGCCAGGGAGCTTGCATATGCAGGATCCTTTTTTGCAGACCAGACCCTGAAAGCAACTTTCATTTCGTCCGATGCAGCGCCCCTTGCCGTTGGGGCCGGGCGGGCACAATGTCTGATTGGGCGGGCATGGCGATTTTTTGGATTTGCACTTTTGAAAAGCCTTCTCGCAATAGGCCGGTTCGCCGGGCAGTTTGCAGGCAAAATATGACTTCCGGCATCTTAAACCGTCAACGCAGATTTGCGCGGTTTTGCTATAGCAACCACCGCCTCCATATGCCCCCTTGTAGCACCAGGCCTGGCCATCGGCACAAGGCGGGGCAGGGGGTTGGCCGGTATTCATAATGCCGCCGAATGCGCCCTTTTTCCCCAGTTGTCCAAGAGGTGACGGCTTTTGCTTTGGTGTTTTTATCTGGCTTTTATGTTTTGCCTTGCTCTGGGCGCGGTAGCGGCGGACAGCCGCGCAATCTCCGATATTCAAGCACGTAATCAGAGCGTAATAGCGCTCAGCCTTGTCCCAATCACCCGCGATCCCCGCTTCGGTTTGTTTCCTTTGATAATACTTTACGAGACCCACCCTGCTAAAATTTGCTGATTCCTTTACCAGGCCGACAAAATCCGATACGCCGGGAGGCAGCTTGTCCAGCACGAAGAGCTCAAACACATATTTGGCATTATCGATCTGGTTGTTTGATTTTTTACTATCCAGTATCGAGCCTTGCGCCTTCACCTGCGTTACAGGCGCGCCAAGACAGGCAATAAACGCAAAGGCAATCAGGAGGACTAGACGCCGCAACATGTTGGATATCCCGCTGAAATATTCCAGCTCGTTAAACAACCATCACAGGAAAGGGCAGCAAGGGGAATGTGGCATATGGCCGCTTGAAAACGGTCATAAACAAAAAATACAAGATAATACAAAAAGTAAGGTCAGCCGGCAGTTAGCACGTTTTTGCTGTAGAGCCAGTCATAGCGTTTCAGAAACAGGCCCGGGGCGGCTCCGGCGGCGCGCAGGGCGAGATTTCTGGCGTGACCGGCCATGCCGGTGAGGTGATAATGACCGGCATTGTCGAATGCGCCTTGCTGAACCTTGCCGGTGCGGGGGGCGCGTTTTTTCTCATAGGATCTTAAAGCCTGAACCGGGTCGTCATGCCGGGTTAACTCCTGCGCCAGAACATAGCTGTCTTCAATCGCCATGACGGCGCCCTGCGCCAGATAGGGCAGCATCGGATGGGCCGCATCGCCGAGCAATGTAACCCGGTCTATGCCGTGCCAGTTATAATCAGGCGGCCTGCCGCACAGAGCCCATTTCAGGGGCCTTCCCATGGCGCGCAGCAATTCGCGCGGCGCGGCGTCCCAACCGGCAAACAGACCGGCAAGCTCTTTCGGGTTGCCGCGGTGATTCCAGCCCTCTTTTTCCCAGTCGGATTCGGTTATCGCCACGATATTCAGCTTGGTGCCTGATGAGACCGGATAATGCACCATATGGGTTTTGGGACCAAGCCACAGATTGACCATGGCGCAGCGCATGGGTTCAGGAACTTTCTTGATATCGATCAGCGCCCGCCAGGCGGTGTGGCCGGTATATTCCGCCGCGCCGTCTTCAAGAACGAGTTGACGTGTTGCCGACCAGACGCCATCGGCGCCAATCATGATATCCGCGAACATGTCCTCGTTCTCATTGGCGGTTATGGCGACGCGGCCGCCATCCGTGGCAACCGCCGTGACATAGGATTCAAAATGGATATCGATATTGTCATGCGCCATGGCCGCATTTGCCAGCGCCGAGTGAAGGTCGGAACGGGCAATTGTGTAATAGGGCGCGCCATAACTGTCTTCCATGTAAGGAATCAGCGGGATGCGCGCCAGTTGCCGTCCCTTTACGCCGTCAAAGACATTAATTCCGGCCGGCCGCACGGCATGTTTGTCGAGATACCCGCCGAGCCCCAGCTCTATCAATACGCGGCTGCCATTGGGGCTGATCTGGATACCGGCGCCAACTTCCTTGAAAACATCGCGTTTTTCAAGAAGGGTTACGCAAAATCCCTTCCGGGCCAGGCAAAGCGCCGCAGTCAGGCCGCCAATGCCGCCGCCCACCACGATTACTGACAAGGAAGAAGGGTTCTGCATGAGTTGGGCCGGTTATCCGCCTATTGTCAAACGGCTTCCTCGGGCAGATACGCGCATTCCGCCGGATTTGAAGCGTCAATGGAAAGTGACGGGGTGTAAACATAGCGAGTGGAGCAGTAGGGGCAGATAACAGCTTCATCGCGGCCCATATCAAGGAAGATATGAGGGTGGTCAAAAGGATGGGTGGCGCCCGTACACATGAAAGCTCTGGCGCCAATTTCAATCACGGCTACACCCGCATCATTGCGAAAATGCGGGACAATGGTTTCAGACATGAACATACCCTTGCACAAAGACCTGATATGGCGATGACGATAATCCCGTGTGCCGTGAAAAGAAAGAGCTAAATTGCCCTGCGGCGGGACTTGAGTTCATATTTGTCAAACATATAAGCATTTGCTAAAACCGCCCCAGTATTAATGATACGATTCTGGAGAAAGAACATGACAACACCACAGCCGCTTGTTGCGGGGAACTGGAAAATGAACGGCCTTGTCGCCGCGCTTGATGAACTCGGTGCGCTGGATGCGGGCCTGAAAGCCTCGGACCCGGCTCCTGCCTGTGATGTCATGATCTGCCCGCCCGCAACCTTGCTGGCGCAGGCGGCAAGGCGGGTGAAGGAACTTGATGCTTCCATCCTGATCGGGGCGCAGAATTGCCACCAGGAAGTCTCGGGCGCCTATACCGGGGATGTCTCGGCGGAGATGCTGGCCGAGGCCGGGGCAAGGGCGGTCATTGTCGGCCATTCGGAGCGGCGCGATACGGCGACTTACGCTGAAACCGATGAGCAGGTGATGAAAAAGGCGCAGGCCTGCTGGCGCGGCGGACTGAGCGCGATTATCTGCATCGGCGAGACCGAAAGCCAGCGCCGCGGCGGCGAGGCGCTGGATATCGTCAGCGGCCAGCTTCTGGGCTCATTGCCTGAAGCGGCAAAGGCTGAAAATACCGTGATCGCCTATGAGCCGGTCTGGGCGATCGGCTCCGGGCTCACCCCGACGGTTGATGATGTGGCCGAGGTGCATGATCTTATCCGCAAGCTGCTGGTTGAGCGCATGGGCGAGGCGGGGAAGGGGGTTCGCATCCTTTATGGCGGCTCCGTCAAACCGGCCAATGCCAAAGAGTTGATGAGCGTCTCCAATGTGAACGGCGCCCTGGTTGGCGGCGCCAGCCTGAAAGCGGCCGATTTCCTCGGCATCATCGCGGCCTACGCCTGAAAACCATAAAAATGCCCGTGATAGTTTTGCGGGCGTAACTTTCCCTTTAGACTTAACGGCGAGAATGCAGCCCATGTCTTTTCGCCGCTTTCGCATCCGCTATCTTTTGTTGCCGCTGATCTGTATCGGGTTTCTGGCCTATTTTGCCCATCACACCATAAACGGTGCGCGTGGGCTGCTGGCCTATAAGCAAATGCAGACCAGGGCGGCCGGTCTGGAAATCAGGATTGCCGCTTTAAGAAAAAAACGGCGCAAGCTTGAGGCAAGGGTCTCGCTTCTTCACCGCGAAAGCCTTGATCCGGACATGCTGGATGAGCGCGCGCGGGTTATTCTGAACCTTGCCAAACCCAATGAAATAACGATTCTGCGCCAGCGCCGCTAAAAGCGGGACGCCAACGGCCGCTACAATTGCAATTTCCCACGATTGTTCTTTATTTTTCAATCTCCTGGCCTCTTGTTAGCTTTTGTTGAAAAAATCTGGTTTTCCCGCCTGATTTGGTTTAGCCTGATCGCAAATTTAAAAACGCAAGGGGCGATTTATGCCGGCAAAGAAAGCTGCCAGCCGGAAGGGTACGCAAAAGAAGCACAAACCTCCGGCAAACAAAACGGTCATGACGCCCGAAAACGAACTTTCCGCTTACAAGAGCATGCTTTTGATCCGGCGCTTCGAGGAAAAAGCCGGGCAACTCTATGGCATGGGCCTGATCGGCGGCTTTTGCCATCTTTATATCGGCCAGGAAGCCGTTGTCACCGGCATGCAGATGGCGGCGTCCGAAGGCGATCAGCTTCTGACCAGCTACCGCGATCACGGCCATATGCTCAGTGCCGGGATGGACCCCAGGGCGATCATGGCCGAATTGGCGGGGAAAAAAACCGGCTCCTCGCGCGGCAAGGGCGGCTCCATGCATATGTTCAGCCCGGAGAAGGGCTTTTATGGCGGCCACGGCATTGTCGGGGCGCAGGTGCCCATCGGCGCCGGTCTGGCTTTTGCCAATAAATACGAGGAGAACGGCAAGGTAAGCGTGACCTATTTTGGCGAAGGCGCGGCCAATCAGGGCCAGGTCTATGAAACCTTCAATATGGCGGCGTTGTGGAAATTGCCGGTTATATTCGTGATCGAAAACAACCGTTACGCCATGGGAACCTCCGTCACCCGGGCGGCGGCGGGCGCCGAAGAGCTTTACAATCGCGGTCAGGCTTACGGCATACCGGGCGAGCCGGTGAACGGAATGGATGTGCAGGATGTGCGGGCGGCGGGAATGCGGGCGGTGGAGTGGTGCCGGGCCGGCAAGGGGCCTTATATTCTGGAAATGAAGACCTATCGCTATCGCGGCCATTCCATGTCCGATCCGGCCAAATACCGTACGAGGGAAGAAGTGCAGGAAATGCGCAAAACCAGCGATCCCATCGAGCAAAGCCGGGACAGGCTGCTTGGCAGCGGCGTTGTGGGCGAGAAAGAGTTGAAAGAAATTGACCGCGAAATACGCCAGATCGTTAATGAAGCGGCTGAATTCGCCCAGACCAGTTCCGAGCCTGCCCTTTCCGAACTTTATACCGATATCTATGTGGCGGAGACGTTAAATGCCGGTTGAAATCCTGATGCCCGCGCTTTCGCCGACGATGGAGACCGGTAAACTGACCAAATGGTTTGTCGCCGAAGGTGATAAAATTGCCGCCGGCGATGTCATCGCCGAGATCGAAACCGATAAGGCGACCATGGAGGTGGAAGCGGTTGACGAGGGAACACTGGGCAAGATTTTGATTGAAGCCGGCGCGGAAGATGTGCCGGTCAATACGCCGATTGCCCTGATGCAGGGGGGGGATGAGACAGAAGGGGCAGCGCAAAGCGTCTCTGCTGCGCCCGCCGCGGTGTCACCTGCGCCGGTTGTTGCCCCAGCGCCCGCGGCGCAAGACGCGCCAGCGCCTGCCGATGCTGAAATCCCGCAAGGTGCGGAAATGGTTTCCATGAGCGTGCGCGAGGCGCTGCGTGACGCCATGGCGGAAGAAATGCGCGCCGATGACCGCGTCTTCATCATGGGCGAGGAGGTGGCGGAATATCAGGGCGCTTACAAGGTTACGCAAGGTCTGCTGGACGAATTTGGCGCGCGGCGGGTGATCGATACGCCGATCACCGAGCACGGTTTTGCCGGGCTCGGCGTCGGCGCGGCCTTTGCCGGGCTCAAACCGGTGGTCGAGTTCATGACGTTCAATTTCGCCATGCAAGCCATCGATCATATCCTTAATTCGGCCGCCAAGACGCATTATATGTCCGGCGGCCTTGTCACCTGCCCCATCGTGTTTCGCGGCGCCAACGGAGCAGCGGCGCGGGTGGCAGCGCAGCACAGCCAGAATTACGCCTCATGGTACGCCCATGTGCCGGGGCTGAAGGTCGTGGCCCCTTACAGCGCCGCTGACGCCAAGGGGCTGCTCAAAGCCGCGATCCGTGATCCCAATCCGGTTGTGTTCCTGGAAAATGAAATTTTATACGGCCAGATGTTTGATGTGCCCAGGGGGGATGATCTGGTTACCCCCATCGGCAAGGCCAAGGTGCTGCGGGCGGGAAGCGATGTCACCCTTGTGGGCTATTCCTATGCTCTGGTCTATATGCTCGAGGCGGCAGCAGCGCTTGAAGAGCAGGGGATTTCGGCTGAAGTGATCGATCTTCGCTCCTTGCGGCCGCTGGATATGGAAACGGTGCTGACTTCGGTGAAAAAGACCAACCGTATGGTTGCGGTTGAGGAAAGCTGGCCGGTTTGCGGCATTGGCGCGGAACTGAGCGCCCAGGTGATGGAGCACGCCTTTGATTATCTCGACGCGCCGGTGCTGCGCGTCACCGGCAAGGATGTGCCCATGCCCTATGCCGCCAATCTGGAAAAACTCGCCCTTCCCAATGCAATGGAAGTTGTCGAAGCGGCCAAATCTGTCTGCTACCGGTAACAAAAGAGTCTCAATGCCCATACCTATTCTCATGCCCGCCCTTTCGCCGACCATGGAAACCGGCAATCTTGTCAAATGGTTCGTCGCCGAGGGCGATCAGGTGAGTTCAGGCGATGTCATCGCCGAGATCGAAACCGACAAGGCGACCATGGAGGTCGAGGCGGTCGATGAAGGCGTAATCGGCAAAATCATCATCCCCGGCGGCACCGGGGATGTGGCGGTGAACACCCCCATTGCCATGCTTCTGGCGGACGGCGAGGAGAAAGCTGCGCTGGAAGAGGCCCCGGCCTCAGCCGTTCAGCCCCCCCCTGTCACTCCGGCCCCGCCCTCCGTCATTCCCGCATCTCCCCCCGTCATTCCCGCGCAGGCGGGAATCCAGAATGAACCATCAGCAAGCGCTGAACCCGGACTGGATTCCCGCCTGCGCGGGAATGACGAGAAAAAGAACGGAATTGACAAAAAAATGGTGGCGGAAAAAAGCCCCCGTATCTTCGCCAGCCCGCTGGCGCGGCGCATTGCGGCGGATAAGGGGCTGGATTTAAGCCGGATTACCGGCACCGGCCCGAATGGCCGTATTGTGAAGGCGGATGTAGAAAGCGCCCAACCCATCCCGGCAACCCCGGCAGCGGTCGCGCCGGTCCTTGCCCCGTCTGATATCGCGGCGCTTTATGCACCGGGAAGCTTCACCGAGGAGCCGCTCAACTCCATGCGCGCCACCATTGCGCGGCGTCTGACCGAGGCCAAACGCGATGTACCGCATTACTACCTGAGCATTGATTGCAATCTCGACACCTTGCTGGGAGCCCGCAAGCGCCTCAATGAGCGGCTGGAGGATGCGCGCATTTCGGTCAACGATTTCATCATCCGCGCCGCGGCGCTGGCGCTAATGAGGGTGCCCGACGCCAATGCCGCCTTTGCCGGCGACCGGCTGCTCAAATTCAACAATGCCGATATCGCTGTGGCGGTCGCCATTGACGGCGGGCTGATCACGCCGATTATCCGCAACGCCCAGAGCAAATCCTTGTCGGAAATATCGGTGGAAGCCAAAGAACTGGCCGGCCGGGCGCGGCAGATGAAGCTGATGCCGGAAGAATATGAGGGCGGCTCCTTCACCATCTCCAATCTCGGCATGATGGGAATTAAAAACTTCACCGCCGTCATCAACCCGCCGCAAGCCGCCATCCTTGCCGTCGGCGCGGGCGAAAAACGCGCCATCGTCGCCGAAGATGGCTCTATTACCGCCGCCACCATGATGAGCGTCACCCTCTCCTGCGATCACCGCGTCATCGACGGCGCTCTGGGCGCCAGATTGCTGGCCGAGTTCAAGACCTTCATCGAAGACCCGGTTATGATGCTGGCCTGAAGTTGGTTTCTACGTCATTCCCGCGCAGGGAAGGCATCCAGTATTACTGTAAAATGGAAAAAACCCCTTGTGTGTATATCCTGTCAAACCAGCGCAATGGAACGCTGTATACCGGTGTTACCGGTAATCTGGTGAAACGGATATGGGAGCATAAGAACCATTTTGTTGAAGGGTTCAGCAAGAAATACGGGGCTGATACTCTGGTATATTTCGAAGTGCATGAGACAATGGAAGCCGCCATTACGCGCGAGAAACAAATTAAAAAATGGAACCGGAAATGGAAATTGCGTTTAATCGAAGAACGTAACCCGGAGTGGAATGATCTTTATGATGAGATATGCCGATAGATCACTCTGGATTCCCGCCTGCGCGGGAATGACGTGTTTTTGAAGAATAGTTTATTTCGTCATTCCCGCGCAGGCGGGAATCCAGTCAACTTGTGGATAAAAAATGACCGACAAAATTTATGACATCGCCATCATTGGCGCGGGACCTGGCGGCTATGTGGCTGCAATCCGGGCAGCGCAGCTCGGGCTCAAGGTGGCGGTTATCGAGCGCGAGCATCTGGGCGGGATTTGCCTCAACTGGGGCTGTATTCCCACCAAGGCGTTGCTGCGGTCAGCTGAAGTTATCCATCTGGCGCAGCGCGGCAAGGAATTTGGCTTTAGCATCAAGGAGCTGGAGATTGATCTTGCCAAAATCGTCAAACGCTCGCGCAGCGTCTCGCGGCGGCTGGCGAACGGGGTTGCCTATTTGCTGAAAAAAAACAAGGTGACGGTGATTGACGGTGAGGCGAAACTCAAGGCCAAAAACCTGATCGGTGTTACAAAAGACGGCAAGGCGCTAAGCGATGTCAGAGCAAAACATATTCTCCTCGCCACTGGCGCGCGGGCGCGCACATTTGCGCATTTGCAGCCCGATGGCGAGCGTATATGGACCTATAAACAGGCGCTGGTGCCGCAGGAGATGCCCAAATCCCTGCTGGTGATCGGCTCCGGCGCGATCGGGATCGAGTTTGCCAGTTTTTACAATGCGCTCGGGGCTGAGGTCACCGTGGTTGAAATCATGGATCAGGTGCTGCCGGTGGAGGATGCGGAAATTTCCGCCATCGCCCGCAAGGCGTTTGAGAAACAGGGCATGAAGATACTCACCTCCGCCAGTGTTGAAAAACTTGAGACATCCGGCCCCGGCGTGACCGCCTCCATCAAGCTCAAGGATGGAAAAATGCAGGCGCTGACCACAGACCGGGTCATTCTCGCGGTGGGCATTACGCCCAATACCGAAAATCTCGGGCTTGACGAACTGGGCGTGAAAACCGATCGCGGCCATGTGGTGACGGATAAATGGTGCCGCAGCAATGTGGAGGGGATTTACGCCATCGGCGATATCACCGCGCCGCCATGGCTGGCGCACAAGGCGAGCCATGAGGCGATGATCTGCGTGGAAAGAATTGCCGGGGTAAAGGATGTTCATCCGCTTGATGCGATGAAAATCCCCGGCTGCACCTATTGCACGCCGCAAGTGGCGAGCGTTGGCCTCACCGAAGCCAAAGCGAAAGAAAAGGGATTTGAGATCAAGGTCGGGCGTTTTCCGTTTCAGGCCAATGGCAAGGCGATTGCGCTGGGCGAGCCCGAGGGCATGGTCAAGACCGTATTTGATGCCAGGACCGGCGAGCTTTTGGGCGCGCATATGGTGGGGGCGGAAGTCACCGAGCTTATTCAGGGCTATGTGGTGGCCATGACCGGCGAGCTGACTGAAGCGGAACTCATAAACAGCGTGTTTCCCCATCCCACCTTGTCGGAAATGATGCACGAATCGGTGCTTGACGCCTATGGGCGCGTCATTCACTCTTAAGCCTCAAATTAGGAGACACGAATGCAAGCCTTTCTCAGCCAGCCCGGCGTCGGGTTTTTCGGCATGTTGCTGATTGGTCTGATCGCCGGTTATGTGGCGGAAAAAGCGACAAACAGCAACCATGGGCTGTTTACCAATCTGCTGGTGGGCATTGCCGGCTCCTTTGTCGGCGGCAAGCTGGCGGAAATCTTCAGGCTTTCGGTTTACGGCTTTATGGCGCAGCTGGTTGTCGCCATTGCCGGAGCCGTTATTTTGCTGTTTCTGTGGAAAAAGATCGTTAAAGGGAAATAACATGAAACGCATATTTGCCGCTACTTTGATCATGGCGGGGCTGTTGTCCGCAGGGCAACTTGTGGCGCAGGATCAGCAAAATCCGATGGATATGGCCCCGTCCGAGCTTGCGCGGCCGCTGTGGAAAAATCTCAGCTATGATGGCAGGGCGCTCAAAGGGCAGAGTTTTGTCGGCGCCTGGTTTGAAGATTCAACCTTTTCCAAATCCGTTTTGATGAACGCCGATTTTTCCGGCTCGTTATTGCGGCGGATTAAAATGAAGGCCTCCAACATGATCGGCGCCAATTTCTCCGGCGCCATATTGGAGGATGTTGATTTTTCCGCCTCCAATCTCACCAAGGCCTGCTTTATCGGCGCAAGGCTGGTGCGGGTTAAATTCACCAATGCCAATATCAGTGGCGCCGCCTTTACCGGCGCCTATTTCGAGGGCGGCGGACCCGAAATGCAAAATATCGCCCAGACGGCCGAATACGGCCCCAAAACCTGCCCGCGCTAATTCAGGCGATTTGCGTTTTCTTGCGCCGCAGCAGGGCGGCCAGGGCAAAACGCCGGGCCAGAGCCGGTTTTTCAATGCCGTGCCACGAGGCCATGGCGAGCGGCAGGGTAAGCCCGAAGCCGATGATAAACACTTCCGGGGCGGAAAGACCGGGAAAAAGCGCAATGACCGCCTGAGCCACCGGCCAGCCATAGATATATATACCATAGGAATAATCACCCAGAGTGTTGAAGCGGCGGATGAAACCGGCGGGGATGAAGGCAAACCAGATGGTGGCATAGGCGGTAAAGACGAGCAATGCGGCGTGGTAAAGCGGCGTTGCGGCAAGGGCGAGCATGAGCAGGAACAGCCCGGCCATAATACCGCCATGCAGGATGATGCGCTCACGTAGCATGTAAAAAGCGCTGCCAAGTCCAAAGGCGAGGAAAAACCGCATCAGATGATCAAGCGAAGAGCGGGTTTCGGGCATCGGCCGCCAGAATGACCAGATAATGAACACCACCAAAAACAACGCCAGAAAGCCGCCGAACCGTCGCGGATTGGCGTAAATCCCGATCGCGGCGGCCAGAACAAGGGCGATATAGGCGATGGCTTCATAGCGCAGGGTCCATAAGGGGCCGTTGAGCATATCGGGGAAGGGGTTGGCGGCGAAAAGACCGGGCAGGGCCAGATCAAGCGGGTCGGCCCCCAGTGTGGCAATGAGGGGGGCGTAAATCCAGGTTGCCAGAGATGAGAAGTAAGTGCCTAAAGACAGGCCGGTGAGCGCCGGGCCGATGACAAAGGCGCTGAACAGGGCCATGACAAACAGCCCCGGCACGATGCGAAGGATGCGGGCGCTGGCATAGGCTGTCAGATCTTTCTTTTGCAACAGGCTTTTGGCCACCAGAAAACCGCTGATGACAAAGAAAATATTGACCGCATGATCACCAAGCGTAAAGCCCGTCAGTTGTTCCAGAGGCTCGACAACGTCAGCGCCGCCGCTTATCAGCACCGAATGGCTCACGATGACGGCGGAGGCGGCGATAAAACGAATCAAATTGAAGTTATTGTCGCGTCCCGTGATGCAGTCTGACATTTTGATCATGAGTTTCCTCTTTTTATTGCTTCTAGACAGCAGGTGTTGCTTTTTGATTTTCAACCGGGCTTTTCTTGAGGTGGTGGTAAATATCCTCTATAGAAAACGTCCCGCAACGGCATGCGTTCTGTGCCAGAATGACGAGTTGAGACCACATATCCACTATGCCAGAAACTCTGCAAAAACCACGCCACCCGGAAAAAGCGGGCCGTCCCGACACGCCGGTTTTGCGCAAACCCGAATGGATCAGGGTCAAGGCGCCGGGCTCAAAAGCCTATAACCGCACCCGTGAGCTGATGCGCGGCAATCACATGCACACGGTGTGCGAAGAGGCGAGCTGTCCCAATATCGGCGAGTGCTGGGCAAGGCGTCACGCCACCATGATGATCATGGGGGACACCTGCACCCGCGCCTGCGCCTTTTGCAATGTGCGCACCGGGTTGCCATTGCCGCTTGATGCGGGCGAGCCTCAACGCGTGGCGCGCTCCGTCGCCCAGCTTGAGCTTGAACATGTGGTGATAACTTCCGTTGACCGGGACGATCTCGCCGATGGCGGCGCGGCGCATTTTGCCCAAACCATTGCGGCCATCAGGGCGAAATCGCCGGGCACGACCATTGAAGTGTTAACTCCGGATTTTTTACGCAAAAACAATGCGCTGGAGGTTGTTGTTGAGGCAAAGCCGGATGTATTCAATCATAATCTGGAGACGGTGCCGGCGCTCTATCTGGCGGTGCGCCCCGGGGCGCGCTATTATCATTCCTTGAGATTGCTCGACCGGGCGAAAGAGCTTGATCCTGGACTATTCACCAAATCCGGACTGATGGTGGGGCTTGGCGAGAGCCGCGAGCAGATCATGCAGGTCATGGATGACATGCGCAGCGCCGGGGTCGATTTCCTCACTATCGGGCAATATCTGCAACCCACGCGCAAGCATCATGCGGTGGCGCGTTTTGTCCCCCCGGACGAGTTCAAAATGCTGGAAAAAACCGCTTATTCCAAAGGCTTTTTGCTGGTCAGCGCCACCCCGCTCACCCGATCATCTTATCATGCGGGGGCCGATTTTGCCCGGCTCAAAGCGGCGCGCGGCGCGCAAGGCAAGTAATGCCAACGCGGCGGATTGTTCATAAGGTGCCCCAGAGCGCGCAGCAGATGTTTGCTCTGGTGGCGGATGTCGAATCCTATCCCGAATTCCTGCCCTGGTGCAGCGGCTTGCGGATCATCGCCAGCGAGGATGCAGGCGAAAACAGGGTTTTGACCGCCGATATGATGATCGGCTATAAAATATTCAAGGAGAGATTCCGTTCCCGGGTCACGCTTGATGCGGCCAGTAAATCGATCAATGTGCATTACATCAAGGGGCCGTTTCGCCGTCTTGACAACAACTGGCGCTTTTTAAATCTGCCCGACGGGGGCTCGGAGATCGAGTTCTTCATCGATTTTGAACTGCGCCAGAGAGGGCTTAATTCTCTGGTAGGCGGTTTGTTCGAACACACCTTCATGCGCCTCCTGAGCGCCTTTGAGACGCGCGCAATGCAGATTTATCCGGCCTGATTTTTAAAAGGGGCAGGATTTTGGAGGCATGCTCAGGGCCGGACCGGTGACGACTGTGCTGCATATTGTGCGGTAACATTAATAAAATATTACAACATATTGAAATAACAACTGAAAAAATATTAAATCAATTCGAGATGAAACCGGTTAACGCGGTAAAAATAAAACGGCACCGGATATTCCGGCGACCAGCCTGTGGGCGCGGTTATGCGGGTTTCAATTTCTTTTAAGACGATGCGGGTGATGAGGGGCAAATCCTTGTCCAGCGCCTCATCAAGGCTCAGCCAGGCAATATCGAGCAATTCGCCATCGCCGCTTGCGGCGGGGGAGGCATTCGCGCCGATTTCAGCGGCATCGGCAATGAAAAACCGGGCATCGAAGCGGCGCGGGCGGCCCGGCGGGGTGATGGCGCGGGCGGCGAAAAAA
>CAZIVB010000005.1:0-27842 GCA_964542565.1 uncultured Hyphomicrobiales bacterium | reverse complement strand
CAATATGAAGTCAACGCCCTTGCGCCGCTGCGCCTGACAAAAGCCCTGCTGCCCGCCATGGGAAAGGGGGCAAAAGTCGCCATTGTCTCAAGCCGGGTGGGCTCACTGGCCGATAACGGCTCGGGCGGCAATTATGGCTACCGCATGTCGAAAGCGGCGGTGAATATGGCCGGGGTTAATCTGATGCATGATTTAAAACCGCTCGGGATTGCCGTGGTTCTGCTGCATCCGGGCTATGTCCGCACCGGTATGACGGGCGGCAACGGCCTTGTGGACGCCGATGAAGCGGCGAGGGGGCTGATTGCGCGCATTGATGATCTCTCGCTTGAAAGCACCGGCACGTTCTGGCATGCGGAAGGCTATGAGCTGCCCTGGTGAGGCAGATCGCGGGCGTGTTTGAGGCTTAAGACATCAAGCGGTTCCGCCAGGCCACGGATCGGGGTGGATTCTCGTTTGAATCCATCAAGATCAATATCCAGCCCGGCGGTTCTGGCAACTTCGGCCGAAATGACAAGCTGGCATTCTTTTTCCTTGGCCAAAGCCTCAAGCCGCGCGGCGGCGTTCACCGTGCGGCCGATAACCGTCATGGCGGCGCTGTGTTTCTCACCGATGCGGCCCATGACCAGAGGCCCGACATGAATGCCGATGCCGATGCGAATGTCCTGGCCGGTTTCCGCCCGCCAGGCTTCATTGACTTCATCCAGCGCCAGATCAATGGCGCTGGCCGCTTCAAGCGCCTGGACACAGGCGGTTTCGGCGTCGCAATCGCGGCCGAATACGGCCATTAAGCCATCACCGAGATATTTGTCGATCCAGCCGCCATGGGCCAGAATTGCCGCCCCGACGGATTCAAACAACTGGTTGAGCAGGAACACGACATCATAGGGCAGCTTATCGGCGGACAGAGACGTAAACCCGCGAACGTCGAAAAACATGACCGCCATATTGCGCTCGATCCCCTGCGATTCGCCCTCAAGAAACTGGCCGCTTATTTTCCGCGCCCCGGCCGGACGCAGCAGCAAGGCGATTTCCATGGATTGCTCCGGGTGAACCTGACAGGCAAGGCGCACATCCGGCCCGGCTTTTACCCGTTTTAAAGTGGCGGCTTCGGTTGCCCCTGGCGGCGGAAGATGTTCAATTCCCCTTGAAATCTGCACCCGGCAGGTCGAACAGCGCGCCCGTCCGCCGCAAACCGCGGCATGGGGGATGCCGTGGGAGCGGCTGATTTCAAGCAGGCTGGGGCCGATGGGAGAGCGCACGCCGGGCCCGCCCTTATAGTCCAGAGTAATTTTCCGCGCCGAACGCCGCCGCATATACTGAACGCTGTAGGTTATCGCCGTCAGGCCGAGAAGGGCGTAGAAAACGTAAAACATGATCTCTTCAAGTGATTCAAGTGAAGCCTCAACCGCCGCCGCAGAGGAGTCCGAACCGGACTGGCCGGTGAGAGAAACGGCTGCCTTGATGGCCGCTTCTTGCACCGCCACGCGCCCGGCCACGGTAAAGCCGGCAATCCCGAGCACCGGAATGACAGCGGCCAGAACAAGAAGAGGCAAAAAGGCGCGTCTGTACCAGGCGGAAAGCCGCAGCCAGAAATGAATGCCGATGCAGCCATGTATCCACACCACGAGAAGCAGCAGGCTTTGTTGCCAGCCATATCCCGGCCACAACGCCGCCAGTACATTGCGGTACGAATCCTGACTGGCATAGAGCTGGTAGGCGATGCGGGTATGCACCAGATGGGGGATCATGAGTGCCGGGATCGTAACCCCGAGCAGAATTTGAACCCCTTCCCATAACGGCATTTTCAGGGTTGAACGAAAGGCGAGCTTGCCAAGCGCCAGCGCCGGATGCAGCATCATGGCGCTGAGCAATATGATGCCGCCGGGCAAGGAGCGGGTAATGGCAATGCGCCAGTCCTGAAACTGCGTCATGGCGTCAATACTGAAGAGACCAAGAGCGTGATTGAGAAAGTGGAAGGCGGCGTATGTGAAAAGAACAAGACCTGAGTACAAGCGCAGTTGTTGAACCAGATTGCCCCGTGGCGTGGTTTTCATTTTTCTGTTATCCCGGGAGGGTTCCTGATTTCGATTTGCAACTGTAGAGTACACTTATGTTTGATTCTATACTGATCGCCAATCGCGGCGAAATTGCCGTGCGCATTGCCCGCACCGCAAAACGCATGGGGCTTCGGGTTATCGCGGTCTATTCCGAAGCCGATAGCGCCGCCCTGCATGTCGCTCATGCCGATGAGGCCTATTGTATCGGTCCCGCGCCCGCGGCGCAAAGCTATCTTGACGCCGGCGCAATTCTGGAAGCGGCGCGGCAGAGCGGGGCGCAGTGCCTGCATCCGGGCTATGGATTTTTGGCCGAAAATGCCGAATTTGCTTCCCTGTGCGCCGAAAACGGCATTGTTTTTGTCGGCCCCTCGCCAGAGGCCATCCGCGCCATGGGGCTCAAATCAACCGCTAAATCCCTGATGCAAAAGGCCGGGGTTCCGGTGGTGCCGGGCTATCACGGCGAGGCGCAGGATGACGCCGTGCTCGGCGAGGAGGCGATCAAAATCGGCTTTCCGGTGCTGATCAAACCCTGCGCCGGCGGCGGCGGCAAGGGCATGCGGCTGGTTCTGGGCGTTGGCGAACTGGGCGAGGCCATCAACGCGGCGCGGCGCGAGGCCAAAGCCTCCTTTGGCGATGACCGGCTGCTGATTGAAAAATATATCGAGACCCCGCGCCATATCGAAATCCAGATTCTGGGCGATACGCACGGCAATGTGGTGCATCTTTTCGAACGCGACTGCTCGGCCCAGCGGCGGCACCAGAAGGTGATCGAGGAATCCCCGGCGCCGGGCATGCGGCCCGAGACGCGCCAGGCGATGATTGAGGCGGCCATAGAGGCGGCAAAATCGGTGAATTACGCCAGCGCCGGTACGGTTGAGTTTATCGCCGAAGGCGGGGCGGAGCTTGCCCCCGACGGCTTCTGGTTCCTGGAGATGAACACCCGTTTGCAGGTGGAACATCCGGTGAGCGAGATGGTCACCGGGCTTGATCTTGTCGAGTGGCAGTTGCGCATTGCCGCCGGAGAGACGCTGCCCTCGCGGCTGAGTTCCCTGAAAGCTGAGGGGCACGCCATAGAAGCGCGGCTTTACGCCGAAGATCCCGCAACCGGCTTCCTGCCCAGCACCGGCAAGCTGGTCCGGCTTGATTTTGCCACCGGGGCCGAGCATACCCGCATTGACGCCGGGGTTGCCGAAGGCGGCGCGGTGACGCCTTATTACGATCCGATGATCGCCAAGCTGATTGCCTGGGGGCAAAACCGCAAGGAGGCGATTTTGCGGCTGGACAAGCTGGTTTCGCAAACCCTCGTTGCCGGGGTAAAAACCAATGCCGCCTTTTTGCGCCGCCTGATCACCCATGATGATTTCCTTGCCGGGGGCATAGATACCGGATTTATCGAACGCCACCTGCCGGAATTGATCGCGCCGGATATGGCGTTGAAAAACCGTCTTGTCCGGGCCGGTGCGACGCATGAAGTCCTGCGCCGCTACCCGGAGCCCGATGGCTCGCCGTGGAGCGCAACCGATGGCTGGCAACTGGGCGGCGAGCGGCGCATCGGCCTTGAACTGGTTGTTGACGGCGAGGCGCTTCAGGCCGAGGCGTTGTGGCGGGACGGTACATGCTTGGTGGAACTGCCCGGTGATGCGCCCGAACCCGATACTGAAGCGCCGCCGGTCAACCTGATCAGGGTTGAAGGCGGGGTTTTTGCCGCTGCGCAGGGGCTGGTGGTTCATGTTGCCCTTGCGCGGGAAAAACTTGCCGATGAGGCGCAAGGAGCGGGCGAAGGGCGCATTATCGCCCCGATGCCCGGTAAAATCCTCTCAATTGATCTGAGCGAAGGCCAAAGCGTGAGGGCGGGAACCACCCTTGTTATTCTTGAGGCCATGAAGATGGAACACAGCTTGAAGGCGCCCTTTGACGCTACCGTTTTAAAGGTCAATGTCAGCAAGGAGGATCAGGTCGAAGACGGCGTCGTGCTGATCCTGCTGGAGCCGGCCGAAAAAGAACACTAAAGGGGAAAAACCGCCATGAGCAAAAAAGCCGCGCCGATTGAGTTATATTACTGGCCGACGCCAAATGGCTGGAAGGCCTCGATCATGCTGGAAGAATGCGGGTTTGCCTATAATCTGCATTATATCGATATCCTCATGGATGAGCAGTTTGCGCCCGAATTCCTGCAAATTTCGCCGAATAACCGCATCCCCGCCATAGTTGACCCCCAGGGACCGGGCGGTGAGCCCATCTCGATATTTGAATCCGGCGCCATTTTAATTTATCTGGCGCAAAAGAGCGGCAGGTTCTACCCCGAAGACGAACGAAAACGCATAAAGGTCAATGAATGGCTGTTCTGGCAGGTGGGCGGGCTTGGCCCCATGGCGGGGCAGGCGCATCATTTCCGCTTTTTCGCCAGGGAAAAAATTCCCTATGCCATTGCCCGCTACACCGATGAAACCGAGCGGCTTTACAATGTCATGGATACGCAGCTTGAGGGGCGCGACTGGCTGGCGGATGAGTTCTCCATTGCCGATATCGCCTGCGTTGGCTGGGTCAGCGCCTATGAGCGTCAGGGACAGGATATGGAGCAGCACCCGAATCTGAAAGACTGGCTGGAGCGCATGCTGGCGCGTCCGGGGGTTCAGCGGGGCATGAAACTGGGAATTGAGAAGCGAAAACCGGCAGGCGGGGACAAGTAAATCAAAAACTCATTGGCCGCATGGTTTCGTAAAAGTAAACTCATGTGTGAATCATGTGTTGACGCGAATTGGAATCTGGCAGGAATCCGCCATTTCTCTTGATTAATGAATGATTTAAGTAATAAAATATTCATTCCTCGTTTATCCATAATTAAACTTGTGGATTAACTTAAAATTTAAATGAATACACTCACTATACACCCATAAACATTGCCTGTCCGGTGCATGACATCTCATTGTTCATGTCTAACCGGGGAGGCGGAATGACAACCAGACGGGGATGAGTGAAATGGCCAGAATGCATATGGCGGAACTGGAAAACATCGAAATGGCGGCGCCAATGGGGGCCGCGGACACATTTTATGAAATGGGACTGAAATATTCAGCCGGAAAAGGCGTCGATACCGATCTGGTAAGTGCTCATAAATGGTTCAATCTGGCGGCGCTTAACGGCAACCGCGAGGCGTTGCAATACCGCGCCGAGCTGGCCCGCGAGATGTCACCTCAAGATGTCAGCGAAGCCCAGCGCCAGGCGCGCGAATGGTTGCACGCCCATTAAAGTCAGAGCACCAACGGCCGCGACGGCAACGTGAAACGATGCTATTGGGAGGCGCGGCGGGCGATATATATCCCGGAGAGGATAACGCCCGCCCCAAACAGTTGCATGGCGCTCATAGCCTCGCCGAGAATAGCCCAGGCGGCAAGTGCCGCGATGGCGGGTTGAAACAGCAGCGCCAGCGAGGAAAACGCCGCCGGCAGATGCGCCAATGCGTAAGCTATCAATCCTTGCCCGCCGACATGGGAAAACCAGGCCAGCCCCAGCAGAACCAGCCAGCCATATAGCGTGACCGGGATAAGGTTCTCCCCCGACAAGATCGCCACCGGAAGCAGGAATATGACCGTGACCAGCGTTCCCCAGGCCATGAAGGCGGAGACCGAAAAGCGCCGGCGCACATGGCTGACGGTGAGGATATAGGCGGCGTAGAACAGCGCCGTGATCATGCCGAGAAAATCCCCGAACAAATGATCGCCGCCAAGTGTGGCGCTGTTGCCGAGCAGGATGATCGCGCCGGAGGTTGCGATGACCAGCGCGGCGTAGAACATTCTGGAAAACCGGGCGCCGAACAGAACATAGGCCGCCAGAGTGACGAAAATGGGGGCAAAATTGGCCAGCAAGGTGGCGTTGGCGACCGAGGTATAGGCAACCGACCAGTGCCAGAAGGCCAGATCGCCGGCAAAGAAAAACCCCGACAGGATAAACAGCCCGTAATCCCGCGCCGTTCTGGGGCCGGGGGAGGGCTCGGGCAGGCGGGTTTCGATAAAACGGAAGCCCCAGACCAGCGGCAGCGCCAGAAATACCCGGTAAAACGCACTGCCCTGGGGCCCAAGTTCGCTAATGCGCATGAAAATAGGCGAAAACCCGATCCCGACAGCGCCCAGCAGCAAGGCGGGCAGGGCGAGGCGCGCCGGGGTCATGCGCCGGAAATCATTGCTGCATGACGCTCAAAACGGCTTTTACCGCTTCTACGGGATCAGAGACCTCACTCACGGCGACCCTGATACCGCGGCGCGCCAGTTTGCGCGGGAAACCTTTGCCGCAGCTCTGGGTGATGACCATATCCACATGGTCCAGCGGATGGGCTGCATCCTCCGGCATTTCATGCAGTGACATGTTTTTAGGAAGATCAAGACGCTCGATCTCAACCGGCTCCGCGCTCGCCGCGGCCTCGAAGATGAGGAAACGGCGGGTTTTCCCGGCATGGCCGGTAACGGTCCTGAAATTCTGGCTGGTGACAGCAATACGCATGACGAGTTGCCTTTCGTGACATGGCGGGCCGGACCAGATCAAAACAGATTAGCTGGCTTGAATGCCCTTGTTCTCCAGATGCTGCTTTAGCTCGCCTTGCTGGAACATTTCGGTGACAATGTCGCAGCCACCGATAAATTCGCCCTTGATATAAAGCTGCGGGATGGTCGGCCAGTTTGAAAATGACTTGACGCCTTCGCGCAGCTCGCCGTTTTCCAGAACATTGACGCCGACAAAATTTACCCCGAGATGATCAAGAATCTGCACCACCCGGCCGGAAAAGCCGCATTGCGGAAATTGCGGCGTGCCTTTCATGAAAAGGATTACGTCATTGCTTTCGACCTGGTTCTTGATCAGGTCATGCATCATATTATCACTCATTCCGCTATACTCCTTTGTGTCTCATTTGTCTCACCGCGTCATTCCGGCAAAGGCGGGAATGACGGCGATGGAATTTTATGTAATTTCCGGAAAAACTACTCCGCCGGGGCGCTGGTTTGCAGCGCCAGCGCATGCAAGGCGCCGCCCATATTCCCCTGCAAGGCGGCATAGACCATCTGGTGTTGCTGCACTCTGGATTTGCCGATAAAGGCTTTTGAAACAATATTGGCCGCGTAGTGATCGCCATCACCGCGCAAATCGGTAATTTCGATTTGCGCATCGGGGATGGCCGCCTTGATCATGCGCTCGATTTCACCTGCATCCATCGCCATATATGTCGCCCTCCTAAAGCTTGCCCGCCATGAATTCAGGCATCCAGTTTTCATGGGCTGTTTTCAACTTCCTGATGGATATGGGAAGGCGCTCTTCAACTGTCAAACTTTTTCCCCCCACCGTACCGGCCAGCCGGGCGGGAACGCCGATTTTTTTGGCCGCGATCAGGATTTGCGAAGCGCCGCCCGGCGGGACGGTAACGAGATAGCGCCCCTGATCCTCGCCAAAAAGCGCCGCATGGGCGGGCAGCACATCCGCGTCAAGCTTGATATCAACGCCGATATTGCCCGCCATGGCCATTTCCGCCGCCGCGACATAAAGCCCGCCATCGGAAAGGTCATGCGCCGCGTTGATCCGGCCCTCCCATATGAGGGCGCGGACAAATCCGCCGCCCAGCTTTTCCGCTTCCAGATCAACCGGCGGCGGCGCGCCTTCGCTCTGGCCGAGAATTTCGCGCATATAGACCGACTGCCCCAGATGGCCTTTTTCGGCCCCGATCAAAATCAGCACATCGCCTTCTTGCTTGAGCGCCAGTGTCATCATATGGCGGATATCGGGAATGAGCCCCACCGAGCCGATTGCCGGGGTGGGCAGGATCGCCTCGCCTTTGGTCTCGTTGTAAAACGAGACATTGCCCGAAACGACTGGAAAATCAAGAGCCTTGCAAGCCTCCGCCATGCCCTGAACCGCGCCTGCGAA
Source organism: uncultured Hyphomicrobiales bacterium (assembly GCA_964542565.1). Taxonomy (GTDB): domain Bacteria; phylum Pseudomonadota; class Alphaproteobacteria; order Rhizobiales; family BM303; genus BM303. The sequence goes on along the minus strand of CAZIVB010000005.1, from coordinate 19,875 downwards.
CTGGCCCATGATGGCCGGGTTTTCCGGCGAGCCGAAATTCATGCAATCGGTCGTGGCCAGCGGCTGCGCTCCGGTGGCGGTCAAATTGCGGTACCCTTCCGCGATCGCCTGCCTGCCGCCCATCACCGGGTCGGCCTTGCAGTAGCGCGGGGTGACATCAACCGACATGGCGATCCCTTTGGGCGTTCCATGCAACCGCACCACCGCCGCATCGCCGCCGGGGCGCTGCACCGTATCGCCCATAACCATATGGTCATATTGCTCCCACACCCAGCGTTTTGACGCCATATCCGGCGAGCCGATGATTTTCAGCAGGGCCTCGCTGACATCAATCGGCGCCGGCACCTCTCGCGGTGAAAGAACCGGAGCCGGATCGGTCGCAACCCAGGGGCGCTCATAGACAGGAGCATCATGCGCCAGCGCATGCAGCGGCATATCCGCCACAACCTCGCCCTTATGGGTCACCACTAGCCGGTTGGTGTCGGTGGTCTTGCCGACAACGGCAAAATCAAGCTGCCATTTTGCAAAAATCCGCCGCGCTTCGTCCTCGCGCCCCGGCTTGAGAACCATCAGCATGCGCTCCTGACTCTCCGAAAGCAGCATCTCGTAAGGTGTCATGTTGTCTTCGCGCTGGGGCACTTTATCAAGGTCAAGCTCAAAGCCGACATTGCCCTTATCCGCCATTTCAACCGATGATGAGGTGAGGCCCGCCGCGCCCATATCCTGAATGGCGATGATGGCGTCGGAGGCCATCAGTTCCAGACAGGCCTCCAGCAGCAGTTTTTCGGCAAACGGGTCGCCAACCTGAACCGTGGGGCGCTTTTCTTCGGAATCATCGTCAAATTCGGCCGAGGCCATGGTGGCGCCGTGAATGCCGTCGCGGCCGGTTTTGGAGCCGACATAAACCACCGGATTGCCCAGCCCGCTGGCGGCGGCGTAAAAAATATTATCCGCATCCGCCAACCCGACGCACATGGCGTTGACCAGAATATTGCCATTATAAGAGGCGTCGAAATTGACCTCGCCGCCAACCGTCGGCACCCCCATGCAATTGCCGTAACCGCCAATCCCGGCGACAACGCCGGCGACCAGATGGCGGGTTTTTTCATGGCCCACCTCGCCAAAGCGCAGCGCGTTCAGATTGGCCACCGGGCGCGCCCCCATGGTGAAGACATCGCGCATAATGCCGCCAACCCCCGTGGCCGCGCCCTGATAAGGCTCGATGAAAGAAGGGTGGTTATGGCTCTCCATCTTGAAGATTACCGCATGATTATCGCCAAAATCGACAACGCCGGCATTCTCGCCCGGCCCCTGGATCACCTGCTTGCCGGTTGTGTGCAGCTCTTTGAGCCATATGCGCGAGGATTTATAGGAACAATGCTCGGACCACATGACCGAGAATACGCCCAGTTCGGTATAATTGGGCTCGCGGCCCATGGCCTCGACAATGCGTTCATATTCTTCTGTCGTCAGCCCGTGCTGCGCGATCAGCTCCGGCGTAATCCTGGTCATGAGAGCGCCTCCACCAGAGAGTCAAACACCGGCTTGCCATCCATGCCGCCCAAAAACGGGTCGGCGAGGCGTTCAGGATGCGGCATAAGGCCGAGAATGGTTCCGGTTTCATTGGTGATACCGGCAATATTATTCATCGAGCCGTTGGGATTGGCGCTCATATCGGTTTTGCCATTGGCGTCACAATAGCGAAAAGCGATGCGCCCTTCGCCCTCAAGGGTTTTCAGGGTCTCTTCATCGGCAAAAAAATTGCCATCATGATGCGCGATCGGGATCTGGATAATCTGGCCGTTTTTATAATGCGCCGTATAGCTCGTATCGGTTCGCTCCACCCGCAGATAAACATCCTTGCACAGGTAATGAATGCCGGCATTGCGCAAAAGCGCGCCGGGCAGCAGCCCCGCTTCGATCAATATCTGAAAGCCGTTGCAAATCCCCAGAACCGGCGTTCCCGCCTTTGCCCTTGCCACCACATCGCGCATGATGGGCGAATGGGCCGCCATGGCGCCGCAGCGCAGATAATCGCCATAGGAAAAGCCGCCTGGCAACACGATCAGGTCACACTCGGGCACCTTTGCCTCGCCATGCCAGACCATAAGCGGCTCACCCCCCATGGAATGGCGCAACGAGACCTGCACATCCCGGTCGCAATTGGAGCCGGGAAAAACAATAACGGAAGCTTTCATGACAGATTCTCTCTCGTCATTCCCGCGAAAGCGGGAATCCAAAAAGGACGTTCAGCGCATGAGGACAATCCGTCCCGGATTCCTGCTTTCGCGGGAATGACGGTGCCGGATGAAAATGGTTTTGTGCACATTCAAATTACTCGCCTTCAATCTCGACCTCGTAATTCTCAATCACCGTATTGGCGAGCAAGTCCCGGCACATTTTTTCGACCGTTTCGCGCGCACTGGCCGGGTCGGTTTCATCCAGTTCGATCTCGATCAGCTTGCCCTGACGCACTTTTTCCACCCCGCCAAAGCCCAAGGCGCCGAGTGCGTGGCGGATGGCTTTGCCCTGGGGATCAAGAACGCCGGTTTTCAACGTGACCTTGACGATTGCTTTCATGGCCTTGCCTCCCATTGCCGCTTCAAGACTTCACCAGCACCGGGCCGGAGCCCTCGGGGCGGTCGTTTTCGATATAAATGCCCAGCCGCCGCGCCACTTCCCGGTAGGCGTCCATCATACCGCCCATATCGCGGCGGAAGCGGTCCTTGTCGAGCTTCTTGCTGGTCTCCGCGTCCCACAGCCGGCACGAATCCGGGCTGATCTCATCGGCGAGAATGACGCGCACCATATCGTTTTCGTACTGGCGGCCGAACTCGATCTTGAAATCCACCAGATTGATGCCGATGCCGCGGAACAGACCCGACATGTAATCATTGATTCGCACCGCCATGGTCATGATGTCGTCAAGCTCGGGCGGGGTGGCCCAGCCGAAGGCGGTGATGTGATCCTCGGACACCAGCGGGTCATCAAGCTCGTCGGCCTTGTAGCAAAACTCGACAATCGACCGGGGCAGGGGCGTGCCCTCATCCAGCCCGAGGCGTTTGGCAATGGAACCGGCGGCAATATTGCGTACGATAACCTCTAACGGAATAATCTCAACCTGATGAATGAGTTGTTCGCGCATATTCAGGCGTTTAATGAAGTGGGTCGGAATGCCCAGTTCTCCCAGGCGGAGAAAAAGAAACTCTGAAATCCGGTTGTTCAGAACCCCCTTGCCATCAATGATTTCATGTTTCTTGTTGTTGAATGCGGTGGCGTCATCCTTGAAATGCTGGATAAGGGTTCCGGGTTCTGGGCCTTCATAGAGGATCTTGGCCTTGCCCTCATAGATGCGGCGGCGGCGGTTCATGCTGGTCTGCCTTTGAAATTGGAATCAGATGCTTACGGGAAGGCAAATTAACCCATGCCGCCCACTTTCACAATGCAGTTGCCGAACTTATCTATAAGTCTAGGTCGAGGGGTTTGCGCTTGGGATTTTCAAGCCGGTATCCTATCATTCCGCAAGACGCACTGTAACAAGGGAATACACTCCAGATGAACAACACGTTTGATAAACGCGAAGAAGGCTTTGAAGTGAAATTCGCCCGGGAGGAAAAGCTCAAATTCAAGGCCACGGTCCGGCGCAACAAGAGAATTGGCCTGTGGGCGGCGGAACTGATGGGGCTAAGCGGCGAGGCTGCCGAGGACTATGCCGCGGCGATCATCAAGGAAGATTTTCTTGAGCCCGGAGACGAGGATGTTTTCCGTAAGATCCGCCGCGATTTTGATGCCGCCGGCGTCGAGCAATCCGACCACCAGATCCGCCGCAATCTGCGCGAAATGTTTGCCGCCGCCATGGAGGAAGTGCAAACCGAGGAATAGAGCCTTTCGCGTTTAAACCGCACCGGCCACCCCCCGTCAAAGACCGTAACACTTCGAGGGGGCGGCGGGGAGCGTCTTAAAAATCACCCACGGCGGCGCGTTTGCCGATGGCCATGATTTTTTTCTTGATGCCGATGGCCTCTTTTCGCAGCTCTTCGGGAAGTCTCTTGCCGCCATAAATCATCGGATCCATATTGAGGGTGTAAATCCACAACCGGCCCTTCTTGTCCTCGACCACCGTGACCCGGCAGGGCAGATAGGCGGCGTAGGAATCGTCGAAATCGAGCATTTTGGCGGCCGTTAAGGGATTGCAGTAGAGATAAATCTTGACCTTGCGGTAGGTTTTCCCCGTCATGGCCGAAATCTGGTCCGAAAGGGGCAGGGCGCCAACATCCTTGATATTGTTTTCCGCCGCCACCGATTTGATGGTCTCGTCCAGATCATCAAAGGAAAGATCGGCATTAACCTTCCATTTCCATACCGTGGCGGCAACAGGCGAGCCGGTTTTTATCAGCTTGTCGGCCATCTCCATATAAATTTCGCCGGCTTTGGGATCAAATTTGTCAAACGCGGTCTTGTATTCATATAAAGACATCAGCCTGGGGGCGAGAATGACAGCGCCGACAATTGCCAGCAGACCAATCAGCGCCAATAAATTACGGATAATGTTCAATGGTAAATCCTCCCCGTTCGTTTTCTTGCAAGTCTTTAGATTATTTGATGAATATCAAAGAACTAAATCACTTAAATTTGAACTGTTCCCTGATTGCGCCGATATCAACAATGTTTCCGGATGATCACCGGGATTGACGGTCAGCGCTGTTTTTTGTTCTTTTTGGTTTTCTTTTTCTTTGTTTTCTTTTGTTTGCGCGGGCTCGCAAGGGTGATCGCCAGCGCGTCGATTTCCGCTGCCGCCTTGCCGCTCGGATTGAGTTCAAACACGGACAGGCCCTCACTGAAAGAGCGTCTGAAATCAATCCGCTGCGAGAGGCGGGGCGTCAGGATGCTGACGCCTTCAAGCTGCGTCAGGGCATCAAGGGTCTCATCATTTTCGCGCGTCATATGATGCGTATCGGCGCGGTTGATGAAGGCAATCAGTTCCGGCCTGGTCTTTTTGCGCTTTGTCGCCTCTCTGATAATGCCGATAAAACGCTGGGTGGACCAGACATCGGCCTGAGAGGGGGTAACCGGCATGATGATCCGGTCGGCGCGCGCCAGAGCGGCGCGCAGCGAATCCATGTCGGAAGTCCCCACATCGACAAAAGCCTCGCCCTTGATACGGGAGGGCAATTTGCTTTGCACGCGCAGGGCCGGTTCATAAAGCTCCTCATTGCGCACTTCAATTGTATCCGTCAGCGTTCCTTGCGGATCAAGATCAAACAGGCGAACGGGTTTGCCCTGATATTCCAGCCAGATGGCCAGATTAAAAACGACAGTGCTTTTTCCCGTTCCGCCTTTCAGGTTTCCTACGACCGTAATCATGTGCGATTTACTTTGCCGGTTGCGCTCCAGGAGGAGCTGGGTTGAAGTACGGGGCCCGGGGATATCCGTATCCATACGGGGCCGGCCGGAAATCGCGCCGGGCTCCCCAGGCCGGATTGCCCATCCATGGCGCAGGCCCGCGTCCATATGCGGGCGAAGCGCCGGCAAAAGCCGGATAAGGCGCCCCCTGATGCATCTGTTTAGCCCATGGCGGGGCCTGAAAGCCACTATCTTTTCGTTGCTTGCGCATCCGGGCGTCCGCTTCCTTTTGGGCTTTTATCACCCAATCGGGTGTTTTCGGCGCTTTAAACTGCGCTCCCTTGCGCATATCCTCCATGGCTTTTTTATTTGCCTTTTCCACCCAGTCGGGCGTTTTCGGCGCTGTGAACTGCGGCCCCTTGCGCATATCCTTCATCGCTTGCTCATGGGCTTTCCTGACCCATTCGGGCATGGCGGGGGGACGCGGCGGCATATTTGCCATATTGGCCGCGCCCTTGCCGGGTTTTGGCAGCGCTCTGGCCGAGAAATTATCCAGTCTCGAGCCGCCGAAAGGGCCGGGCTGTTTGGGCGCATCCACTTTTTTATAGCGCTCGGGAATGGCAAACAGCGCATCGTCAACTTTTTCCACCTTGATGTTGTTGAGCGAGCGCGAAACCCCGTTGGGGAAATTCTGCATCACGGCAATGCCAAGATCACGGTCATACTGGACCGAGCCGCGCTGATAGCTGCCGAAAGGCGACATGTAGAGAACTTCCCAGTTCTCAGCCTTGCGCCCGGCATCATAGGGCATGACGCCGTGCATGATCATCTGCTGCACGCCGCCACCCAGATATTCGCGCCGCAGCGCCATTTTGCGCTCGGGGTCCCACCAGACATAGACCGGGCGTTTGATCTGATCGGCGCTGATGCGGTATTTTTCCACCTTGAAACCGCCCAGTTGCTCATCGCGATCCTTGACGCATTTGATATTGGGCGCTTTGGGGCAGGGGGAGGCATTGGCGAAATCGCCATCGGTGGCCGCATCCGGAGTTCCCTTGACCTCAAAATAGGTGCGGGACAGCGGCGATAAAAAGCGTGTGATATTGGCGGTCTTGTCGGTGATCTGGACCACCGGATTGCCGCGCACCTGAAATTCAAACCGGGAAAGATGATCCTTGACGGTCAGCTTGCCATATCGCAGTTGCTGTCCAGGTCTGGTCTCTACGGCATCCGCGGTAAATTCGGCAGCTTGTGCCGACACAGCCGCGCTTCCTGCCATTAACAGCGCCGACAGGGCGATTGCTGACTTTTTCATCATTCTTGTCTCCATCTGGTTAATCTTTGCTGGGAAGGGGCGATGCCTCGCCCCCTCCCGACATCTGTTTAAAATGCTTACTTGCTCTCAGCCTTGGGGGCCGCAGGAGCTGCGGGCGCTGGCGGCGGGGCAACCGGAGGATAGCCATATCCATAAGGTGCACCATAGCCATAGCCGGGATATCCACCCCAGCCCGGATAGCCGTAGGGGCCATAGCCATAGCCGCCATAATAGGGATTGCCATAGCCGTAACCGCGGCCATAGCCGCTGCCGCGTCCGCTGAAGTTCATGCTGAAATCGCCATCGCCCCAGCCATTGCCGAGACCATTCCAGGGGCCGCCTCCACCCCAGGGGCCCCACCAGGCGTTGGCATCAGTTGTAAATGCAGCGGTGGCGAGACCGAGCGATCCGGCCAGCGCAACAGTTTTGAGAAGCTTGTTCATGTGCTTTCCTTCGCTGTTTTCCCTCTTCATTCCAAAAGGTGTGAAAAAGGAGGGAGTTCTTTATCACACCGGTTCCAACCTGCCCGTTCATGGTGAATTCCCGGACAGGAAATGAAAAACGCTATGCCGCCCAATTAAATTATTGTAGTTCAGGGACGCCGGACTAAAAACGCGACGAGATGTCCCGCTGCCCGGCGTTCCTGATTTGATGTTTACTTGGCGTCAGCCTTCGGGGCTGCCGGAGCCGCCGCGGGCGGAGCCGGAGGAGCGGGCGGAGCCATACGCGGATAACCGTAAGGCGCGCCATAGGCACCCGGATAGCCGCCATATCCGCCGGGATATCCTCCGCCCCAGCCGCCGGGATAACCGCCATAGGGGGCGTAGCCGCCGCCATAATAGGGGTTACCATAGCCGTAACCACGACCGTAACCGCGGCCATAGCCGCTGCCGCGTCCGCTGAAGTTCATGGAGAAGTTGCCGTCACCGGTGCCATTTCCCCAGCCGTTATTGTTCCACGGACCACCGCCCCACCAGGCGCTGGCTTGAGTTGAGAACGCAGCGGCAGCAAGACCTAACGATCCGGCCAGCGCAACAGTTTTCAGAAGCTTGTTCATCTGCTTCTCCTTCGTTGTCCCTCTACTGATTTCTTGCGCGTCAAGGAGGGAGGTTCTTTCCACGCTGTACCCGGATCTCTATTGATCCAGAATTCTTTTTCTCTCATCGTATTCCCGGGGGCTGCCCATACCAGGGTGCAGGCGCCCTCCAGTTGTAATTGGGGTAAATGCCGGGTGTGCTCCGGGGTTTTGAAGCCGTTTTGGCGCTATTGTCGCCGCGCCTGTAAAGCGGCGCAAAACCGGAATTGTAGCCATTATTCGCGCGCGGCACTCCCTCAAGCTCCCACGGGTTGCGGTAGCGCGGGGCAAAAACCGGCTGTCTTTGATCATAATAAGGATTGCGGCCCCAGTTGTTCCGGGGCGGGCTTGCAGCCGCACCGGGCGCTGCCCAGGGGTTGCGATTCGCGTTTGTCACCGTATTGCGGCCGCTATTCGTCCAGGAATTGCGCCCGGCGTTGTTCCAGGAATTATTGCCCGATTTCATCCACGAGTTGCGCTCATTCAGCGCCCAGGGATTGCGCCCCCTCTGTCCCCAGTCGAAAGCGGGCGGGCGGGGGTATCCGTAGCCGTAAGCGGTGCCGGGTTGCGCGACGCCGGGATATACTGCCGGAGCTTGAGGCGCCGGATATACCGGCGGAGCTTGAGGCGCCGGATATACCGGCGGAGCTTGAGGCGCCGGATATACCGGACGGACGCCGCCGCGCGGTGCAATTCGGGGCGGCGGCTGAGAGCCCGCGCCGTTTTGCGGTTTGGGGGGTTGCAGCAGTTTCATCGGTTCGATTTTGAGCGGTTTAGCCGAATCGGGTCCTGCCGGCAGGGCGGGCCAGACGGGAGCCATTTGCGGTTTCCTGGTGGTTTTTTCCGGGTGGCTGGGGTCAAAACCCAGCGGTGCAAAGGCATCGCTGCCCTGCGCCAGTATAACGGGCCGCCCCTTCGAGGGGTGCCATGTATTGACGCTCGATGCGCCCTCAAGAGGGGCAAATAGCGCCAAAGCTGCGTCTTTCGGCAGGGGGGCCGCGCCTGAACCAAAAGAGGTCATCGCGAGAGCTGACATGGCGCCAAATGCCAGTATGGATTTGCTTCGCATCACGTTACTCCTTTTCTTCCGGCATTGGTTTCAACTTGATCCCGCGCCTTACTCTTTGCCCCTGCGGCCGCTGTGCGGTTTTGAGGTTTTTAGCGCTGATCCTGCGCTTGACCGGCGTGGCCGGTTTGGCTTTGGAAACGATCCTTGATTTGCCTGCCGGTTTTGATTTCACGGCCGGTTTTTTTCCGCTCGCCGCCGCGGCCTTCTTTTTGGCCTCTGCCGCAGCTTTCCTTCTGGCTTCTGCTGCAGCCTTCTTTTTCGCTTCTGCTGCGGCCTTCTTTCTGGCTTCGGCTTCGGCTTTCTTTTTTGCTTCGGCTTCGACTTTCTTTCTGGCCTCTGCGTCGGCCTTCCTTTTGGCTTCCGCGTCGGCCTTCTTTTTAGCTTCCGCTTCAGCTTTCTTCTTGGCCTCTGCGTCGGCCTTCTTTTTGGCTTCCGCTTCAGCTTTCTTTCTGGCCTCTGCGTCGGCCTTCTTTTTCGCTTCCGCTTCGGCTTTCTTTCTGGCTTCCGCTTCAGCTTTCTTTTTCGCTTCCGCTGCGGCTTTCCTTTCAGCTTTCGCCGCGGCCTTTTTTTGCGCCTCGGCTGCGGCCCTCATTCTGGCCTTGTCGGCAGCTTTCTTTTTGGCCTCATCGGCAGCTTTCTTTTTCGCCCTGGATTTGATTTTCTTTTTATCTTCGCTGGCAGGCTTCTTTTTACTGCCGGTTACCGCCTTGATTTGCGCCTTCTTCGCCGTTTGCACCGCCACTTTTACCGGCGCAGCGGCGGGGTTTTTGCCGGATTTGGCTTTAGCTGCCTTGCCGGTCTTTTTGGTTTTGGCGTATTTTTTGTTTTTTGCCGCTTTGTCTTTTGAGGCCGCCTTCTTGTTGCTCTTGGCGGCTTTCTTCTTTTTCCTCGCTCCGGCTTTGGCTCTGGCAGCGGCTTGCGAGCCGGAACCTGTCGGGGAGGAAACCGCCGCGGCTTCGCTGCGTTTTGCGAACATGGCGCCAAGTCCCCTGAAAGCTTCCTTGATCATCATCCAGAGGAAATAGGGCAGGGCGCGCAGGGCGTAAAACACCATGCTGAGGACGGAACCAAGCGATCCGGCCTTGCCGATCAGCGATCTGATCCCCATGCCGGCCATGATAAAGAGGGCGCGGATGAGGTAAAACCCCATGGAGAGCGCGCCGAGAATACGTAAAAACAGTCCCGGCGCGTCGGGATCTTTTTTAGCCGTCTCCCCCCTCATGGAGGTGGCATCGGGCGGCAATTGCCCCGAAGCAATCATCTCGCACAAGAACGCCTTGTTTGAGCGCATGCATGAAAGCGGAATAACGATCAGGGTGAGAAGGGTGGACGCCATGGCGCCAAACATGAGCGAAATGGCCATGCCCTGGAAAATAAAATCGGACAGGATCATACTGGCGCCGGCGATCATGGTGAGCTGGGTAATCAGGATGGGCCGGGTCCGGGTCCGCACCGCCTGAATTACCGCTTCTCTTGGCTCAACCCCGTCGAGAATGGCGTTTTTGGCAAAATCAACCAGCAGGATCGAGTTTCTGACGATGATGCCGGCCAGCGCAATCCAGCCAATCATCGAAGTGGCGGTAAACTCGGCGTCGAGCAGCCAGTGACCGGGGATAATACCAATCAGTGTCAGCGGGATCGGCGCCATGATGATGCCGGGCTGGCGGAAATTGCCGAACTCCCAGACAACCAGCATATAGATCAGCACCAGGGCCGCCATGAAGGCAATGCCCATATCGCGAAAAGTTTCGTAGGTAACCGTCCACTCACCCGTCCATTCAAAGGCGGATTTAAAACCATCGGGCGGCGGGCCGATAAGATAGCCCTCAAGTTTTACGCCGTCAGGCGTTGTATAGTTTTCCAGCAGTTTGCCGACATCGATCATGCCGTAAACCGGTGCCGCCAGAAGGCCGGAAACCTCGCCCGTGACATATTCCAGCGGCCGCAAATCCTTGTGGAAGATAATGTCGTCCTGAACATCTTCAACAAAACGGCCAAGTTCCGAAATCGGAATAAGGGTGCCATCGGCGGCCTTGACAGGCACTTCGCCGATCTGCGCCGGTTCACCGCGGATATTGAGCGGTGCCTGAAGCAGGATAAAGCGCGGCTCAAGCTCATGGCCCAGCTTGGCGTCGCCCAGCTTGTAGCCGCCCATGATCATTTCAAGCTGCCGGTTTATGGCGTCACGCGAAACCCCGCGCCGTTCGGCCTTTTCTCCGTCAATTTTAAAGCGCCAGATTTTGTGGGTTTCGGGCATGTAATTGTCAACATCGACAATGATATCCGATTTTTCAAACACCTTGGTCAGATCCCGCGCCACCTGGCGCCGGACCTTGTCCGTCGGACCATAGACTTCGGCGACCATGGTTTGCAGCACCGGCGGGCCGGGCGGCATCTCGACAACGGCAATTCTGGCGCCAAGTTTCCGCGCAATCGGCGTCAGGAGCGCGCGCGCTTCGGTCGCAATCTGGTGACTGGATTTTTCCCGCTCATGCTTGCCCAGAAGCTGAACCTGAATATCGCCTTCCCACGATCCCTTGCGCATAAAATAATGCCGCACCAGACCATTGAAATTAAACGGCGAGGCGGTGCCGGCATAGGTCTGGATGGCGGTGACTTCCTTGATTTTCAGGAGTTCCCGGCCAAGTTGCTGAACAGTATTGGCCGTGACTGGCAGCGCCGCGCCTTCGGGCATATTCACAATCACGTTAAATTCGGGCTTGTTGTCGAGCGGCATCATCTTGACGCGCACGGCGGTCGTATAGAACATCGAAAATGAGCCGAGCAGACCGAGCAAAATAAACAGGCGGACCAGATTGCCTTTCCATTTATGATCGATCAGCGGTGGCAGCAACCAGCGGAAAAAACGGTCAAGACGCGCCACATCGCGGTGCTCGCGCGCTTCCATTTTACGCAGTTTTTCAAGGCTCGGCTTGATCCTCACCGCCAGCCAGGGGGTGAACATGAAGGCGGCGAAAAGCGAAATGCCCATGGCCACCGAACCCAGGATCGGAATCGGCAGCATATACGGGCCCATCATGCCCGAGACCAGCCCCATGGGAATGAGGGCGGCAATAATGGTCATTGTGGCTAAAATGGTCGGGTTGCCAACCTCGCGCACCGCGTCAATGGTGGTTTCAAGGTCGGTGTCTTCCTTGAGCAGCCATCGGCGGTAGATGTTTTCAACCACAACCGTGGCGTCATCAACCAGAATGCCGATCGAGAAGATCAGGGCGAACAGGGAGACGCGGTCAATGGTAAAGCCCATAATCCAGGCGGCAAAGATCGTCAGCAGGACAATAACCGGGATAACGGTCGTGACCACGATCGTGGGCCGTAGTCCCAGAAACAGGAAAATCAGTATGGTGACAAAGCCGGTGGCCTCAAGCAGGCTCCTGATGAGTTCATTGACCTTGTTATTCGCCGTTTCACCGTAATTTCGGGTCACCGCGACGTGAACATTATCGGGAATGACCGCGCCTTTGAGATTTTCGACCATGGCAAGAATATCATTGGCGACGCTGACGCCGTTTGTATTGATTTTCTTGGCAATGGCTATCGTGACGGCCGCCGCGCCCTCCGGGGCCGAGGATGCCGCGTCTTCCCATGCCGGGCCGGTATAGTATTGCACGATATTCTCGGCATCGCCCGGCCCTTCAATGACATTGGCCACATCCCGGACATGAACCGGCGAGCCCTTGGAGACGCCGACGACCAGGCTCTCGATATCCTGGGCGTGTTTGAGAAAACCGCCAGTATAGACCTTGATGCTGGTTGAGCCGATTTCGGCGGAACCGGCGCTGTGCGACTTGTTGGCCTCCCGGATGGTCCGGGCCAGTTTGTCCAGGGTTATGCCAAAGCCCTTCAGGCGCTGTGGCAGCACTTCGACCCGCAAGACTTCGGGGCGTCCGCCGACGACAAAGGGTTGCGAGGTATTGGGAATGCCCTTGAGACGGTGCAGCAATTCCTTTGAAATCAGCCGGAGACCGGAATCATCGACCTCTTTCGACCACAAGGTCAAGGTGATGATCGGAACATCATCCACGCTTTTGGGCTTGACGAGCGGCTCGCTGACCCCGGGGGGCACCTTGTCCATATTGGAGGCGAGCTTGTCGTAAAGCTTGAGGAGGGAATCCTCCATCGATTCGCCGACCTTGAAACGCACCGTAACCATGCCCATGCCCTGCTGCGAGGCGGAATAGACATGCTTGACGCCGGGAATTTCCGCCATCATCCGTTCCAGCGGATTGGCGGCGAGCGAGGCGACCTGTTTGGCCGAGGCGCCGGGATACTGGAAGAAAATATCAACCATCGGCACCGAAATCTGCGGATCTTCCTGCCGCGGCGACATGACAAGACCAAGCAGGCCAATGGCCACGCAAACGATCAGCAAAAGCGGCGTGATCGGCGAGTTGATAAATGTGCTCGCGATCTTGCCGGCGATGCCAAGCTCGGTCCGCCCGGCGCCAGGATGCGCCAGCACCTCGGCGACATCCGCCTCAAGCTTGCAGGATTCATCCCTGATTTTTTTATTTTTACCCTGTTTTCCCATAGTGCCCGTTATCCCTCTTCACGGGAAATAATTTTGCCGGATTACCCGTTATCCATGGCGAATTTTGATTTGAGCCCCGGAGGCGGCGCTGTCAAAACCGTCTCATTGCCCTTCAATCCCGATAAAATACTCACCCGGCCGCCGCCGATCGGCGCGCCCACGCGCACGAGGCGTAACGAGGGCTCGGCATCCTTGCCGTCAATCACGAAAATAGCGGATAGCGAACCGCGCTGAACAATGGCCGTTTCGGGCACGGTCGGCAGTTTGCGCCCCGAGGTGTTGTTGGGGATCTTGACTTCGGCATACATGCCGAGCCCGCTGGGCACCCCCTGCGGCACATCGAATTTGACCGTGACCGTATGCGAAGCCGGGTCCGCCATGGGAAAGATTTGCGCCGTGCGCACATTCACCCACACATCCACCGTGTCGAATTTGGCCGGAACCAGCATGCCCTCGCGCAGGTAAGGCGCGACCCGCACCGGAACTTCGGCCTGAATCCGCAGATATTTGATATAGGCGAACTTGACCAGAGGCTGGCCCGGCTGGACCGTATCGCCTTTTTCCACCAGTTTTCTGATAATCACGCCGTTGAACGGCGCCTTTAAACTGGCATCACGAATTCTGGCGTCGATTTCCTCCAGCGAAGCCTGGGCCTGCATCATATTCGTCCGCGCCGTATTGATGTTGTTGTAGCTGCGGTAAAGATCAGCCTGACGGTTGAGGCCGGTATTCGACTGACCGGCGAAATTGCTCATGGGCCGGGTGAACATCTTGTCAAACATCATCGGCAAACCCATGCCGGACAAATTGTTGGAGCCCCGGTCAACCGATGGTGAAAACAGCTCGCGGTCATACTGCACCTGGGCATTGCGGATGGCGTTTTGCGCCGCCATGATATTGGCGACGATCCTGCGGCGTTTGGCGCGTATTTTTTTGTCGTCAACCGAGACAAGCACTGTCCCGGCCTTGAAATCCTCGCCCTCGCGCCCGGCAATGAAGGTTACAGACCCGGGAATTTGCGCCGAGAGGGTAACTTCTTTGAACGGGATAACCGTGCCGCCCACGGTGGACGAGCCGCCCACCGTATGCATGGTCGCGATTGAGGTCTGGTATTTCTGCGCCATGGCCGGGGCGCCCGCAACAAGGGCGCCGCCAAGAACCAGGGCTGCGAGAATGTGTTTCATCAGACGCGTCCCATGACCACAAAACTCTTCATGAAAGGCCCGGCCATGCGCGGGTCCTTGATCATCGCGCCATAATCCCCGACCAGGAATTGCAGCTTGCGCGATGTGTACGCCATGCCCAGACCCATCATGCCCGGAGGCTTGGCCGCCCAGCCCTTCCAGGTCTTTTCCGCCGCCCGGATATCCCAGCTCAGCTTCTGACCCTTGTACTTTCCGGCCTTGACGGCATAGCCGTTTTCCACCACGAGCACGCCGCGCGGCTCGTCTTCGCCGAGAAAGCCATATCCGATTGTTGATGAAAAATTGATCTTCTCAAGCGCGGCCGCGAGTTCAGGCTCGTCATTCCATGCTTTTTTAAAGCCTTTCATCCAGTCTTTTGAGAACATGTCCGCCATTTGGTCCCTCCCTGTTTGACCTTTGGTTGCGAATCGCGGGGCCACCCGCCTGACAAAGTTAATGCAAATACCGTGCCGATTGGCAAGGTTTTGAATTCATGCAGCTTTTCATAATCCCCTCTAATCCTGTTGCAGTTCTTTTTGCAGTATTGAGGCCGGAAAATCATACTAACATCTTGTTATTATTAGCATAAACTAATGCAAAACCTGCAAAAAATTGTTGCGCAACATAAAGAAAACTGCAACAGTCCGTACAAAAGTGCGACAAAATACAGCATGGAGTGCGACAATATGTCAAATTTCATAGGCGCAGGGAGATAGTTTGATGCAGGAATTGCAGACGATGTTTCCGTTACTGGAGGCGATCGTTTCCTACATTGATGAGGGCGTCATCATTGCCGACAGGAACGGGCGGGTGCTTTTTCAAAACCCCTCTGTCGGGGAACTTCTGGGAAACAAGCCGAGTATTCCCGTGGAAACCCTGACCCGCGCCGGCGGTGTCAATCTGGTTGAGGAAATCCGCAAACAGCGCGGAAATATCAGAAAAAACGGAGATGAGAATCAGGCCGTCAAGTTTGAAATGCGGTTTTCCTCCGGCGGCCAGCCGCGCGATCTTGAGTTTCATTGCTGCCATGCAAGCCAGATGACCGGCGATATGGTGCTGTTGATTGTCCGCGACCGGACCGCAAAGCGCCGTCTTGAGGCCGTACTGGACCGTTCCGGTTCGGATATGATCACCAATGATCCGCAAATGCTGAAAATTTTCGAGCGCGTCGACCAAGTGGCGCCCACCGATGCCTCGGTTCTCATTCAGGGCGAATCGGGCACCGGCAAAACCCAGGTCGCGCGCATGATTCACCGCAAAAGCCAGCGCGCCGACAAGCCTCTTATTGAGGTCAATTGCGCCGCCATCCCCGAAACCTTGATCGAATCGGAACTGTTCGGTCATATCAAGGGCGCCTTCACCGGGGCCTCTTCGGGGCGCTCGGGGCGGTTTCAGAGCGCTGATAGCGGAACCTTGTTTCTTGACGAGGTCGGCGAAATCCCCCTGCATCTGCAAGCCAAGCTGCTGCGGGTCATTCAGGACAAGGAGCTTGAGCCGGTGGGCTCCGACAAACCGGTCAAGGTTGATGTTCGCATTATCGCCGCCTCCAACCAGAATTTGCGCCAGATGGTGGATGAGGGCAAATTCAGGGGTGATCTGTATTACCGGCTTGCCGTCATTCCGCTCACCATCCCGCCGCTTAAACAAAGGCCGGGAGATATTCCGCTGCTGTTGCAGTATTTTTGCCATAATCTGGAACGCCGCGGCTATGCCAGCGATATTGAATGCGGTCCGGACGCGATGCGGATGATGATGGATTATCCCTGGCCCGGCAATGTTCGCGAGCTGGAAAATGCCGTCGAGCACGCCCTGATCTGCGCCGTGGACAAAATGGTGTACCCGGAAAGCCTGCCGCAGGATGTGCGCGAATACAGCAACACTTCAAAAACCGCCAGCATGGCCTATGCCGGTCCCGATACAAGAAAAGAGTTCCGGCAGGAAATCATGATTGCCCTGTCCCGGGCCAATGGCAACAAGTCAAAGGCGGCGGAAACCCTGGGTATTGACCGCACAACATTATGGCGCCGGATGCGCAAGCTGGGCCTCCAGTAACGCATGCGCATTTCGTCATATAGCGCGGCTAGGCTTTTAACCTCATATTCACCACAACCGGATTAGGCTTGGTTTGTGTTTCCTTGTCTGGGAATGCGTGTATCAGGCGTATTGCGGAGTAACCGAGTATGAGTAATCGCAACGAAATCCGGCTTGCCGCGGCATTTTTCATCTTTGGCGGCGTATTTCTGGCCGGTCCGGCATGGGCCCTTGAGACCACCGCCGGGGCGGATGATGATTTCACCCGGCTTCAGGCCGCCTATGAATGTGACAAGCTCGCAACGCGGCCGCTTGATATCAGCTCGCCCGCCAAGGGCGTCCCCTTTGACAAGATTGATGCGGAACCGGCGATCCGGGCCTGTCGCGAAGCCACGAGGCGCTTTCCCACCACGGGGCGGTTTTATACCCAGCTTGCCCGCGCCCTTTTGAAGGTCAAACGTCTGGGGCAGGCAGGCCGGGCCCTGAAAAAGGCTGAGAACCTCAGCCATCCTCCGGCATTGAATATTATCGGTTATATGTATGAGAACGGCCTCAGCGTCGTGCGCAACGCCCGCAAGGCGCGGCGCTATTACGAACGGGCGGCAAAACCCGGCGACGCTTACGGCCAGTACAATATGGGGCGGGCATTCCTCAACGGTATCGGCGGAACAAAAAGCCGCCTGGTCGGAATGGAATATTTACGCAAATCCGCCGCCAAGGGCATGGTGCAGGCCATGTATCTGATTGGCGACACCGAACGCAAGCGCAGCGGCGGCAATATTCACAAGGCCTATGAGTGGTTTGAAAAGGCGGCCAATGCCGGTCATCTGCCATCGCAAAACCTTCTGGCCTATGCCTATTCTGAAGGTGAGGGCGTCGCCAAAAACCCCGCCCTTGCCTTTAAATGGAGCAAAATGGCGGCCAATTCAGGCGATGCGGAGGCGCAGGAACGTCTGGGCCGGTTCTATCTTGACGGCGTTGGCACGCAAAAAAACCCCGAAGAGGCCGCAAGCTGGTTTTTAAAAGCCGCCGGGCAGGGCAATATTGCCGCCCAGGCGCGGCTTGGGGAGCAATATCTTTATGGACGCGGCGTGGAAAGAAATTACTCCGAAGCGGTAAAATGGCTGCGCAAGGCGGCTTCAAAAGGCGAGGCGCTGGCCATCTACAATCTGGGCGTCATGTATGAAAAAGGCCTTGGCGTCGGGCAAAACCCGTCTCATGCCAGATATTATTATAAAGAAGCTGCCGATGGTGGAAATGAAGCGGCGCAGCGCAAGCTTGACGAGGCGGCCAAAGTCGCCAGCGTTGAAAACCGCGCGGCCTACAAGGCCTACCAGAGACGCGCCGAAGACGCCGCTGTTGCCGCCAAGGCCGCAATGCCGACAAAACTCTCCAGCCTCGGGCTTGTCGGACGGCTGGATTAAGCGGCGTTCAGTTTGATGCAAGCTGCCTCATTAATCGTTGTCGGAACGGGGATTTGCGCCGCGCGGCATATGAGCATCGAGGCCATCGCCGCCATACAAAGCGCCGGGAAAGTCTTTTACGTCACTGCCGGCGCCGAGGCCGAAAGCCTGATCCGCGACCTCAACCCGCGCTCGGAATCGCTGATGCCCTTCTACGGCGAACAAAAGGCGCGCAAGACAACCTATAACGAGATGGTGCAGCGCGTACTGGCCAGCGTTTATGCCGGCGTGAACACCTGTGTTGCTTTATACGGCCATCCGGGTGTTTTTGCCTATCCGGCGCATGAGGCGATCAGAAAAGCGCGGCAAAAGGGTTTCAAGGCCGTTATGCAACCGGGAATTTCAGCCCAGGACTGCCTGTTCGCCGATCTTGGCATCGATCCGGGCATCAGCGGCTGCCAGTCCTATGAAGCTACCGATTTTCTTATCAACCGGCGCAGGACAGACCCCTCCAGCCATCTTGTCCTGTGGCAGATCGGGGTTTTGGGTGACACACGCCACACAGCGGGAAAGCACGATTTACGCGCTTTTCCGCAACTGCTTGAACATCTCGGCACTCTTTATCCGGCGGCTCATAAAATAACGGTTTATGAGGCGGGGATGCGCATAAACGAGCCCGCCAGAACCCTCCTAACCCGCCTGTCGGAGCTCTCGCCCGGTGATGTTACCCCCGCATCCACGCTTCACATCCCGCCGCTAAAGCCTCTTAGCGCCGAAGAAAGCCTTGAGCAGCGCTACCGGTTTTCAACCGATCAGGGTGTGGTCCATAAATAGCCGGTGTTTTAAAACGATGCTCCAATTGTTTGCTTTGCCGCATCATTTTATCCGAAAACCGCGTACACTTTTCGGAATGATGCTCTATTCAGGCATCGGCTCCGTCCAGATAATGTTGCCGCTGCACCTGTCCACCTTGATCCGGTAACGCATGCCGCGTTTGTAACCGCGCATCTTCATCGTATGGGTTTTGGGCCTGACTTTATGGATATTATAAAAACCGCGGCGCATCACCTTGCGAATGATGGCCTCCGTGGATATGCATCTTTGCGCAACCCTGAAAGACCCCGAAACGCCGGGTCCGGCTGTTGTTGCCGGGGCCGGGGCCTCACTGGTTCGGGCGGCGCTGGCGCTGTTTGCCGCCGCCATGATGACGAAAGCAAACGCGGTGGCCACAAAGACGGATCTGATCATTGTTTTTCTCCTTGCAAGACTTAAAGTACCAATAACTCCAGCGAATAAGGAGCAGAGAATAACGCGGATAAGTGGTTATTTCCAGCCAAAAGAATACGGGCAAAATCTTCAGGAGTGCCACAGCGCGGCTCAGAGCAGACCGCTGCCGCGAAAGCTGACCTCGGAGTTGCGCCCGATAACGATGTGATCATGCACGGTGATATGGAGGCTGTTTGCCGCCGTGATGATCTTTTTGGTCATATCGATATCGGCCTGCGAGGGCGTGGGGTCGCCGCTGGGATGATTATGCACCAGAATAATCGCAGTTGATGAAAGCTCCAGCGCCCGCTTGATCACCTCTCGCGGGTAAACCGGCGTGTGATCAACCGTGCCTTCCTGCTGCACTTCATCGGCGATCAGGCGGTTTTTCTTGTCGAGAAACAAGATACGGAACCGTTCTTTTTTGGCGTATCCCATGCTGGCGCGGCAGTAATCGAGCAAGGTGGACCAGGTGCTCAGAACCGGCCTGTCCATAACCTGGCCCTGCATGAGTCTCAAGGCGGCGGCGTGGATCAGCTTGATTTCGGTTACCGAGCTTTTCCCCAATCCCCTGACTTCCATCAAAAGCTCCGGCTCGGCGCTGACCGCCTCGGCAAAAGAGCCAAAACGCTCCAGC
>CAZIVB010000004.1:2634-31057 GCA_964542565.1 uncultured Hyphomicrobiales bacterium | reverse complement strand
TAATCTGATGGCGGCAAGGGCGGTCCGGCAATTGCCGGGTCGAACAGCCGGGCGCGGGCGCCTTTCAGGGCCGGATTGTCGGTGTTGATCAGCAAGGTCGGAATACGCAGCAAATGGCCGGAAAAGCGCCCCTTGGCGCAAAAACGCTGCCGGAACAGGCTTTGTTGCAACAGCGGGAATAACCGCGGAACTATTCCGCCGCCGATATAAACGCTTGTCGCACCGGTCACCAGGGCAAGATCACCACTGAAAGAGCCCAGCATCGCCAGAAAATGATGCAGGGTCAGCGCACTGATCGAATAAGGGGATCTCAGCCCCTGCTTGACAATTTGCGGCGCGCCCGATGTGCCGAAATTCCCGGCGGCATTATTGCTCTTGTCGGTTATTTCCGTCAGCGCGGCGTGCAGCAAAACCAGCCCGTTTCCGCTCAGTATGCGTTCGGACGAAACCCTGTCAAAGCGGGTTTTGAACCATCGAAGCAACTCCATTTCCAGCATGTCCGTCGGCGCAAAACCACTATGCCCGCCCTCGCTCGCCATGGCAAAGCGCCGTCCTGGTTCATCCACAAGCACCGAAACGCCAAGGCCGGTGCCCGGTCCGACAACAAGCCTGACGCCTCCCCGGGGCGCAATATTCGGCCCGATGGGGACAATCTCGTCCGGGTCCAGCCAGGGGAGCGCCCAGGCAAGGGCGGTAAAATCATTGACGAGTTCACACGCTTCAAGCTGATTTCTGCTGCAAAATTCGCCGCCGTCAATGCCCCAGGGACCATTGGTCAGCGCGGCGCGGTTATCCTTGACCGGGCCGGCAACGGCAAGACAGGCGGAGACAGGTTTCGGCTTTCCGTTCTGTTCGAAATACTGATCCGCCAGAGTTTGAAAATCCGGATAATCGGCGCATTTAAAAACGCGGGTGCGGATAATCGGGGCATCAAGGCCCGAAGTCAGACCGAGCCGGGCATTGGTGCCGCCGATATCCGCAACAAGGCTGAAGCGGGCGGGCGGCATTACAGTCTCTTCCCCGTCCCGGCGTCAAAGAGCGAAATCGCGCTGAGGTCGAGCATGACCGGAATCGCCTTACCCGGTATGATCTTCTGCCGCGGTGAAAAGCGCCCGCCGATTTCGGTGCCGAGAAAGCTGAAGGTTACATGTTGATCAAAGCCATTGGTTTCAATCAGCATTGGCACCAATTCCAGTTTTTCAACATGCGCTTCGCGCGCCTCCAGCCGGTCGGTGATATATTCAGGGCGGATGCCGAGCAAAACCCTGTGTTCCGGGGAATAACCATTGCGGAACGCGTAATGACCAACAGGCAGATTGAAGCTGTCATAATCGCCGCCGGGGCTGAAAACCAGCCGCCCGCCGGATTTTCGCAAGACGCCTTCAAGCATGTTCATTGATGGCGATCCGATAAAATCGGCGACAAATACCGATACCGGATGATCATAAAGCTCCTGCGGCGCGCCAAACTGGGCAACGGCGCCTTCATTGAGAACGGCAACCTGGGTTGCCAGGGACATGGCTTCGGTCTGATCATGGGTCACATAGACGATAGTGGCGTTGAGGCGCGAATGCAGCCGTTTGATTTCGGCCCGCATCTCGACCCGGAGCTTGGCGTCAAGATTTGACAGGGGTTCATCGAACAGGAAAATTTCGGGCTCGCGCACCAGCGCCCTTCCCATGGCGACGCGCTGGCGCTGGCCGCCCGAAAGCTGCGAGGGTTTGCGGTCGAGCAGATGATCGATCTGCAACTGCGCCGCAACCCGGTGCATGGCTTCACGGCGCTCCCTGGCCGGAATGCCGCGCATCCTCATGCCATAGGTGATATTCCTGGCCACGCTCATGGTGGGATACAGCGCATAGGACTGAAACACCATGGCGATATCGCGATCCTTGGGCGGCAGATCATTCACCAGGCGGTCATTGATGAGGATTTCGCCTTCCGTTATGTCCTCGAGCCCCGCAATCATGTTCAGGAGGGTGGATTTTCCGCACCCCGAGGGTCCGACCAGGACCAGAAATTCGCCTTTTTCGACCTTGAGATTGATGCCCGAGAGCACCTCGGTGGCGCCGAATCGCTTGGTCAGGTTTCGGGTCTCGAGAACGGGCATGGTGTTATCCTTTTACGGAACCGGCGGTGAGGCCGCGTACGAAATATTTACCCGCCAGCACATAGACGAGGAGCGTGGGCAGCGCCGCGATGATCGCCGCCGCCATATCGACATTATACGCCTTCACCCCGGTTGAGGTGTTGACGATATTGTTCAGCGCAATGGTCACGGGCTGTGACCCGGCGGAAGAAAAAGACACGCCAAACAAAAAATCATTCCAGATCTGGGTGAACTGCCAGATGATGGTGACAACAATAACGGGCGGTGAGAGGGGGAGAAAAATGGTGAAGAATATGGCGAAGAATCCGGCGCCGTCGATCTTGGCGGCCTTGACCAGTTCGGTCGGCACCGAGATATAGTAATTGCGGAAAAACAAGGTGGTAAATCCGATCCCGTACACCACATGAACCAGCACCAGACCGCCCAGGCTCCCCGCCAGGCCCAGCTTGCCCAGCGTGATCGCCATGGGCAGCAAAATGACCTGAAACGGGATGAAGCAGCCAAAAAGCAGCATGCCGAAGATGATCTCGGAGCCTCGGAACTTCCACTTGGAAAGGGCGTAACCGTTAACGGCGCCGATCATTGTCGAGATGATCACCGCCGGGATGGCCATGATGACCGAGTTCCAGAAATAGGGCTTCAACCCGTTGCATTCGGTGCCGGTGCAGGCGCTCGACCAGGCTTTTCCCCAGGGCGCGAGGGTCAGCTCCTGCGGAAGCGAGAGAAGCGAGCCGCCGCGGATTTCCGCCAGTGATTTGAGCGAGGTGATAATCATCACGAACAAGGGGAGCAGATAATAGATCACAAACAGGCCGAGGGCGGCGAACAGCCCCCAGCGCAGGGCCAGCCGTTTTAATCCGCGCCCGCGCGCACTGGCCCGATCAATCATGCCGGTTCCTCAATTCTGAATAAAGATAAGGCACGATCACGGCGCAGACGGTGGCCAGCATTACGGTGGCGCTGGCCGCCGCCTGGCCAAGCTGGCCGCGGTTGAACGCCATCGCATACATGAATGTCGCCGGCATATCCGTTGCATAGCCGGGCCCGCCCGCGGTCAGGGCAAGCACAAGATCAAAACTCTTGATCGCCAGATGCGAGAGCACGATCACGGCGGAGATAAACACCGGCCGCAGCGAGGGGATGATAATGCCGGTATAGATATGAAAGGT
Organism: uncultured Hyphomicrobiales bacterium; assembly: GCA_964542565.1. Classification (GTDB taxonomy): domain Bacteria; phylum Pseudomonadota; class Alphaproteobacteria; order Rhizobiales; family BM303; genus BM303. The sequence continues at coordinate 27,778 of CAZIVB010000004.1, read as the reverse complement.
TGATATGCCATCGACCATGGCGGCCTTGATGATCTCCTGATTGACCGAGCGCAGCCCGGCAAGAAACAGCGCCATGACAAATCCCGATGCCTGCCAGACACCGGCGATGACAATGGTATAAATGGCCATATCCGGGTCAATCAGCCAGTTGAACTCAAAACTCTCCCAGCCCCAGCCCCTGACGACCTTTTCGATGCCGAGCCCCGGATTGAGCAGCCATTTCCAGGCGGTTCCGGTGACGATGAAGGAGAGCGCCATGGGGTAGAGATAGGCGGTGCGGATAAACCCCTCGGCGCGTATTTTCTGATCCAGCAACACCGCCAGAACCAGCCCGAGAAGGATGCAGATGATAACGAACAAAACCGTATAAACCCCGAGATTTTCAAGCGCCACATACCAGCGCGGGGTTGAAAACAGCTTTTCATACTGGCCAAGACCGGCGAAATCATAGCGCGGCAGAATGCGCGATTTGGTCATCGAGATATAGATTGTCCAGGCGATAAAACCGTAAACGAACAGCAAGACCGCGGCAAATGACGGCGCGATGACAATCTTGGGAATATGATGGGCCAGATTTCTCATAATGGTTTGCGGCGCTCGCATCACCTGAAAAACGTCACCCCCCGGCGCAGGGCCGGAAGGTGACAATACTGGCTAGCGGCTGTTCCTGACCGCTTTTACAAGCTGCTTGACCGCGTCTTGTGACGACATGTCGGAGTTGAAGAACTTGGTTACGACATCCGTGATGGCGCCCGATTGCGCGCCGCGCATCGCCATGCCATGCGCATAGGACGGCAACAGCGTGCCGTTTGCATCCGCGGTTTTCAGATCGGCATTTGATTTGAGGGCGCAGGCATCAAATTTGGTGAGCGGAACATCGGTGCGAACCGGGATCGAGCCCTTGTTGAGATTGAAAACCTCCTGGAATTTCGGCCCCATGATGAGCTTGGCAAGCAGTTTCTGGCCTTCGATCTTGTCCTTGCCCTTGACGGCAAACATGGCGAAGCTGTCCACGTTATAAAGATAGCCGCTGCCCGGTGTCGGCGCGCAGAGATAATCAACATTCGGCTTTTTACCCGCAGCGGTGAACTCGCCCTTGGCCCAGTCGCCCATGATCTGGAAGGCGGCCTCGCCGTTCATGACCATGGCGGTGGCCAGGTTCCAGTCGCGGCCCGAGAAGTTCTTGTCAACATAGCCGCGCATCTTGCGCATCTGGTCAAATACTTTTTTCATCGTATCGGAGCCGAGCGCCTTTTCATCAAGATCGACCAGCGCCTTCTTGTAAAAATCAGCGCCAAAACCGAGCACGACGGTTTCAAACACGGTGGCGTCCTGCCAGGACTGGCCGCCATGGGCCAGCGGCGTAATCCCGGCCGCTTTCAGCTTGTCGGCAACGGCATTGAACTCATCCCAGCTTGTGGGCACTTTGCTCACCCCCACCTTGGCCAGCACCTTCGGGTTGGCCCAGATCCAGTTCACGCGGTGAATATTGACCGGGGCGGCGCAATATTTGCCGCCGCATTTCATATGCGCGGCGATCATGGCGGGGAGCACCTTGTCCCAGTTATTGGCTTTGGCGACATCATCGATATCGGCCAGAACGCCCTCTTCACTCCATTCCTGGATGCTGGGGCCCTTCATCTGGAAAGCGGTGGGCGGATTGCCCGCCAGCACCCGGGCCTTTAACGCGGTTTTTGCCGCATCGCCGCCGCCGCCCGCGACCGCCATATCGGTCCAGGTGCCGCCATTGGCGGAAAATTCATCCTTCAGAACCTTGGCGGCGGCCGCTTCACCGCCTGAAGTCCACCAATGCATGACCTCGGCTTTTGGCTCGGCCCTGGCAATACCGGCCATCATGATGAGACCTGCCGCCAATAATGACAATCTGGCAATATTCTTCATTGTCTTTCTCCTAAGATGTGAATGGTCGAACTCGCAATTCCTTAGCCTTCACGAAAACCGGTTTTCAACTTGCGGTCAAGGCGGCGCGCGCTGTTATCCTTGATAACCGTGACGATGTGTTACAATCTTGCCTTGTCCCTTGGGTTTTTTGCGTGAAGTTAAGCGGTTATGACGATCAAGCGTATCCTTATCGTTGATGATGATCTTGAAATCAGGGTCCTGCTCAAGGATTTGCTCAACGAACAGGGCTATGCGGTGCATATCGCGGCAAGCGGGGCGCAGATGCGCGCCCATATTGACAGATGGCGGATCGATCTGATTATCCTCGATATCATGCTCGGCGATGAATCCGGCTTTGAAATCTGCCGCAAATTGCGCCACGACAATGATGTTCTGGTCCTGATGCTGACGGCGCTTTCGGGTGATGAGGACCGGATTCTCGGATTAAAAATCGGCGCGGATGATTATATGGCCAAGCCGTTTAACCCGGATGTGCTCATCGCCAGGGTCAATTCCTTGTTCCGGCGGCTGATCCGCGCGCCGTCGCTGAAAAACCGGGTGATGCGCGGACGCTACCGTTTCAATGGCTGGGAGATTGATCTGTCAAACCGTGAGCTTGTCTCGCCGGAGGGGCATATGGTGATCCTCAGCCAGGGCGAGTTTGCCATGCTGACATCCTTGCTGCTCTGCCCCAAAACCCCGCTCAAACGTGAAGAGCTCGGCGGGCCCCCGCATCTGGAAAAAACCCAGGGCGCGGTGAAAAGCGAGCGCGCGGTTGACATGCAGATCATGCGGCTGCGCGGCAAGCTTGGCGATGATCCCAAAACCCCTCACCTTATCAAGACCGTGCGCGGTCAGGGATATATGCTGGCGGCCGATGTTGAAACGCTCTGACAAAACAGGCGCTGCGCCGCCGCAAGCCGCCGCTATCAGTGCCCGGCTGAGACAGCTTTCAGACTATTTGCCATCCTCTGTTCATGCCGCGGTGGTGGCTCTTTTTATCACCTTTGCCCTTGTGGCGCTGCTGTTGAGCTTCATCGTGATTGCGCGTGAAAAAGCCCTTATTGCCCGCGCTCATGACGCCTATGTGGCGGGAAGCGGGCTCGGCCGCTATCTGGCGGGGGTTTTAACGGGGCAATTATCAGGTGATGCCGGTCTGTCTTCGCTTGTTGAGCGGACGGGTTTTGTCATTGCCCGCCTGCCAAAAGGCGCAAGGCTGCTTCAGGAGGGATCGAAGGGGCAATGGCGCGAGACACCGCTCAGCCTTTCGTTTGGCAAGGTGCATGAAAGCGGCAGCGGCGTGAGCTTGCATCTGCGTGTGCTCTCGAATGGCGGCGCGTTTTCCGTTGCCCGGCTGCCGGGCCGCTCCGGTGCGCTTCCGGCCGCGGATGGAGCCGGGCCGCTTTTTAAATTTTCATCAAGTCTGGCCCGGCTCAGCCAATATCTGGCGAACAGCCATTATGAGCAAAAACTGGCGGTCAGATACAGCGGCGGCTGGCTGCTCGTCAGCCATCCGGTTTTGTGGAATAACGACCGCCGGGTGGCGCGCTATGGCTGGCTGTTTGTATTCGGCCTTTTGGGCCTTGTTTTCAGCACGCCGGTTTTGCTGCGTAAAACCCTGCGCCCGCTGGCCGCGCTGGCGGATGATGCGGGCCGCCGGAAAGGGCGCGGTGAATTTGAGCCTCTCATGTTTCAGGGCGCGGACGAAACCGACCTGATTGCCGCCAATATCAACGTCTTGCTGGAGAAAAACGCCCGTCAACTGGAAAGCCATAGCGAGTTTATGGCGGCAATTTCGCATGATCTGGCAACGCCGGTAACCCGCCTTCGCCTGCGCTCGCGCCTTATCAGGGATACGGAACTGCGGGAGAAATTCCTCGCCGATTGTTCCCAGATGTCGGCGATGCTCAAGGATGCACTCGCTTATTTTCGTAACGAGGCGGTCGATGAAGACATGCGTCTGGTGCGCGTCCATTCTCTGGTTGAGAGCCTGTGCCAGGATTATCAGGACGCCGGCAGGAATGTGAGCTTCACCAAGGCGCCGCCGCTCAGTTTTGATACGGTGCCGTCGCTGTTTCACGGTGAGAGCGAGCGCCAGACGGTTAATTTTGAGCGCAGTTTGACGGCTTTTGTCCGTCCCAATGCGGTGCGCCGCGCGTTGCAGAACCTCATAGACAATGCGCTGAAATTCGGCGGCGGCGCCGAAGTTGAACTCAACGCAACCTCCCGGGCACTCTCCATCACCATAAAAGACCGTGGTCCGGGCATTCCCGTCAATGAACGGGAAAAAGTTTTCAGGCCCTTCTACCGGATTGACAGGGCGCGCAACATGAACGGCGGCGGAAGCGGGCTTGGCCTTGCCATTGTTCAGGCCGTTGTCGAGGCCCATGGCGGCACAATAACCCTGGAAAACAATCTGCCGGGCCTGTGCGCAACCATTGGTCTGCCGCGCGGCGGCGGTCCGGTACAGGATCCCGAATGAAGAAAAACATAAACCATCTGCTGCGCTCAAGGCGCTTTGCGCCGCTTTTCGCAACCCAGTTTCTGGGCGCGCTGAATGATAATCTGTTCAAGAATGCGCTGATTATTCTCATTCTTTACCGCCTGGCGCAAAGCACGGTGATGGACGGGCCGGTGCTGGTCACCCTGGCGGCGGGGATATTTATTCTGCCGTTTTTTCTCTTCTCCGCCCTTGCCGGGCAATTGGCGGACAGATTTGAAAAATCGGCTCAGATCCGCATTATCAAGCTTGCGGAGATTTTGATCATGGGGCTCGCGGGGATCGCGTTTATGGCCGGTTCCGCCGGGGTGTTGCTGGCAATCCTGTTTTTGATGGGGGCGCAGTCGGCTTTTTTCGGCCCGCTGAAATATGCAATTCTTCCCGATCATCTGCATGATGAAGAGCTGATCGGCGCCAATGCACTGGTTGAGGCCGGCACATTTCTGGCGATCCTTGCCGGCACCATACTGGGCGGCGTCCTCATTCTCAGCGCGCAAGGAACACTCATTGTCTCCAGCGCCCTGCTGGCCATTGCGGCGCTCGGGCGTATCTCGGCCCAGTTCATTCCGCTGGCGCCGCCGCCTTCACCCGATCTGAAGTTGAACTACAATCTGGCCGGCGAGACATGGCGTCTGGTGCGCGAGGTGCTGTCCCGGCATGAAATCCGGCTCATTATTATCGGAATTTCATGGTTCTGGCTGATCGGCGCGACGTTTTTGTCGCAATTCCCGGCGCTGGTCAAAAATGTGCTCGGGGCCGATGCCCATGCCGTCACCTTGTTCCTGACCGTATTTTCCGTCGGTATCGGCATCGGATCGCTGGCCTGCAACAAATTGCTGGGGGGCAAGATTTCCGCCCGCTTTGTTCCGGCGGGCGCATGGCTGATGAGTGCCTTCATCATCGATCTTTTTTTCGCAACTTATGACCGCCGATCCGACTCGGGCGAGTTGCAGGATATCGGCCTTTTCCTCTCAACTCCGGCCAACTGGCGGATATTGATTGATCTGGCGGGGATTTCCATGGCGGCGGGGGTATTTATCGTGCCGCTTTATGCCTTGCTGCAAAAGCGCAGCTCCAGGCACGCCCGCGCCCGCACCATTGCCGCCAACAATATCTTCAATGCCTTTTTCATGGTCGCGGGCGCCGGAGCCGCCGCCGTGCTTTTATCCGGCGGGATTTCCGTTCCGGTAATTTTGCTCATTTTTGGCGTGTTGAATGCCCTGACAGGCGTGTTGCTGCTGCGTCTTGTTTGAAGCGGCGAAAACGCCCTGGGCTCCTGGGGCAGGACTCGCCAAAGCCAAAAAGTTACACTATGATCGCGCCGGAGATTTCCTCCCCGGTTCCCCGACGCAAACGCGAACGCCCCGCACAGATGGTGAATAATGCGCTATAAGATTTTCGCTTCCGATGAAGGCTTTGGCCATCTGGTCCGCCAGCAGGCCATCTTTGAGGAAATCCGGGCGCTTGAGCCCGATATCGGGGCCAGCTTGCAAACCCAGCATCAGGCCGGCGCGGCCAGATGGCTTTTCGATGATGTTGAGATCATTGAGAAATTTAATAATATTTCCTGGGCAAAAACGCGCAAGGGAACGCCCGATCTGGGCAAGATCAAAGCCTATTACATGGATTACATTTCAAGATCCGAGGCCTTTATCTCCAGGGAGGATGTTCTCGACCCGTATGATTTCGTGATATCGGATTTTGTTTATGAAGCCTTTCCGGTAGCGGCAAGAGATGCAATTCCCGCCTTTGGCGTTGCCCATTTCACCTGGGACTGGTTCTTCTCCAAACTCTACCCCGTCCCGGTCAGAACAACGGTGCTGGAGCGCTGGCAGACCTATGCCCGCGCGGCCGATGTTCTGTATTTCCCTCACTTTACCCCCAGGGATATTCTCAATGCCTATGGCAACAAGGTTTGTGAAGTCCCTCTCATCGTGCGCAAGGGCAATAACAAGGTGAAAGTGGACAAAGCTTCGGCTTTCAAGGTTCTGATCGTTGACAGCGGCGCGAATGTCCTTTCAAGCACGATCGAAAGGGCGCTTTCGGATGCTGCCCGCATGAGCGATTTTCACTTTTTTGTATCGGAGAGATTCACGACACAAAGCGACAATATCACCAAGATCGGCAAAGAGGAGCTTATGATCGATTATATGCCCCAGATGGATCTGGTGATCACCCGCGGCGGGTTTAACACCATATCCGAATGCATCGCCCACCGGACGCCGATGCTGCTGATCGGAGAGGCGCTGAACCCGGAAATGGAAATCAACATGCTCTATCTGAAACAGGACGGGCTGGGTTCGTTCGTCTCCATGGAGCGGTTCTCGAAGCATTTCGTTGCAACCTTGTCGCATTTCATCGATCATGAATATGCCAGTCTGAAACAGGTCATGGCGGGCCATGATTTCAAGCATGACGGGGCGCGTGTGATCGCTGAGGATATCCTCAACCGCGTAAAAGGGTAAGGGTTTCGGGTCATGAAGGACATCGCCGCTATCATCCCGGCGCGGGGCGGTTCCAAACGTCTGGCGGGAAAGAATATCTATCCGTTTTTTGGCAAGCCGCTCATTGTATGGTCGATAGAGGCCTGCCGGCGCTCGCATCATATTCGTGATGTTTTTGTCTCTTCCGATGACGCCAAAATCCTCAAAACCGCTGAAGAACACGGCGCCCGGATCATCCCGCGGCCCGCAGCGCTGGCGGATGATGTCACGCCCAAAATCGAAGCGATCCGCCACGGCGAGAAATGGATTGAGGAAAACACCGGTCTGAGGCCGGAAATCCTGGTTTCCGTTCAGGCCAACTCACCGGAAATTCAGGGCCGCGACATGGATGCCGGGATTGAAATGATGCTGGCGCATGACCGGTGGGAGGTGTTTTCCATTGACCGGCACGGCCTCATGAACGGCGCCTTTCGCATCTTGCGCCGGGATTGTCTTTACAACAACTTTCTCAGCGCTCATATGGGCGTGATCGAGGCTGACTATATCGATGTGCATACGCTAGAAGACCTTGAGCGGATCAAGGCCCGCTATTCAGGGCGCGATGCATTCATCCGCAGCCGCAAATAATGGACAGGGGCAGGGCGGTGGATCAGGGTATCGGCAACTGGATGCATGCATTGGCGCGCAAGCTCTTTCCCATCGCCAGGAGTCTCACCGGCGAGGGGGTGCGTGAAACCCTTGGCATATTGCAAAGGGAACTGCCCGATCTTACGATCAGGGAGGTTCCCAGCGGCACGGCGTGTTTTGACTGGACGGTGCCGCCGGAATGGAACGTAAAAGACGCTTATATTATTGGTCCGGACGGGAGAAAATTCGCCGATTTCAGGCAGAATAATCTCCATCTTGTCGGCTATTCGGCGCCAATCCGCCAAACCATCGGGCTTGAGGCGTTGCAGGCGCATCTGCACTCTTTACCCGAACAGCCCGATGCGATCCCTTATGTTACGTCCTATTACCGGAAAAACTGGGGGTTCTGTCTCAGCCAGAAGCAAAGGGATGCCCTGGAAGACGGCGATTACGAGGTGTTTATCGACAGCACCCTGGATGATAACGGCAGCCTGACATATGGCGAGCTTGTCATCCCCTCGAGCGCAGGCGCGGACAGCGAAATCTTTATTTCAACCTATATCTGCCACCCTTCCATGGCGAATAACGAGTTGTCCGGGCCCGTGGTAAGCACGGCGCTGGCCAGATGGCTGCAATCGCTCGATGAGCGGCGCTACACTTACAGGTTTATTTTTATTCCCGAGACCATCGGTTCGATCCTGTATCTTTCCTTGCATCTTGAACATCTCAAGGCGCATGTGGCGGCAGGTTTCAATATTTCATGCGTTGGCGATGAACGGGTTTATTCCTACCTCCCCACACGCCGGGGAAATACGCTCAGCGACCGGATCGCCCGCCATACGCTGGGGCATCTGGCGCCCGATTATGTGCGTCACAGCTTTCTTGAACGCGGCAGCGACGAGCGCCAGTACAATGCGCCCGGGGTGGATTTACCGGTCGTTTCGGTCATGCGGTCGAAATACGGCACCTACCCTGAATACCACACATCGCTGGATAATCTTGAATTCATCACCCCGGCGGGGCTTTACGGCAGCTATAATGTTTTGCGCCATTGCCTTGAGGGGCTGGAATGCAATTTCATCTACAAGGCGGCGGTTTTATGCGAGCCGCAACTGGGCAAACGCGGCCTTTATCCATCCGCCCGTAAAAAGGGCGATCCGAAACCGCGCGAAATGCTCGACCTTCTGGCCTATGCGGACGGCAAAACCGATCTTCTGGGAATTGCCGATACCACCGGTCACCCGTTATGGGTTCTAAGCGAAGCCGCCGGCAAACTCCGCGCCGCCGATTTGCTGGAAGAAATCAGGGAGCTTTGAAAAACTGGCCAGTCGCCCGCAAACCGGTTAAAAAACAAAGAAACGATTTGTAAGTCTGTAAAAACCCCGGATGAATACCCACATCAGTCCCGCGGGTATTCGGAAATTGATCCACGCCACAGCAACAAAACAAACAATCCGGGAGGTTTTTCAAGGCTCCCTGAATATTAATGCCAAGGAGCAGGAAAAAATGAAACATGACGGTTATATCAAATTTGGCGAGCAGGCGGAGAGTTACGGCGAGCAATATGTCAAGCCGGACCTTAACGCGGTAAAATACCCGGCGAATGTCTTCCGCCTCAATGCTTTCATCAATCTGCTCAACCAGATCAAACCGGCAAAAGTGCTTGATGTCGGCTGCGGAACCGCCGACCCCCTCCTCGCCATGCGCGCTCAGGGCCATGAAGTCCACGGCTTTGATTACGCCAAGGAAATGGTGGATGTTGCCAAAAGAAACGTCAAGCAGGCCGGCTATCCAGAGGATATTATCCATCACAACAACATGGAAGATATCCAGGGCATAGAAAAAGGCGATTATGACTGCATGGTGGCGCTTGGCGCTGTCTATTACGCCCGCGATTTTCACAAGACCATCTCCGGCATGGCGGAATTGCTCCCCTCGGGAGGCAATCTCATCATGAGCCTGAGGAATGACATGTTTTCGCTCTATTCCATGAACGACTACAGTGTTGAGTTCATGTACCGGAAATTCTATCCGCATGAGAAGCTGTCGGGAGATTTGCGAAAACGTCTTGACGCCTTTATGGAAGACCATCACAAGGTCGAGGATGTGGAAAAAGCCTTCAAGACCATCGATGACCGTCTGATCCACACCTATAATCATAACCCGCTGACGGTTGAGGAAGAAATTCTCAAACCGCACGGCCTGAAGCAAACGGGGCTGTATTTCTATCACTTCCATGCCCTTCCGCCGGTGTTCGAGCATTCCGACACCGAGGAATTCAGGAAGCTCAGCGCCGAGTTTGAAAACAATCCGGCGGATTGGCGCGGCCTGTTCATGTGCTCGACCTTCATCGTGCACGCGCAAAAGATCTAGGAGCACTTCTTAGAAAAGCGGGAGCCGGTTTTCCGCTAAGAAGTGCGGCAACAACAAAGAGTTAGAGCCAGGTTTTGATTTCATCAAAACCGGAAAGGCTCTGGGAGCGCCAAAGACGTGTTTATCATTTCAGAAATCTCGCCCCAGTTCGGCAATGACCTCGATGTTGCCGAGCAGATGATCCTGCAATCGAAAATGGCCGGAGCCAATGCCGCCAAATTGCAGCTTTATCCGGCCGAGATGTTCGCCTCCGAACCCGTGGACCCTTATGTGAAATCCCGCGAGCTTGACTTTGAGGCTTTCAAACGCCTCAAGGCCTATGGCGACCGTGTCGGCCTGCCGGTTTTCGCGACCGCATTTGACGAGGAACGGCTGGAATGGTGCATTGAACTGGAGCAGAAATACTACAAGATCGCGGCCCGCCAGCACCGGGAAAGCCCGGAACTGGCGGAACGCATCGTTTCTCTCGGCAAGACCGTGTTTGTGTCCGTGCCTTCGGATTATGATACCTCCGCCATCAGGCGGCGTGAAAACTGCATCTATCTGCACTGCGTCGTGAAATATCCGGCGCTTCTGGAGGATGTCGTTATTCCGGATTTTTCCGGCGGCCTGTTTCAGGGCATCAGTGATCACTCCCCGGGCGTCACCGCCGCCCTTCTGGCCGCCTCGCGCGGCGCCCGGTATCTGGAAAAACACTTCACCATCGATCACGCCGGCCAGCGCGACAATGAAAAGGCGCATTTCGGCGCTATGACCCTTGAGGAGTTACGCGATATCAAGCGGATTTCCAGCGCTATGGAACGGGTGCTTGCCGCACAGCCCCGTGCCTGAAAAGCTCATGCGGTCGCAAAGAAAGATGAAAACGGACCTGCCAACCCTTATCATTCCGGTTGAATTGCAAGTGCGCGAATTCGACGCCAAATTGCTGATGTCCTGCGTGGCGGCGGAAAGCGGATTTCCGGTAATTCTGGGCTCCCAGACCCAGATACATCTGCGCATCGCTTCACTTCCCAGGGGAATTTACGTCGCCAAGGATATCCGCTTCAGCAAATCCCGCATGATCGCGATCATGAAGCAGCTCGGGTTTGAAATTGTCGCCTGGGACGAAGAGGGGCTGGTGCGCTATCCGCCGGTCAAATATTTCGAGGCCCGTATCGGGCCTGAAAATTTTGCCAAAATCGCCATGTTTTTCGCATGGGGTCCCGATGACGCCGAAGTCATTGCATCGCACCCCGACGCCGCCGGACTTCTCATTCACCGGACCGGCAATCCGCGGATTGACATGCTGCACCCTGATCTGCGGTTTCTTTATGACAGTGAAGTCCGGCGGATAAAGGATAAATATGGCCGTTTTATTCTGATCAACACCAATTTCGGAACCAGCAATCATTTCCTTGAGAAGTACCGCATTCCCACCCCCGCAGCCGATGAGGGAGTGGGAAACTGGGACGAGGATATGGCCAGATACCGCAACGCGCTTTACGCCCATTTCCTGCAAATGATCCCCGAACTGGGCCGGGCCTTTGAAGATACCGCCATCATATTGCGCCCGCATCCCTCCGAGAGCCTGAAAAGCTGGCAGCAGGCGGCCGCGGGCTGCAAGAATATCCATGTTACAAATGAGGGCAGCGCCATCCCCTGGCAGATGGCCTCCGACGTGCTTGTCCATAATGGCTGCACAACGGCGATAGAAAGCTATCTGCTTGACAAGCCCGCCGTGGCCTATCAGCCGATAAGCTCGCAGCGCTTTGACCGGCATCTTCCCAACTCAATCAGCTACAAGGCGCGCACAATGGAGGAATTGACGGCGCAAATCCGACCCTTCGTCAATGATGAGCTCAAGGAGGCCCATACCCGCGAACAGGATAAATACTTTGATCGTCATGTGGTCCGGCGCGCGGAGGATTTGGCCTCGGACAGGGTCGTCGCGATCCTCCGGCAGTCGGCGATTGTCAGGCAAGGGTTGACAACGCCCGGCCCGGTTTCTTATTTACTGGGCCTGCTGAAAGCCAAAATTCGCACCGCTGAAAAAACCGTGAACGCCTATATACCCGGAAGTAAAAATTCTTTCAGTTATGAGCGCACACGCTTTCCCGGTATTTCCGAATTGGAAGTTCAGACAAAAATACGCATTTTGCAGGAGCATTTGGGACGGTTCGAGAATGTGATTGCCCGGCCCCTGACAAAAGATATATTCCAAATTGAACCCAGGTAACAGACGCTATGGACAAGAAAAACATATATCTCATTGATCTGGTTCATGAGAGCGCACTGGGAATCGGCTCGGATTCCATGCCGCTGCAACTGGGTCTGATCGGCGCTTATTGCCTGCAGGAACTGGGCGAGCGGGTGAATATCGAGCTCTACAAGTTTACGGCCGATTTTGAAGAGGCGGTGTTGAAAAACCCGCCCTTCCTGATCGGTGTGTCGAACTATCTGTGGAATATCGATATCAGCACGAAATATATGCAGGCGTTAAAACGCCGTTTTCCTGATGCCATCATCGTTTTTGGCGGCCCCAACTACCCGGATGAATTCGATGAACAGGTGAAATGGCTGGCCGAAAATCCGATTGCGGATTTTTATATCTACAAGGACGGCGAAATTCCTTTCACCGGGCTGGTTGAATTTCTGCTTGAGAATCCCGACATCGCCGCCGCCAAAAAAGCCAAATTGCCAAGCTGTCACGCCCTGCATGAAGGGGTGCCCTATTTCGGCAAAACCGCGCCGCGCATCCGCGACCTTGGCCAGGTCCCTTCCCCCTACACAACCGGGCTGATGGACAAGTTTTTTGACAACAAGCTCATTCCCCAGATGATGACCAACCGGGGCTGTCCGTTTACCTGCACCTTTTGCACCGAGGGCGGGCACTATTACGCCAAGGTCTTCAAATCGCCGCTGGAGCGCAAAATCGCCGAGGTGAATTACATCCAGAAGCATGTCAAACACACCCGGACCCTGCGGATTGTCGATTCCAATTTTGGCATGTTCAAGGAGGATCAGGCGTTTTGCGAGCATCTGGGGAAAATGCAGGAAGAAACCGGATATCCTGAATATCTTTCCTGCTCGACGGGCAAAAACAAGAAAGAGAGCGTGCTCAGATGCAATGAGCTGCTGAACGGCGCCATGCGGCTCACCGCTTCGGTCCAGTCACTGGACCCGACAGTGCTGGAAGAGGTCAAGCGCAAGAATATCTCGATTGACGGTCTGATCTACCTCTCCGATGAGACTTCCGAGACCGATACCCATGCCTATTCAGAGCTTATACTTGCCCTGCCGGGGGATTCGGTGCAGCGTCATGAAAAGAGCGTTGACGGCTTGATGCAGATTGGCATCGGCAATATCACCCAGCACCAGCTGGCTCTGATCTACGGCACGGAGATGAACAATCAGGCCAGCCGAAAAAAATACGGCTTTGTAAACCGCTTCCGGCCCATTCAAAGATGCGTCGGCAAATATGAATTCGCGGGAGAAAAATTCGCCGCTATCGAGATCGAGGAAATCGTCACCGCCACGAATACATTATCCTTCAGCGATTATATTGACATGCGCAGCCTCTACCTCACCACCGGCATGTTCTATAATGACCGGGTTTTCGGTGAAATTCATGCCCTGCTGCGTCTTTTGGGTCTGTCCACATTTGGCTGGATCAAATCTATTTACAACAATATTGAAAAACTGGAGCCGGAAATCCAGGCGCTTTATTCGGGTTTTCTTCACGATACCCAGGCCGAATTATGGGACAGCCCGGAACAGCTTGTGCATGATATTACAAAAAATGTCGATAAATACAACAATGGCGAGCTTGGCGGCAATATCATTTACAAATACCGCTCCAAGGCCATTATTGAATATTTTGACGCCCTGCAAAAATCCGCTTTTTCGCGCCTGAAAGCCTATATCGAAACTCAGGGGGTCAATTGCGCCGCCGCCGTCAGCGAGCTGGAACGTTTCTCGCACCATCTTAAAGGCGATCTGTTTAATCTTGACCGTGATGTGGTTGAACAATTTACCTATGATATTCCAAAACTGATCCGGGACGCCGCCTTTGCGCGTGACGGGGGAACCCTCGAGCAGTTGCAATATCCGATGACCATCTCCATTCATCACACCGAAAAGCAACGGGCGATGGTCAAGCGGGAGCTGTCATTTTACGGCGACGATATCCCGGCCCTTACCATGATGCTTTCGCGCTTCCCCATCAAACGCTTCTGGCGCCGCGCGGAAGCTGTCTGAGCCGCGTCAAGCCTTAAGCTCTTGAAGCATCCATTCGTGATCAGGGTCGTTCCTGAACACCCATTTGCGCACGGGTCCGGCCATCACGTTGAGATAATAAAGCTCATAACCGTAAGGGACGCCGACCGGGTGATAGCCGCGCGGCACGCAGACCACATCGCCGTCCTGTACGCTCATGGTTTCATCCAGCCTCCGGTCATCGGTATAGACCCTTTGAAAGGCAAAACCCTGGTGCGGATTGAGGCGGTGATAATAGGTTTCCTCAAGGGCTGATTCTTGCGGCAAGGCGTCGGTGTCGTGTTTATGCGGCGGATAAGACGACCAGTTGCCCGGCGGGGTGATGACCTCGACAACCAGCAAGGCATTGGCGGCAGGATTGTTATCGGGCAAAATATTGCGGATATAGCGGGTATTGGCACCGTGGCCGCGGCTTTCAACTCCCATCTCCTCTTCACTGATCAGGCGCGGTGCACGCGGCGTCTCACCGCCCGGCGCCGAGCACACCGCCAGTTCAACATCGCCTCTGGCCGCCAGCCTCCATTTGCACCGGGCGGGTATATAAACCGCGCCGGGAGCCTTGTTCTCAAACGGGCCGGAGCGGCCGCCAACCGCTTCAAAATGCAAATTCCCGGCATCAATATCCGCCAGGCCCGCCACCACAACCAGACAAACCTCGCGCGAACCGGTGTCGAATGACAGGGTTTGCCCGTCCGTGAGATGATAAAGATCAAACCCCACATGCGCCCAGCGCGCGCTTGAAGGCGTGATATGGGTAACCCGGCCATGGGGATCGGCGGCGGCGGGGCGAATGAGCAGATCGGACATTTGGCGTTTTCCTGACAAATTACAGCCCGGCGCCAGCGGCAAGGGCGGCAAGATTGGCATAGCCCAGATTGGCGTAGGTTTCAGGAGAGGCTTTTTGCGGGTCCTGCTCGGCCTCGACCACCAGCCAGCCCTCATATCCGGCTTTGCTCACCGCTTTCAGGACGGAAGCAAAATCCACATCGCCGTCCCCCGGCACCGTGAAAACCCCCTTGACCACCGCATCAAGAAAACTGTCAGAGCGCTCAAGCGCTGTTTTGACCGGCAAGCGGATATCCTTGGCGTGGATATGGGTGATCCGCTTCGCATAATCCCGCGCCAGCGCGACCGGATCAACTCCGGCAAACATCGCATGTCCGGTATCAAGCAAAAGCTCCATATTCTCGCCGGTGACTTCCATGAACCGGTCAATTTCATCCCGGGTCTCGACCACCGTTCCCATATGGTGATGATAGGCGGGAGTAAAACCCAGATCGCGCAGCCGGGCGGCAAATTCGCTCACCGCCGCGCCAAATTGCCGCCACTGCCCGGCCCCCAGAACCGGGCTCTGATGCAGCGGAATATTCCGCTCTCCATGGACGGCGTCCGTTGTCTCGGCCATGATGAAGATCGTGCACCCCATATCCTTGAGCAGCTTCATATGAGCGCCGGCAGCCTCGATTTCCTCCGCCGCAGAGCGCTTTAAAAGCGCCGCCGAATACCAGCCGCCGATCAGGTCAATATCATAGTCTTGCAAGATCGGCCGCAGCTCGGCCGCGCTTCGGGGGAATTTATGGCCAAGCTCAATGCCCTCAAAGCCAGCCGCGCGCGCCTCGCCAAGGCAGGTCGCAAGCGTAATATCCGCCCCCAGCTCCTGCATATCATCGTTGGACCAGGCAATAGGGTTGACGCCAATGCGTGTATTCATGGGACTAATCTCCAAGCCTTTGTTTCTGTTTTGCGGTCTCGTAATCCTGCCGGGCGGCGCGGACGGAGGCGGTGTCGGACATCTCGGCCACGGCCACCTCCCACCAGGCGCCGCCCGCCTGGGTGGATTTGAGAGGGTCGGTATCGATCACAATGGCATAGCTGCGCTCACAAGCCCGCGCCCTTTGCAGCGCGGCGTGAAGCTCGCCAAGGGATGCGGCTTTTTCCGCTTTTGCTCCCATGGAAGAGGCGTGGCGGCAAAAATCAATAGCCGAGGGTGTTTCATGCCGCGCATCATCAAGCAGATTGTTAAACCGCTTGGAGCCGCAACCGATCTGAAGCCGGGTGATGCAGCCAAAGCCCCGGTTATCGAGGATGACGATAATGATTTTCAGCCCCAGCATGACGGAAGTCGCAATCTCGGAATTGGCCATCATATAGGAGCCATCCCCCAGCATAACCACGACCTCGCGGTCCGGTTGCGCCATTTTCACCCCCAGCCCGGCGGCAATCTCATAGCCCATGCATGAATAGCCATATTCCACATGATATCCCCCGGCGCGTTTTGTGCGCCACAGCTTGTGCAATTCGCCCGGAAGCCCGCCGGCGGCGCAAACCACAATCGCGTCATCATCCACAGCCGCGTTGACAACGCCGATAACCTGCGCATCGCTCGGGAGCGCGGATTCATCCGGCGCCATGGCCGCCGCCGCGCTCTGGTTCCAATCATGAACCGCGCGCGAGGCCCGCTCGCGCCACAGCTTCGGGGCGCGGTAATCCGGCAGGGCCTCATCAAGCGCCCGCACCCCTTCTGCCGCGTCGCAAACCAAGGGCTGCGCCATATGTTTGCAAGCCTCGAACACGCTCACATTGAGCCCGACAAGCTTGCGTTCGGGGTTGGCAAAAAGAGCGCGTGAGCCACTGGTGAAATCCTGCAGCCTTGTACCGATGGCCAATATCAGATCCGCCTCGGCGGCAAGAGCATTGGCGGCGCTGGTTCCGGTCACCCCCAGCGCGCCGAGATTGCAAGGATGATCCCAGCCAAGCGCCCCCTTGCCCGCCTGGGTTTCGGCGAAGGGAATGGAGCATCTTGCGGCAAATTTGCCAAGAGCCCCGGCCGCGCCGCTGTAAATCACCCCGCCGCCGAGAATAATCAGCGGCTTTTGCGCCCGGCGCAAAGCCTCAACGGCGTCTGCCAGCTCCCTGACATCCGGGCGCAGCCGCCGCTGCTGCCATATCCGTTCACGGAAAAAACCTGGCGGGAAATCATAAGCTTGCGCCTGAACATCCTGGCACAGCGCCAGGGTGCAGGGGCCGCATTCGCCCGCATCGGTGAGCACCGCCATGGCGCGCGGCAAGGAGGTGAGCAACTGTTCGGGCCGGGTAATCCGGTCCCAGAAGCGTGAAACCGGCCGCAAGGCGTCATTGGCGCTTAGGGTCGGGTCGCCAAAATCCTCGATCTGCTGCAAAACCGGATCCGGGCCGCGGCTGGCGAAAACATCGCCGGGCAGCAGCAGAAGCGGAAGCCGGTTGACATGCGCCAGCGCCGCCGCCGTCACCATATTGGTGGCGCCAGGACCGATGGAGGAGGTCACCGCCATAACCTGCCTGCGCGCCCGCGCCTTGGCATAGGCGATGGCGGCATGGGCCATGGTTTGCTCGTTATGACCGCGATAGGTCGGCAGGATATCGCGGACACCGTAGAGCGCCTCACCAAGCCCGGCCACATTGCCATGGCCGAATATGGCCCAGACACCGGCGAATAAAGGCGCGGTCCCACCATCATCGGCGCGGATTTTCTGCGCCGTCAGATAGCGCACCAGAGCCTGAGCCATGGTTAATCTTGTATTCGGCATCCGCCTTCTCCTTCAGGCCACGGAGACTTCACCCGAATCAGGGCCTGTAACAGTATTATCCGCCTTGTTGTGAAATTGCATCCAGCCATCGGCCAGCACCTGAAACCGCGCCGCCATGTCGCCGCGCGCCTTGTCGTCGTCAATTTCACCATCAAGCCAGGCGCGCGCCACATCGGCGAATATTGTCCGCCCGACGGCAAAGCCCCGGATCAGGTCAAAGCCCGCCGCCGCTTCAAATGATTCAAGCAATATATCCTGCGGGGCCTCCAGCCCCAGAATGACGATCCCCCGGCAATAAGGATCACGCCCGGCAATGCTTGCGGTGATTTTCCGCCAGATCGCCGCATCGGCGGCCGGTTCCAGTTTCCACCAGTCAGGATAAACTCCCAGATCATAAAAGCGCTCAATAACCCGCGCGACCGTATCGGGGGCCACATCGCCATGTTTGCCCGCTATGACCTCCAGCAGCAATTCATGCCCCGAGCGGCGGCAGGTTTCAAACAGGGTCATAACCTTGCGTTCCTGTTGCTGTCTAAGCTCCTGTGGATCATCCGGATGATAGAATATCAGGCATTTGACAACCTGATCCACCGGCCAGCTGATCAGCGCGCCGCCGATATCCGCGCCCGGCTCAAATTCAAGCGGGCGCGAGCCGGGAAGCTCCACCGGGCGGCCCACCCAGATATCCCCCTCCATCGCCGCCGCCAGCGCATCGCCGCCCAGACGCTCATCCAGCAAAATGCCAAAGCCTCTCCGCCCATCCGCCACCTGGCGCAAAGCCGCAAGCGCCAGCATCTTGAAGGCGCCGATACGCGCCATATCCGCCCCCGCCGCCTTGGCCATATCTTCAAACTGGGAACGGTGATCAATCGCCAGAGCCATGAGCGTGTCATGCTTTTTGCGCCTTGTTGTGGCCCAGTGAATATGATTGATTTTTTTATCAAACCGCAGGGCTTTATGGGTGCTGCCATGGGCAAGGAAGAAACTGAGCTCCTCCCAGCTCGGAATCGCCGGCGTGCAGCCATGGCGCGAGACGGCAAAGGCGCCGCAGGCATTGGCGTAGCGGGCGCAGCTTGCCAGCGGCTCATTGTAAATCCAGCCGCGCAAAAACCCGCTCATAAAGGCATCGCCCGCTCCCAGAACATTATAAACCTCAACCGGAAATCCGGGCCCCTTGATCCCCGCCTCGATATCGCCGGGAATTTCGCCGGGAAAAATAACGCAGCCCATGGGGCCGCGCTTGCACACGATGATGGCGCCGGTTTTTTCCCGCACGGTTTTTATCGCCGCCAATGTGTCGGTGCAGCCGCCGGCAATATGAAACTCCTCCTCGGTGCCGACCACGAGATCGCACAAGGGCAGGATGGCCTGCAAATGCTGCGTCACCCGCTTTGAGTTGACAAAGCGTTCCGCGCCGCTGCCATGTCCGCCCAGACCCCACAGATTGGGGCGGTAATCAATATCAAACGCCACCCGCCCCCCGGCCTCGCGGCACAAAACCGCCGCCTTGCGCGAGGCCGCCGCTGTTCCGGAGGTGGAAAAATGCGTGCCCGAGAGAACAACCGCTTTGGTGCAGCGGATAAATTCAGGATCGATATCCGCCTCGCTCAGCGCCATATCGGCGCAGTTTTCGCGGTAAAAAATGAGCGGAAATGCCGCCTTGTCGCGGATGCCCAGAATGACAAGTGCGCTCAAACGTTCCTTGTCGGTCTTGACGCCGGAGACATCCACCCCTTCGCGCATCAGGGCCTCAATGATGAAACGGCCCATATGCTCGTCGCCCACCGCGGTGATAAGCGCCGATTTGAGCCCCAGACGGGCCGCCCCGGCGGCGGTGTTCGCCGGGCTGCCGCCGAGATATTTGGCAAAGCTCGCCATATCCTCAAGCCGCCCGCCGATCTGGTTGCCGTAAAGATCAACCGAGGAGCGGCCTATGGCAATAACATCGAGGCGGGGGGTGCTCATTTGCAAAAACCTTAACAAAATATCGAATAATTATTTCGCGATAGATAAAAAATAGAATATATTATCCAATATGGCAAGATGGATGGACAAGCAATATCATTTTCGCGATATCATGTATTTTGACGCCAGCACGGCCCCATGGAACCCGAGGATGCATCATGGACAGGAAAAAATTTGAATTTTGCCAGTTCGGCGCCGGAAGAATCGGAAAAATTCATGCCGGCAATATTGCCGCAAGCAGCCGGGCGCGGCTGCGCTATGTTGTGGATGTCCATGCGGGTCCGGCCGCCGAACTGGCGCACAGGCACGGGGCCAGGGTTGCGGATATGGAAGAGGCGCTCGGCGACCCGGCTGTGGATGCGGTGCTGATCGCCAGCCCCACCGATACCCATGCGGATCTGATCGAGGCGGCGGCAAAAGCGGGCAAGGCGATTTTTTGTGAAAAACCGATCGATCTTGATCTTGCCCGCGTGGACGAGGCGGCCCGCTGCGTTGCGCAGGCCGGCGTGCTTGCCCTGATTGCCTTTAACCGGCGCTTCGACCCCACCCTTGGCGGGCTCGGCGAGGCGGTGGCCATGGGCGGTGCCGGTAAGGTGGAAACCGTGATTATCACCAGCCGCGATCCCGCCCCGCCGCCACCTGAATACATCGCCGGGTCGGGGGGATTGTTTCTTGACATGATGATCCATGATTTCGACATGGCGCACTGGCTGCTGGGCGAGGTTCCCGATGAGGTTTTCGCCCGCGGCTCCAATCTGGTTGACCCGGAGATCGGCAGGGCGGGAGATGTGGACACCGCCGTTGTCACCATGACGACGAAGAGCGGCAAGCTGTGCCAGATCTCCAACAGCCGCCGCGCCGTCTATGGTTATGACCAGCGTATCGAGGCCTTTGGTTCGGGCGGCATGCTTCTGGCGGCAAACCGCGACGGGCGCAGCCTTGAAAGCTGGACATCCGAAGCACTTTGCCGTCAAAAGCCGCTGTATTTTTTCCTTGAGCGCTACAAGGCGGCCTACCGCAACGAGTTCTCGCATTTTCTGGATTGTCTTGAGGGAAAATGCGCGCCTCTGGTGGGCATGAAGGAAGGGCGCATTGCCCTGGCGCTGGCGATAGCGGCCCGCGACTCCATGCGCAGCGGCCTGCCGGTCAAAATCGCGGCCGCAAATGGAGAAAATGGCTGAATCTCAGGCTTCCACCCCCAGAGCCACAATCAGGGTCTGAACCAGGCACATGGAAGTGCTCAGCCCGCGAAAATCATGCACCGCCGCGTCCTTGACGTGAAAACAGACGGAAGAATTTGTCGTTAAGGGGCTCAGGGGGTGGTCGGTAAGCGCAATGACCGGAATGCCGCGCCGCAGCGTTTGCTCGGCGGTGTGGACGACCTCCGGGGTGTAGCTGGAAAAACTGGCGACAAACAGGGCGTCATTGATGCCGATCTGTTTTTGCTGTTCGCGCCCCAGTCCGCCGACATTGTCGATCAACTGCACCCGCCGTCCCATGGTGGCGATGGCGTAATAGAAAAAGGCGGCAAGGGGAAAGGCCCGGTGCATCGCCATGATATGAATAACCCCGGCCTGACCCAGAAGCCGAACCGCTTCGTTGAGTTTCTCCGGCGCGATGGTGCGTGACAGATGCTCAAGGGCGGCAATATTGCCCTCGACAAAGCGGCCCAGCAGCGCGGAAGGGGTGTTCTCGCCGCTGCCGCGCACCGATTCAAGGCGCGATTCATAGCTGGAATGCACATC
The DNA here is from genome assembly GCA_964542565.1 of uncultured Hyphomicrobiales bacterium. Classification (GTDB taxonomy): domain Bacteria; phylum Pseudomonadota; class Alphaproteobacteria; order Rhizobiales; family BM303; genus BM303. Next base: position 6,402 of record CAZIVB010000004.1, on the reverse strand, counting down.
CAGAAGGCGCTGCTGAAACAGCCTTTGAACATCGGAAAACCCGTCAAACCCGAAAGCCTTGGCAAAGCGGATCAGGGCCGAGGGCTGAACCTGCGCCTTGCGGGCAGTTTCGGCAATGGTATCAATGGCGAAATCATTCGGGTTATCGAGAGCATAGCCGGCAATCTGTTTCAGGCGTTTGCTCAAGCGTTCGTAATTCGCCGATATTTCATGCACGATTTCCTGATGGGTTGCCGGCAGCAAGGCGGCGCTGTTTGCTGGCGGGGACGGTTTTTCAATCTTGATGTGAGGCTTTGTCATGGCTTTTTCTGCAATTTCCTTGCCCGGGGCGAGCTGGACCCCTCCTGCGGCCCGGTGACGAGAAACCACCACTGCCTGTCGAGGGATAGAATAAATATTCCAACAGGATTATTCAACAAGATCATGGCGGGCGGATTCGTGGCGGGATGGACCCGAAAACGGAGCTTGACTCATATTCAAATATAGAATATTTTTTCTATACTCAAGGAATTATAAAATTAATAATCTATCGAAATGAGTCCGGGTGAATAATGAAAACAAGAACATCCTGCCCTGTTTTGCTTCAATTCAGATCAGGGTGTTCCGCAGTTACAGGAGGAACATATGAAAATCTGTGGTTTTAAAAAAATAGCAATGCATGCGCTGGGCGCTGTTTTTGCAATCGGCCTTATCGGCGCCGCGCCGGCGCCGGTTGCCGCCAGCGGTGAACGCTTTGTATTGATCAGCCATGCTCCGGATTCCGATTCGTGGTGGAACACCATCAAGAACGCCATAAAAATTGCCGCCAAGCAGATGGACGTGAAGGTCGAATACCGCAATCCGGCCACCGGTGATCTGGCGGATATGGCGCGGATCGTCCAGCAGGCCGCCGCCTCCAATCCCGACGGCATTATTGTCACTATCGCCGATTTCAATGTTCTGTCCGGTCCGGTGACCAGCGCCGTGGACAGGGGCATTCCGGTGATTACCATCAATTCCGGCACACCGGAGCAATCAGAAAAGCTCGGCGCCCTGATGCATATCGGCCAGCCTGAATATGACGCCGGTTTCGGCGCCGGCAAGCGGGCCAAGGCCAGGGGCGTGACCAAATTCGTCTGCGTCAATCACTACATCACCAATCCGGCCTCGGTGGAACGCTGCAAGGGCTATGCCGACGCGCTGGGGGTCAAACTTGGCTCGCAGATGATCGATTCGGGTCAGGACCCGGCGGAAATCAAGAACAAGGTCATCGCCTATCTGCGCGCCAATCCCGGCACCAACGGCATTTTGACCCTGGGCCCCACCTCGGCGCATCCTACCCTGGCGGCTCTGGAGACCATCGGCCGCGCCGGCGATATCTATTTTGGCACCTTTGACCTCTCGGGTGAGATCGCCAAGGCGATCAAATCCGGCGTGATCGCTTTTGCCATTGATCAGCAACCCTATCTGCAAGGCTATCTGCCGGTGGTTATCCTGACAAATCTGGCCCGTTACGGCGTTGTCCCCTCGGGCAATATCAATTCAGGTCCCGGTTTTGTCACCAAGGACAATATCGCCCTTGTCGAAAAATACGCCGGTATCTACCGGTAACACAGACACAAACGGCGCAAGGGCGGATTTTATATCCGCCCTTGTTTTTATATTTGGGAGTGGAGGGTGATCCCATGGCAGATAACGACGAAACCCCGGTTGCGCCGCCAGCTCAAGATGAGCGGGTGAAGGACGTATCGGGCTTTCGCAAGGCGATGATCCGTCCGGAACTGGGCGCAATTGCCGGCACCGTTCTGGTCTTCATGTTTTTTCTCGCCGTGGCGCGCGATACCGGTATGTTTTCGCCCGAAGGGATGATGACCTGGAGCACGGTTTCAGCCCAGTTCGTCATCATCGCCGTTGGCGCCTGTTTGCTGATGATTGCCGGTGAGTTTGATCTTTCCGTTGGCTCCATGATCGGCTTTGCCGGTATTGTCATCGCCATCACCTCGATGAGCTGGGGCTGGCCGGTCTGGCTGGGGATCATCACCGCCTTTGTTCTGGCCATGGCGATCGGGGCGCTCAACGGCTATCTCGTCATCAAGACCGGGCTTCCCTCTTTCATCGTGACTTTGGCGTTTCTCTATATCTTACGCGGGATGACCATCTTCGGCGCCATTTTTACCACACAAAAAACCATCATCGGCGGCGTGCGTGATGCGGCAAAAGACGATTGGCTGGCGCCGCTGTTTGGCGGCAAAATCTTCACCGGCCTGTTTCAGTGGCTGGCCGATATCGGCGTTCTTGCCAGCTTCACCAGAGGCACGAGGATCGGGCAGCCGGTGGTTGAAGGGGTGCCGATGCTCATCATCTGGGCGCTGGCGCTGATCATCTTCGGCCATATCCTGCTCACAAGGACAAGGTTCGGCAACTGTATCTATGCCTCGGGCGGCGATGCGCAGGCGGCGCGCTATACCGGCGTTCCGGTCAACCGGGTCAAGATCCTGATGTTTATGTTTACCGCCTTTTGCGCCACCGTATTCGCCACCTGCCAGGTGATCGAATTTGGCTCGGCGGCGGCTGATCGCGGATTGCTGAAGGAATTTGAGGCGATTATCTCGGTGGTTATCGGCGGCGCCCTGCTGACGGGGGGCTATGGCTCGGTGATAGGCGCGGCGCTCGGCGCGCTGATTTTCGGCGTTGTGCAGCAGGGGCTGTTTTTCGCCGGCGTCGAAAGCTCGCTGTTCCGGGTTTTCCTCGGCATCATCCTGCTGCTGGCCGTGATCCTGAACACTTACATCCGCCGTATGATCACCGGGGAGAAGTAAGATGACCGAGCCGATTATCAAGATGGTGGATATAGAAAAGCATTTCGGCTCGGTCATTGCGCTGGCCGGGGTTTCGCTGGATGTTTCCCCCGGTGAATGCCACTGTCTCCTGGGCGATAACGGGGCGGGGAAATCAACCTTTATCAAGACCATGTCGGGGGTCTATAAACCGACGCGCGGCGAGATTTTCTTTGAAGGCAAACCGATGCATTTCGAACGGCCCAGAGATGCGATCGCGGCCGGGATCGCCACCGTCTATCAGGATCTGGCCATGATCCCGCTGATGTCGGTTTCGCGCAATTTCTTCATGGGCAACGAGCCGGTGAAGAAAATCGCCGGCCTGCCGTTTTTCGATCATAAATACGCCAATGAAATCACCATGGAGGAGATGCACAAGATGGGGATCGCCCTGCGCGGCCCGGATCAGGCGGTCGGCACATTATCGGGCGGTGAGCGGCAAACGGTTGCCATTGCGCGCGCGGTTCATTTCGGCGCCAAAATCCTCATTCTCGACGAGCCGACCTCGGCGCTGGGCGTGCGGCAGACCTCGAATGTGCTGGCGACGGTTGAAAAGGTGCGCCGCAAGGGCATTGCCATTGTCTTCATCACCCATAATGTGCGCCACGCCCTCGCGGTGGGCGATCGTTTCACCGTGCTCAATCGCGGCAAGACGCTGGGAACGGCTAAACGCGGCGACATCACGCCCGAGGAATTGCAGGATATGATGGCGGGCGGGCAAAAGCTCGCAATCCTTGAAAGAGCAGCGGAAATGTAGCCATGGCATATTCGCGCCCGGAATTTCAACCGGCGCTGCGTCTGGCGATCTGCGCAATGCGCCATCTGCCAATACCAAGGTCATTGAGTTCGTGCTCGTCAAGCCGGTTCAGTTCCCGGATGGTTTTGCGAATGCTCCACCAGCGCCGCAAAGCCGTACGCAAAGCGTTGAGTGACATGACAGGCTTCCTTTTCC
>CAZIVB010000004.1:0-2534 GCA_964542565.1 uncultured Hyphomicrobiales bacterium | reverse complement strand
ATCGGGCTGATCGGAACCGGATTTATGGGCAAATGCCACGCCATGGCCTATGGCGGCGTCAAGGCGGTATTCGGCGATGTGACAACGCCGCGTCTGGAGCTGTTATGCGACCTTGATGAAACGGTTGCGGCGCAAAAGGCGCGCGAATTCGGCTTTGCCCGCTGGACAACCAACTGGCGTGAACTGGTGGACGATCCGGCGGTGGATATTGTCTCGATCACCGCGCCAAACGGCATGCACCGGCAAATGACCGAGGCCGCCGCAAGCGCCGGCAAGGCCATTTACTGCGAAAAGCCGCTGGCGCTCACACTGGCCGATGGCATTGCCATGCGCGATGCGGTTCAAGAAGCGGGCGTTGCGTCCCTGACCGGGTATAATTATCTTCGCAACCCGGCCGTCATTCACGCCAAAAAGCTGATTGATGCGGGGGTCATAGGCCGCATCATCCAGTTTCGCGGCATTTACGATGAAGATTACATGGCGGATGAAAATCTGCCCTATACATGGCGCTGCCGTATCAAGGATGCGGGCACCGGCACCCTTGGCGATCTGGCGGTGCATCTGATCAGCGTGGCGCATTTCCTGGTTGATGATATCGCGGCGGTCATGGGCGATATCCGCACCGTACATGAAAACCGTCCCGATCCGGACACTCCGGGCCGGAGCGGCAGGGTTGAAAATGACGATCAGATCAATGCCCTGATCCGCTTCAGCAACGGCGTTCAGGGCACCATCGCCTCGTCCCGCATCGCCTGGGGGCGCAAGAGCTACCTGCAATGGGAGATTCACGGCTCAAAAGGCATGATCCGCTTTAATCAGGAACGCATGAACGAGCTTTATCTCTATGAAGCCGGCGGCGATCCGGCCGTGCAGGGCTTCAAGACCATTCTCACCGGCCCGGCGCATCCGCCATTCGGCCTTTTTACCCCGGCTCCGGGCCACGGGATCGGCTTCAATGATTTGAAAGTGATTGAAGTGGCGCATTTGCTGCGCGGTCTTGAAGGGGGCGAAACTCTTTATCCCGACATAAACGACGCCCTGCATATCGAACGCGTCATCCACGGCATTATTGCCTCATCCGAACAGGGAAAATGGCTCCAGCCATGAGTTTACCGTTAAAACGGCAATCGCCGCCAGTTTAACACAAGCTAAAATTGGTATTCAAATCAAATAATCGTGTGATCTGTCTCAATGCAATTATAACTTGCATATATTTGCAAGTATATATCCTGCCCCGACCCTGTTGATGACTGTGGAAAATGCATTATTTCAAAATGAAACCGCCAAACAGACGTTTGCCGATTGCAAAATTTTTAGAAACATTCATAATGAGGATGTGTTTCACTGCGCGGTATAAACCAGGCGGTCGCGACGGGAACTTCACATGGCCATGACCTCTTGGCATCCGGGGAGCAAAAAATCCAAAGGGAGAGAAAAATAATGAAGAAAATTGTCAAAATGGCCGCGATCGCGGCGCTGTTCACGACCTCCGCGAACCTCGCTCTGGCACAGGAAAAAGTCATGGTTGGCGAGCTCAACTGGGCCGGCGCCAAAATCATCGCCAATCTGATACAGGCGGTGATAACCGAAAAGCTCGGCGGACAGGCCGAACTGGCGCCCGGAACCAACCCGGTTATCTACAAGGCCATGGACCGGGGCAAGGGCGATATTGATGTCCATCCCGATTCCTGGCTGCCAAACCAGCAGAACCTGGTTGACAAATATGTGGTGGAAAGAAAAACCGTCCGCCTGAACAAAAACCCCTATTCCGGCGTCTCGGGCTATTGCGTTCCGCGCAAATTCGCCCAAAAGCACAACATCAAGTCGATTTTCGATCTGGCAACGCCGGAAGTCGCCAAACTTTTTGATTCAAACGGCGACGGCAAGGGCGAATTCTGGATTGGCGCTCCGGGCTGGGCCTCAACGCGGGCAAATTCGGTAAAAGTCCGTGATTACGGCATTACGGCGTTTTTCGAATCCACCACGGAAGAACTGGCGGTGGCTTACGCCAAGGCCGGCGACGCCATCAAAAAGGGCAGAGGCGTCGTGTTTTATTGCTGGCAGCCCCATTATGTGTTCAAGCTTTATGATCTGGTGATGCTGGAAGAGCCGGCATATGACAAGGCAAAATACAATCTCATCGAGCCTTCCCAGGACAAGGAGTGGTTTGCCAAGTCGAAGATAACAAGCGGTGATCCGCAAAAGAGGGTCCATGTGGCCTATTCCGCCTCTCTGGAAAAGCGCACTCCCGAGGTGGCCCGCTTTCTCTCCAACATCCAGCTTGACAGGGATACCGTCAGCACCTGGACACATGCGGTGGTCGTGCTGAAACAAAAACCGGCCGATGTGGTTCGCAAATGGATGAAGGCAAATCCGGCAAGGGTCGATAAATGGCTGGGCCTCTAGAGCACTTCAGAAAAAGTGGGAACCGGTTTTTCGATAAGTAGTGCGGTAAAAACAAAGAGTTAGAGCCCGGTTTTGATTCAGTCAAAACCGGAAATGCTCTGGAGCGGCGTGAGTTCATGTGCTGACGA
>CAZIVB010000003.1:24226-37798 GCA_964542565.1 uncultured Hyphomicrobiales bacterium | reverse complement strand
CATACCGGTCCCGATTCTCAATCTGCCGGGGCCAACGGGTGAGAGCAACCGACTCTCGCTGCACGGCCGCGGCGTCTTTGTTTGCCTCGGCGCGGATGGTTCGGGGGCCCGCGCCCTGGTTCAGGCCGCTCTTGCTCTGTTGCTGGGTAATGCCGCCATTGTTCCGGCCGACGGTGAGGCTGGAGCGTTTGCGCGGGCCTTGCATGAATCCACCGCGCTTTCAGGCCTGCTTGCCCTTGCGGAGAATATATCCTTGCACGCCATCGAGACCGCGCCGCATCTGGCCGGGGTTATCTTCGAGGGCGGCGGACAGATGCAGCGGGCGCTCCGCAAAGCCCTTGCCGCCCGCGAGGGGGCAATATTGCCCCTGATCGATGATCTGTCCGACTGGCCGATGCTGATGATCGAGCGGGCATTATGTATCGACACCACGGCTTCAGGCGGCAATGCCGCCCTTCTGGCCGCCGCCGGTGCGCCGGTGTAAAGCTACCCGCCGCCGGCAAGATAGGCATCCGTGGAGACGACCCGCGCAAAGCTCATGGCCAGAGGCGCCATGAAAGCGGCGTGCACCTGGGCGGCGGGCACCGGCAGATCATTGAAGATCTGCTCTTTTGCGCCGCAGGCGTCTTCCACCAGCGTCACTTTATAGCCCAGATCAACCGCGGCGCGGGTGGTCGAATCGATGCACATCTGGCTCATGGCGCCGCAAATCACCAGCCCGGTTATCCCTTGCGCCTGAAGGGCGTCTTGCAAACCGGTGTCCTGAAAACTGTTGGGCCGGTGTTTCAGAATGACCGTTTCGCCTGCTTTTGGCGCAACGCTGGCATGGATTTGCGCCCCCTTTGTTCCGGGACGGAAAAACGGCGCGGTGTCCGAGGGAATTTCATGGCGGATATGAAAGATAGCCAGCCCTTCCTCGCGGCCATGCGCCAGCAGCCGCGCGGCATTGGCGGAAACGTGTTTCATTTTATCAACCGGCCAGCGGCCATCGTTGAAATAATCGTTCTGGATATCAACAAGGATGAGGGCTGTAGGTGTCATATCTGCCTTCCCGGGTTTGATTCTTAAACATCATTGCGGAAAGTGTACGCGAAATTTTATCCAACGCCAATTCGGGATAGGAGATTATTGCTTACATATGTATGCATTTGTTTTTAATCGTTATTTTTGCCTCAGCAGGAATGACGGAAAAAGGAGTATGTCGATCCCGCTTATCCGAAAGGGCTCTAATCGTCTTCCTCGTCATCCGGGTTGACGGGCAGTTTGTGGGCTATGCCCTTGTGGCATTCGATGCAGGTTTTGCCTTGTTTCTGGCCCTCTTGCATTTTCTCGCGCCCGCGGCGGGTTTGTTTGTGAAACGCCATCGCCTCGTAGGAGTGGCAATTGCGGCATTCGCGCGAATCGCTGGCCTCCATGGAGGCCCATACCCTCTGGGCAAGCTCAAGGCGTTTGGCCTCGAATTTCTCCGGTGTGCTTATGGTTCCGGCAAGCTTGTGAAAAATCTCGTTTGACGCCTTGATCTTGCGCACAAGCTTGGCGGTCCAGGCCTTGGGAACGTGGCAGTCGGAGCAGATAACGCGGACACCGGCGGCGTTCTCGTAATGAGCGGTTTTGCGGTATTCGGTATAAGGAATATCCCGCATCTCATGGCACGAAATACAAAAGCCAAGCGTATTGGTGTATTCCAGAAACGTGTTGAACCCGCCCCAGAAGATTATGCCGGCAAGGCCGCCGGCGGCAAAAATCGCGCTCCAGGCAAAACGCGAGCTTGGACGCTTTAGCCACTGCCACAGCTTCTTGATCATCTCACCCTCCAAAAAACCGGCCCCCGTAAAACATGAAGCGGGAGCCGGATGCTGCGACTATTTCTCTTTTGGAAGGGTTGTCAGATGCGCCATGAGATCAAGGACAATCTGACGGTCGAGAGCGCGTAGCGCAGGCATTTGCTCGCCGGGCTGGCCTTCAAGAATTTTGTGCATCACTTCCCAGGGATTTCCCATCTGCTTGGCGAGGGTCTTGTCCATATCCTTGGGCAGGGAGCCGTCCTTGGCGTGGCACTGGGCGCAAATCGTGTTGAAATAAACCTCGCCGCGCGCCGCATCGCCGCCCTTGGGCATTTTGCTGGCGCGGTCGATATATTTATCCATATCCTCCTGCCCCTTGCTGACAAAGAGCGCCAGATCCTGAAAATCCTTCTCGTCCATCATGCCGGCAAACCCATGGGTTTTATCTTTGATGATGGCGACAATTTTGGCCGGATCGGCGCCTTTCATGCCGTTAATGCCCTTGATGCCGGTCTTGTAGGACCCGGAAGCATAGGCGCCGTCCTTGCCCATATAGTCCCAGCCATGACAGGATTTGCAGCGCCAGGTGGTATTGCCTTTTTTCTTGGTATTTGCGGCAGGCCAGGCGGGATGGGTGGTTTTGGGTTTTTCAGCCTTGATGACCTTGAACCATTTGTCATAAAGCTGACCGCCGCGGGAAAGGGATGATTCGATCTCGGCGGCGAACGTGGCCGAGGAGAAGGCAAGGGTGATGCCTGCAATGATCGCTATATGCGCAATTAAACCCAGTTGCCGTATCTGTTTCATCTCTTCTCTCCTTGTTGCCGATATGTCAATCACAGCCATTGCCCGATAGCCGGCCGCAGCCGCAATCACCGCTCCTGATTCCACCACAAGAATGAATGAGCGCGGACATTTTGACCAGATACGAAGGGGCGGTGAATGAAGGGGCTGGAGTCCGGTGCCGGTACGGACTTAAGTCCGGATATCCCCGGCCGCGGGAATGCGCTAGACTTGCTCCAATGCCCGAAACGATAATGCATATGGCTTATAATCCGGGGCGGGCCTGGCGCAGGCTTTCCCTGGCGCGGCAGTTTGTTCTGGCAAGTGCGCTCATTCTGCTTGCCGGAATGTTTGTCATGGGGTTCTGGGTGACAGGGAAAATCCAGAGCGGCATTACCCAGAACACCGCCTCGGCAACGGCGCTTTATATGGACAGTTTTATAACCCCGCTGGTTCAGGAACTGGCGGAGGCGGACGAGCTTTCTCCTGCCACCCTCAAGGCGCTGCGCAATCTGTTTGCAAACCAGCGCCCGGACCACCGCATTGTTTCATTGAAAATCTGGAAAAACGGCGGCAAGGTTGTTTTCAGCAATCATCCCTCCATCATCGGCCGGGTATTTCCCATCACGCCAAAACTCCGGCGGGCCTGGAGCGGCGGCGTCGCGGCCGAGTTTGATGATCTTGCCGATGCCGAGGATGCACCCGAGAGAGTTTCAGGGCTTCCGTTGCTGGAATTGTTCAGCCCGATACGCGATGCAAAATCAGGACGCATTATCGCCGTTGCGGAATTTTACGAGGACGCCACCAAGCTCAAGCGGGAGTTGCTCTATACCAAACTGCAAAGCTGGCTGTTTGTTGCCACCGTCACCCTCATCATTCTCGGGCTGTTATCGGGCATTGTCCGCCGCGGCTCCCAGACAATCGAGCGCCAGAGGCGGGTTCTTGAAGGCCGCGTCGAGCAATTGTCCGGGCTTCTTGACCAGAATGAAATCCTGCGGGCAAGAGCGCGGCAATCCTCCTTGAGGTCAACCGAAATCAACGAGCATTTCCTGCGCCGCATCAGCGCCGATCTGCATGACGGGCCGGCCCAGCTTTTAGGGCTGGTCTTGCTGCGTCTGGATTCGCTTGGCCCGCTTTTGGCGCAACCAGAGGCAGAAGAAGCCGTGCCGGCGCAGGCGCTGGAGACAATCCGCCGGGCGTTGAATGAAGCCCTTGATGAAATCCGCAATCTTTCCGCCGGTCTGGCGCTGCCCGAACTTGAGCATCTGACGCTGGGAGAGTGTCTTGAAAAAGCGGTGCAAAGGCATGAGCGGCGCACCAAAACAAAGGTCCGGTCGAAATTTGACGATTTGCCTGAAAAGGTCACCATGCCCTACAAGATCAGCGCCTACCGCTTCATACAAGAAGCCCTCGCCAATGCTTATCTGCACGGCGGGGCGAAAGATCAAACGGTATTGGCAAGCTATGATGGCGCCGGGCTCGAAATCGAGGTTTCGGACAAGGGCCCCGGCTTTGATCCGGCCTCACAGGCAACCGAGGACGGGCTGGGGCTTTTGGGACTGCGCGAGCGGATTGAAAGCCTTGGCGGCATATTTGAAATACAAAGCACCATCAATGCGGGTACGCGGGTGAAATCCCGCATTCCCCTCGATAATCTCCGGGAGTGAAAATGTCTGAAAAAATCCGCATTGTCCTGATTGACGATCACCCGCTGTTTCGCGACGGGGTGGTGAGCACCCTTGATCGCGGCGATGATTTTGAAGTTGTGGGACAAGGCGAGAATGCCGCCGAAGCGGTCAGGCTGGCGCATGAATTGCTGCCCGATATCATGCTGGTGGATATCTCCATGCCCGGCGGCGGGATCGAGGCGGTCAGAACCATTGCCTCAAGCTGCCCGGTTATAAAACTGGTCATGCTCACCGTATCGGAAAACGAGGATGATGTGGTCAGCGCCTTGCAGGCTGGCGCCCAGGGCTACATTCTCAAAGGCATAAGCGGGCCAGAACTGCTCCGGATTGTCAAATCCGTCGTTGAGGGCGAATCCTATCTGATGCCTTCTCTTGCCGTGAAAGTGCTCACCGATTTGCGCAAGGACAGTCCCGCCGATGCCGAAGCCGAGGACCTGCTTACCCTGCTCACCGCCCGCGAGGAGCAGATTCTCGAACTTGTCGCCCGCGCCATGAGCAACAAGGAAATCGGGCTGGAACTGAATGTGACGGAAAGAACCGTAAAGCATTACATGACGAATATCCTGCAAAAACTGCACGTCCGAAACCGGGTCGAGGCCGCCTTGCTGGCGCATAAAATAACGCTGGGCGGGAATTCCTGAATACCCGGCTACGGCATTTCTGCTATGCTGGACTGAATCGGGATAACAAACAGCGCCATCAATGCGGCCGGAAAAACACCTGAGGGAGGGAAAATATCATGCATTTCAAAGGTACAATTGTCTGTCTTGGCGCGGCCTTGCTGCTGGGTTCGGCTGCCATGGCCGCGGCGCAGGACAAATCCACGGTTTTTGCCGCCGATACGGTTACCGGCCGCGCTCTGGAGGCGCCGGTCAATACACGGCCGGTGAAGGACAAATTCTGGTGGTCCGATGCCTGGTATGATGACGGAATTCTGCAAACACCGCAAAATTACGAGGTGGTGGAAACCCAGCTGGCCTATACAAACAAGGCGGATGGCACCGAGGTGCCGGCCATCTTGTACCGTCCCAAAGGCAAAGGCAAGTTTCCGGCGGTTCTTTTCCAGCACGGGCGGCGCGGTCTTGACCCGCTCGTGCAGCGTCTGGCGCGGCGGATGGCGGCCAGGGGGTTTGTCGTGCTCGCCCCGGATGTCTATGCGGCGCGCTTTATTGATATCCTGCCGCTCGCCCATGATCCGGCAACCGAGGGCGATGTGGATGCCGGCGTTGATTTCCTGCTGGCCCGTCCGGATATCTCAACCTCGAAAATCTGCCTCTACTCGCACACCAGAGGCGGCTATTACACTCTGAAAGTCGCGGTGAAATACAAACGGCAAAACAAGGATGTGGCCTGCTATGTCAGTTTTTACCCCCACTGGCAGGACCCCAACGCGCCCGAACCGTTGCAGGTTTACCGCTATGACAAGGATCTGGATAATCTCAATATCCCGGTCATGGTGTTTATCGGCGAGTATGAACAATATCAGCGCCGCCGCTCCATCGAAACGGCCGCGCTTTATATGAAGCGCGCCGGCAAGGATGTCCGGCTGATTATCTATCCGGGCGTCGGGCGCGGATTTGATTTTCGTCCGCCCCGGGTGCGCAGTTTCGCCGATGATCTGGCCGCCAAGGATTCAAACCTGCGCGCCGCCGCTTTTATGAAAAAACATCTCAAGGCATGGACAAAACCCGAGTAAAGCGCCGCAGGGAGAAACCTTAACCCCAGCTTAAATTCCAAATCAGCCTGGTCTAAGATTGGATATTCTATTCTGCCCGAAATTCACCTCACAGCGAGGCGCAAGGGACAAGCAGAATGACCGATACAGTACATACCAGCGACACAAACTCATCCGCCAGAAACAAGAAAGGGATTTTCGTCTGGGATCTCCCGGTGCGTCTCTTTCACTGGTCGCTCGCCTTGACGGTAGGCGTGGCGGCCATCACCGGATTTCTTGCCCCGGAATGGTGGCTCGATGTTCATGTCTGGTCCGGTTACATCATCGGCCTGCTGGTTGTTTTCCGGATAATCTGGGGCTTTGGCGGCTCGAAATATGCCCGCTTCTCCAGCTTCTGGTTCTCGTTTTCCGAAATTCTTGCCCATCTGCGCAATGCCCTGCGCCGCCGCCCGTCGCATTACAGCGGCCATAATCCGGCCGGGGCACTCATGGTCTTTGCCCTGCTGGCCGTTTTGGCCGCAATTACGATCTCCGGCATGATTGTGCTGGGGGGGCAGGAAAATCAGGGCCTTCTTGCCGGATTTGTATCTTACAATTTTGGCGAGGCCGCCGAGGAACTGCATGAATTTCTCGCCATTTTGCTGCTCTTCATGATTGGCGCGCATCTGCTGGGCGTTTTCATCGAAAGCCGCCTTGGCCGGGAAAATCTCGTTCGCGCCATGATCACCGGCTACAAAAGCGGCGCGGCGGCGGGCAAGCCGTCTTCGCCGGTTTCGCCTTCGATCCTGCGCGCCATGATCATCATCGCCATCATCGTGTTTTCGGGCGGGGCAAGCTCATGGGCGCTCAGCTCGGTGCCGCCGAGCGGCGTCATAACCCTGCCGGTAAATGCCGATTACGCCAGCGAATGCGGCGATTGCCATAACGCCTTTCACCCCAGCTTGCTGCCCGCCGCGTCCTGGCAGAGGCTCATGTCCACTTTGCCGGATCATTTTGGCGAGGACGCCTCGCTGGATGAAGAAACCGGCAGGAACCTTGCGGCCTATCTTAAAACCTATGCCTCGGAACACTGGGACACCGAGGCGGCCAATAATTTCCGCCATGTCGCGGCGAAAGCCCCCCTGAGCATCACCGCGACCCCCTATTGGAAGCGCCGCCACGCGGATATCGCAAAACCCATCTTCAAACGCAAAGCCATCGCCTCGAAAAGCAATTGCGCCGCCTGCCACAAGGACGCCGCCAGCGGTCGTTTCGATGATCAGATGATTACTATTCCCCAAGACCCGAACACAGCAAAAAGCTAAATAAAAAGGACCTGAAAGAATGAAAATGATTATCCCCGCCCTGACCGCGAGCGCCCTGTTGCTAGCCGCCGCGCCGGGTTTTGCCGCCAGCGCCCAGGAGCAAATTCTCAATCACTACCAGCAACAGGCCGGTGCGCCGTTTTCCGCCGCCCGCGGCAAGGCGCTTTTTAGTGCCACCCACAAGGGCGGCAAGGTGGAGACCCCGTCCTGCACCACCTGCCATTCCAAATCACCACTTAACACAGGCAGCACCCGCGTCGGCAAGCCGATTGCCCCCATGGCGCTGTCGCGCTCGCCGGAGCGGTATTCGGATTTGAAAAAGGTGAAAAAATGGTTCCGGCGCAATTGCCGCTCGGTTCTGGGGCGCGAATGCAGCGCGCGGGAAAAAGGCGATTTCCTCAGCTTCATGTTCAGCCAGTAAACTTCAAAAACAAGGAAATAACACAATGAAGAAAATACTTCTTGCCGCGGTAGCGTTTTCACTACTGCCGGTCATGGCCAGCGCAGGTGATGATAATTACCGCCCCATCAGGGACGAGACTGTGAAAAAGGAATGCGGCGCCTGCCATCTCGCCTTCCAGCCAGGATTGTTGCCGGCCAGCTCATGGAAAGCCATCATGGGCGGGCTTGGCGATCATTTTGGCGAGGACGCCTCGCTGGATGAAGAAACGGCGCGCCACATCACCGATTATCTGATGCGCAATTCGGGCCGCGACAAACGCGGCAAGGCGCCGCTCCGCATCACCGAGTTGCGCTGGTTTGTGCATGAGCACAAAAAGGAGGTTTCCGCCCGGGCGATGAAAAAGGCCGGCACCATGGCCAATTGCGCGGCCTGCCACCGCGGCGCCGATAAAGGGTATTACGACGACGATTGATCAATCCGGCGCTGCGGGCAATTCAAGCTCGGCCCGCAGCCCGCCCATTTTCGAGCGGCCAAGCCCAAGGCCGCCTTCATAAAGCTCGGCAATATCGAGCACGATATCAAGGCCAAGGCCGCTGCCCGCCACCGTTTCATCAAGGCGCTGCCCGCGGCGCGTAATGCCGTCAATATACTCGGGGGAAATTCCCGGACCATCATCTTCAACCCGGATTACCAGACGGTTTTTATTCGCCTCGCCGGCGACAACAACCCGCCTTTTGGCCCATTTGCAGGCATTGTCCACAAGATTGCCCAGCATTTCCTCAAGATCATGCGGATCGCCCTGGAAAATCAGGCTGGCGACATCGGTGACTTCAATATCAAGCCCGCGTTCCTTGTACAAAAGCGCCATGGAAAACTTCAGATCTTCGGCAATTTGCGCCACCGGTGTCTTGACATCGCGCGCCTGCTGCATTCCGGCGGCGCGGGCGCGGACAAGATGGCGCTCGATATTGCGGCCGATGATATCCGTCTGGTCTTTTAATATCCGGCCGCGCTCGCCCTCAACTTCCCCGGCCTCGTTGCGCATTACGGTGAGCGGGTTTTTAAGGGCATGGGCAAGATTGGCCGCCTGGGCGCGGGCTTTTTCCAGCATTAAAGTGTTGTGATCAAGCAGGGCGTTGATCTCGTCAACCACCGGTGTGACTTCAGAGGGCACATTGTCATGCAGACGCCTTCTGGCGCCGGAACGGATATCGGCAATCTCGCGCCGCAAGGCGCGAAGGGGACGCAAACCGAACCGGACCTGAATCAAAATGGCGGCAAGAAGCGCCAGAGCCAGAGCGCCAAGGGTCATAATCAGCTGGCGTGTAAACAAGCCAACATCATGTTCGATATCCTTGATCGGCCCCGCCACCGTGAAAACAAAGGCCCGCTTTGCTTCAGGAAGGGTAATGGCCTCGGTCAGGCTGCGCAATTTCTCATCCGCGGGGCCGGTGATCATCACGATCCGCGGCCCTTTCCCGGGAAGGCCGGCCTGGACCCCCAACTGGCCGCTCCAGAGCGATTTGGAGCGTTTTACCGGCTTGTCTTTATCGAGGATTTGCCAGTACCAGCCCGATAGCGGGCGGTTGAAACGTGGGTCCGAGGGAATCCATGTGAGCTGAAGCCGGCCGTCGGGGGCAATTTCACTCGCGGCGACCAGTTCTTCCATATGATCGCGAAGCTGGGTGTCGAAACGCCTTTCGATATGATCCCGGAACAAGAATACCAGCAGGAACCCGACAGCCAGCAGCGCCCCCCCGACCCAGAGGATGGAGGTGGCGCTCAGGCGGAAGGTTAAGGATCTGGGATCAGGCGGCATCGGGCGGGACCAGTTGATAGCCCAGGCCGCGGCGGGTCCTGATCAACTCAGGTTTAAGCTTTTTGCGCAGCCGGTTGATGAGCACTTCAATCACATTGGAATCGCGGTCAAAATCCTGTCCGTAAATATGCTCGGTCAGTTCTGTCTTGGAAATGATATTTCCCTGATGATGGATCAGATAGGACAAGGTGCGGTATTCCAGCGCCGTCAACTCGACAAGATCGCCATTATGAGTAACGCGGCCATTTGCCGTATCAAGTTCAATGCCGCCGCAGCGCATCACCGGACTGGCATGTCCCGAGGAGCGCCTGATCAGAGCTTCAATGCGCGCCAGCAATTCTTCCAGCTCAAACGGCTTGGCAACATAATCATCGGCGCCGCCCCTGAGCCCGGCCACGGTATCGCGCCAGGTGCTGCGCGCGGTCAGGATGAGAACCGGCATATCGCGCCCCTCGTCCCGCCAGCTGCGCAAGACGCTCAGCCCGTCCATCAAGGGCAGGCCAAGATCGAGGACAATTGCGTCATAGGGCTCTGTTTCTCCCAGAAAATGCCCCTCTTCGCCATCATGCGCAACATCGACGGCATAGCCGGCCTTGCGCAAAACCGCCTCGATCTGGCGTGCGATATGATGGTCATCCTCAACAACGAGAATTCTCAATATCCGTCCCCCGCTCCAGAGCATAGTGCGATTAAAAAGAATCGCTCGAGGCTCTAATTCTTTGTTTCTGCCGCAGTTCCTATCGGAAAACCGGGTCCCGCTTTTCCAAGAAGTGCTCTAGTCATGGTCATCGCCGCCGCCATCACCGCCATCGCCGCCGCCGTCACCGCCATTTCCTCCATCATGGCCGTCATCATTATCCTCATCATCACCGCCGCCGCCATTCGTGCCATTGCCGTTGCCGCTGTTTTCGCCGCGGTTCTTGTTGCCGAAGCCTGAAAAAAATCCAAATAATTTTTTGTTGCCGCGTTTTTTATAGCGGCCCTTGCGTTTCAGCAGCTTCATATTCCTGGCGTCGTAATAAAGCTTCAGCACGGCGCCGTCGGACATCAGAACCTTAGCTTCATAGATGAGAATATATTTGCGGCCAATGCGTTCTTTTTCAAGCTTGACCTTGAGCAGCCGCCCGCCATATGTCCTGCGGATTTTCCGGATCACTTTTTTAAGGGGAACCGCCGCTTTCTTTTCCGCTGCTGTGGCCGAGGCGTGATCATCCTTATCCGCATGGGCCGGGGCGGAAATCATCAGGCCCGCGAGGAGCAAAATCACCGCGGCCGCCATTCGTCCTCCCGGCCGGCTGTTTTTGCTTGATGAATAGAGTGATGACATGGATCGGATTTCTACCTGCGCTCATACGACAATCATGCGGGGGGCAGGCCCGGAGCTTGATACCTGCCCGTATTTTGAACCTTTCAAGCTGAACCTAACCTTAAATCCGTTTTCAGCATGGCTAAAGACCGGTGTGAGTAGATTGCCATCATCGCGTTCATCAAAAAGAACGTGCCCATATAAAACAGATAAAGACAAGGAATACCAGATGATGAATAAAACAGTATTGGGTTTTGCCGCCGCCCTTCTTGCCGCAAGCCTCGCCATGCCAGCTTATGCCGATAGCGATAATGATGATCATGGCGGCAATGGCGGCGCCGAGCAAGGCGACAGCAACTCAAATGACAATGACAATGGCCATGATGACGATAAGGGCCGTGATGACAGCGCCAGCCATGACAGCAGCGACAGCCGTGACAGCCATGACGATGACGGCTATGGAGACCGTGACCGCGACAGCAGCCGGGAACATGATCGCGACGGCGATGGCAAGAAGTACAGCAGCCGCAGCAAGCACAGCAGCCATGAGCGCGGTGAATACAGCCGCAAGGCCAACCGGTTTGACCGGGATTATGTAGCGCGCGCCAAGCGTACAGCCGCCGCCGCAACCGGAACCGTCTCCACCGCCGCGCCTTCCACCGGCATGTAGGCGTACAACCCGTTCTTTTGCAAACCGTTCTTTTGCAAACAAAAAGCAACATAAAGGCCAGTCAAATGAGCAAAATAAAGGCCAGTCAAATGATGAAAACCAGATTTGTGATCGCGGCGCTCGCCGCGATCACTCTCTCACCGCCGGCAATGGCTTTCGATAGCGGCAAGGATTGCGCTCCATCGCCTCTGGCGCGCTGGATGAGCGCGAATGTTGCCGTCAAGAAAGTGCAGGAGGCCGGGATGAGCATCCAGAATATCTATGTTGTGGGTTCATATTTTGAAGTTCGCGCCCGCAACAGATACGGACGCCCCGTTCTGGCGTTTGTTGACCCGGTGGACGGCAATATCGTCCAGACAAGAGAGCGGCCAAAGCAGCTTGGACCTGCCGGCAAGCCGGTTTGCATGGACGAAATGGAGCTGCCGGGGCAATGGCTTGGCGTTGAGCATATCTACAAGACGGCGCAAGACATGAAAATGGATGTCCGCGGCATCAGCGTCATCGGCTCTTATTATCAAGTGCATGCCATTGACCGCAACAAGCGGCGCATTCTGGCTTATTTCTCGCCCTTCACCGGAGAGCTTGTGAACACAAGAAACTATTTCCCGTGGAAAAAAACCAGGACCACGCCTGTTCACCTTGCGGGACTGACATGATGGCGGGGCGGGCTGGTGCCGACTTAACATGAAAGACTCTAAAGCCCGGTTTTGATGGAATCAAATCCGGGCGCTTTGACCTCTTGCCGGGATAAGCACCCGCCAGCCGAGCCGGTTGTCGATGATCTGTGATAAAGCCGAGGATGCCTTCGCCTCGCCATGAGTGACAAACACCCGGCGCGGCGCGGTTTCAAATCCCTCCAGCCAATGCAGTATCGCCTTTTGATCCGCATGGGCGGAAAAGCCGCCGATTGTGCTGATCCGGGCCCTGACGGCTATGTCCTCACCAAAAATCCTGACATATCCGGCACCGTCCACAAGGCGGCGGCCCAAAGTGCCCTGCGCCTGATAACCGGTGATCAGAACCGCATTCTCGCGCCGGCCCAGCCCATGTCTGAGATGATGCAATATTCTGCCCGCGGTGCACATGCCGCTCGCCGACATGATAATGGCGCCGGAGCGAATTTCGTTTATCGCTTTTGATTCGTCTACGGTTCGGGTAAATTTGAGGTTCAGCTCATTGCCTGAATGCGAATGCCAGGCGACCAGTTTGCGCGCCTCCTTGTCAAACAGCTCGACATGGCGCCGGGTCAGTTCGGTAACGCTTTGCGCCATCGGCGAGTCGAGAAAAACCGTCAGGTTTTTCACCCGGCCGAGACGGGTCAGGTCATAGAGATAGTAAATCAGCTCCTGGCTGCGGCCCACGGCAAAGGCCGGAACGATGATATTGCCCTTGCCGTGAACGATTGTCGTGTTGATAACCTCGACAAGCTCGTCAAGCGAGGGCGTCAGGGCCTTGTGCAACCGGTCGCCATAGGTGGATTCAACAACCAGATAATCGGTTTTGCGGATAAGGGTTGGATCACGCAGGATGGCCCTGCCGGGCTGGCCGAGATCGCCCGAGAAGACGATCTTGCGCCTGGCGCTACCGCTGCCGATCCAGATTTCCAGGATGGCCGAACCCAGGATATGCCCGGCGTCACGCATGCGTATCTTGATATTTTTGCGCGGCTTGAAAGCCGTGTCATAGGGCTTTGGCGCAACCTGCAACAGGGACTTTTCGGCCTCCGCCATGGTATAAAGCGGCTTTGCGATCCGCCCGTGATTTTTATGGCGTCTGTTGGCAAGCTCGGCGGCTTTTTCATGAATATGCGCCGAATCGCGCAGCATGATCGAGAGCAATTCGGCGGTTGCGCCGGTTGTATAGACCGGCCCTTCAAATCCGTCCCGGCACAGTTTTGGAATCAGCCCGCTATGGTCAATATGGGCATGGGTCAAAACCATAAAATCAATATCTTGCGGCTTGAAGGCAAATTTGGCGCGGTTTTTACCGTCCGCCTCCTTGCCGCCCTGAAACATGCCGCAATCAACCAGAAAGCGGATACCCGGCCCCTCGATGAGATAACACGAGCCGGTAACCTCGCCCGCCGCCCCCAAAAAGGAGATGGTTACGCCCTGATCCTTGCTCATATTGCGTCCCTTCC
>CAZIVB010000003.1:0-24126 GCA_964542565.1 uncultured Hyphomicrobiales bacterium | reverse complement strand
GCTTCGGCGGTTTCCACGATGGTGAAAAGCTCCAGATCATCGCGGCTGATAAAGCCTTCTTCGGCAAGAAACTCAAAATCGACCACGCGCGACCAATACGCCTTGCCGATCAGGACGATGGGCAGGGGCAAGACTTTTTTTGTCTGCACGAGGGTTAAAACCTCAAACAGCTCGTCCAGAGTGCCAAAACCGCCCGGAAACGCCACAAGCGCCCGGGCCCGCATGAGAAAATGCAGTTTGCGCAAGGCGAAATAGCGGAACTGGAAACAAAGCTCGGGCGAGATATAGGGGTTGGGGACCTGCTCGCGCGGCAGATCGATATTGAGGCCGATGGACCGCGCCCCGGCGTCATCCGCGCCCCTGTTGGCCGCCTCCATGATGCCCGGCCCGCCGCCGGTTATGACGACAAAATCACAGCGGCCTTCGTGTTGAATTTCCTGCGAAACCGTGAAGGAGAATTTTCGCGCCTCGTCATAATATTTGACATATGCCCGGCGTCTGCCAAGTTCCTCCTTGCTGGCCTGCAATTCAGCATTCTCGGGGGCTTTTGGCAATTTGGCGTCCAGAGCCGCAACCTCGGCCTCAAGCTGCTCTTTTGAGCGCAGGCGGGCGCTGCCGAAGACGATAATGGTGGAACGGATGCCGTGGCGGCGCATGGCGGTTTCGGTTTTGAGATATTCAAGCTGAAGCCGCACCGGGCGCAAATCATCCTGTTCGAGAAAATCCGGATCATTTGTCGCCAGCCGGTAGGGCTCGCTTTCAACCAGCGCCTCGACCCGCCGGGCAAGGTCCTTCGGGTAAGGCGGCGGGGAATTGCAGGGAAGCTTTGTCATATGGCGATATTCCTTGTCCAATACGCATGGCGCAGTTGGAAGATAGGGCCTTTCATGGTTGGATTGAAGCCTTTGACCGGCTTTTACCCGGACAACAAGGCTGCCTTTTTCATTACCATTTCGCTGACAGGCCCGATGCGGTCAAGTGACAGGCGGATGGACGGGCCCGATATGGATATCCCCGCAATGACCTCGCCATAAAAATTGAAGATCGGCGCGGCAACACAGCGCATGCCTTTGCTTTTTTCTTCATTGTCAAACGCATAGCCCTGAGCCTTTACCCTGACAAGCTCGGCGCGCAGCAATTCGCGATTTGACAGGGTATTGCCGGTAAAGGATTCCAGGTTTTTGCGGCCGAGGTAGTTTGCAATTTTGGCGGGGTCGGCATGGGCCAGCAGGACTTTTCCGATCCCCGAGGCATGCAGGGGCGAGGTTGCGCCCGGCGGGAAAAAAGCGCGGATATTCTCATGCGTTTCCACCTGGCTGATAAACATGACCTCGCCTGAAACCTCCGTCCCCAGATTGGCGGTCTCGCCGGTTTGCTCCATCAGCTCGCGCATCACCGGGCGGGCGCGTTCAATCACGCCGGTACGGCGCAAAAAGGCCGAGCCAAGGCGAAAACTTGCCGGGCCGATGAACCATTGCTGAGAGGCGGGGTCCATTTCCACCACCTGCCGGGCCTCAAAGGTTGACAGGACCCGGTAGATTGTCGCGGGCGACTGGCCCAGCGCCTCGGCAATTTGCGTCAGGGTCATGCCGTTTTGCTCCGCGAGGCAATCCAGAACGTCCAGTCCGCGCTCAACCGCCCTGATCCTGTTCTGGGCGCTTTTGTCGTAAAAAGCTTTCGGCCGGCCGCGCTGGCGCTTTTTTGATTGTGTCATTTTGATATCCTGTTTCCCTCTCACAGAGGTAATATAAAAAATCGTTTCACACAATGAAAAATGGTAACTGTTTGAATAACTTTAATAATATTTAAAATTCATAATTATGAAAAAAGTTTTCAAAAAAATTGAAATGGCTTGCCGCCTGGTTGAAAATAAAAAAACAATTTGAACAAGGTGTGCAAAATGAGCTTCCAAAACCCCGTCTTCATCCCCGGGCCGACGAATATTCCGGAAGAATTGCGTCGCGCGGCGGATATGCCGACGCTTGATCACCGCTCGGCGCTGTTTGGCGAAATCCTGCATCCGGCACTGAGCGGCGTAAAACAGATTTTGAAATCAAAAACGGCGCAGATATTCATCTTCCCCTCCACCGGCACCGGCGGCTGGGAAACGGCGATTACCAATACCCTGTCGCCGGGCGACCGGGTTCTGGCGGCGCGCAACGGCATGTTCAGCCATCGCTGGATCGATATGTGCGAGCGCCACGGGCTAAAAATGGATGTGGTCGATACGCCGTGGGGGACGGGCCTGCCGGTTGCGCGCTATGAAGAGATATTGAGCGCCGACAAGGCGCATGAAATCAAGGTGGTCCTCGCCACCCATAACGAAACCGCAACCGGGGTGAAATCCGATATCGCCGCCGTGCGCGCGGCGCTGGATGCGGCAAATCATCCGGCATTGCTTTATGTCGACGGCGTCAGCTCCATTGCCTCGATGGATTTCAGGATGGAGGAATGGGGAGTTGATATTGCCGTCACCGGATCGCAAAAAGGCTTCATGCTGCCCGCCGGTCTGGCGATTTTGGGCTTCAGCCCAAGAGCGATGGCGGCGCTGGAAAGCGCCAGACTGCCGCGCACCTTCTTTGATGTCAGGGATATGGCGGCAAGTTATGAAAACAGCCTTTACCCCTATACGCCTGCGGTTGGTTTGCTCAATGGCCTGAAACACTCCACGCAGATGCTGCTGGCCGAGGGGCTGGAGAATGTCTTTGCCCGTCATGCCCGGATCGCCGGCGGGGTGCGCGCCGCCATTGCCGCCTGGGGAATGGATTTATGCGCCCGCTCGCCCGAGCTTTATTCCGATACGGTGAGCGCGATTGTTACCCCTGAAGGGTTCAACTCGCTTGATCTGGTCACCCATGCGCTGGAAAAATACGGCGTCGCCTACGGCATCGGCATGGGCGAGGTCGCGGGCAAGGTTTTCCGCATCGGCCATCTGGGCTCCATGACCGATGTCATGGCGCTGTCCGGCATTGCCACGGCGGAGATGTGCATGGCCGATCTGGGGCTGAATGTGCCTCTGGGCTCCGGCGTTGCCGCGGCGCAGGATTTTTACCGCACCCGGACAACCGACAGCTTGAGGGAGGCGGCATGATGACAAAATCCCAACCCCTCTCCATCCCGGTGATCAGCGATATGTTTGCCGCTCATGAACGCATCAAGCCCTATATCCATAAAACCCCGGTCCTTACCTGCAGCTATTTCAATGAGTTGAGCGGCGCGGAGCTGTTTTTCAAATGCGAGAACTTTCAAAAGGCGGGGGTTTTCAAGGCCAGGGGCGCTTCCAATGCCGTCTTTGGTCTGGCGGATGACAAGCTGGAAAAAGGCGTGGCGACGCATTCTTCCGGCAACCATGCCTTGAGCCTTTCCTATGCCGCCGGAAGGCGCGGCATCCCCTGCACGGTTGTCATGCCGCGCACCGCGCCGCGGGCCAAAAAGGACGCGGTGAAGGGCTATGGCGGGCGGATTGTGGAATGCGAGCCCTCCACCAGCAGCCGCGAGGCGGTGTTTGCCGAAGTTGTCGCCGAGACGGGGGCCGAATTTGTCCACCCCTATAATGACCCGCGCGTTATCGCCGGGCAGGCGACCTGTTCGCATGAGCTGATCGATCAGATCGGGGAGCTTGACGCGGTGGTGGCGCCCATCGGCGGCGGCGGCATGATCTCGGGAACCTGCCTGACGCTGTCAAATCTTGCCCCCGGAATAAAGATTTACGCCGCCGAACCGGCAAACGCCGATGACGCCGCGCGCAGTTTCAGGGCCGGGTACATTATCGCCGATGATGCGCCCGAAACCGTGGCCGATGGTCTCAAAGTGCCCCTGAAAGACCTGACCTGGCACTTTGTCTCCAATTACGTCGCCGATATTCACACCGCAACCGAAAGCGAGATCATCGATGCGATGAAGCTGATCTGGAAGCGCATGAAAATCGTCATGGAGCCCAGCTCGGCGGTGCCTTTGGCGACGATTTTAAAAAACAGGGATGTCTTCGCCGGTAAACGCGTCGGCATCATCGTTACCGGCGGCAATGTCGATCTTGATCTGCTGCCGTGGCTCAATAGCTGAAGCTGGAGAAAAGAAATGAATGTACCAATCAACTTTGACGAACTTGAGGTCGGCTACGATGTGCCCGCCGTGCCGGGAATGGATGAGGCCGATATCCAGACCCCCTGCCTGATCATTGACCTGGACGCGCTGGAGCGCAATGTCAGAAAAATGGGCGAGCGCGCCAGGGCCATGGGCGTGCGCCACCGCGCCCACGGCAAGATGCACAAATCGGTCGATGTCGCCAAATTGCAGGAAACCCTCGGCAATTCGGTCGGCGTTTGCTGCCAGAAAGTCTCGGAGGCGGAGGTTTTTGTCCGCGGCGGCATCAAGGATGTGATGGTGTCCAATCAGGTTCGTGATCCGGCCAAAATCGACCGTCTGGCGCGGATGCCGAAACTGGGCGCGCGCATTCTGGTTTGTGTCGATGATCCGGAAAATGTCGCCGAACTCTCTGCCGCGGCGCAAAAGCACGGCACCGGGCTTGAGTGTCTGGTGGAGATTGATTGCGGCGCCGGGCGCTGCGGTGTGACGACCTCGCAGGATGTGGTGAATATCGCCAAGCTGATCGATGCGGCGCAAGGTTTGAAATTCGCCGGTATCCAGGCCTATCAGGGCGCGATGCAGCATCTTGATCTTTACACCGACCGCAAGGAAAAAATCGATATTGCGGTCGAGATGGTCGAACGCGCCGTCACCGCCCTCAAATCACAGGGGCTGGAGTGCGATATCATTGGCGGCGGCGGCACCGGGTCTTATTATTTTGAAGGCAATTCGGGTGTTTACAACGAGCTTCAATGCGGCTCCTACGCTTTCATGGATGCCGATTACGGCCGTATTCTGGACCGGCAAGGCAACCGTATCGATCAGGGCGAGTGGGAAAACTCGCTGTTTATCCTCACCTCCGTCATGAGCCATTCAAAACCTGATATCGCGGTTGTCGATGCGGGGCTCAAAGCGCAATCGGTTGATTCGGGCCTGCCCACCGTATTTGGCCGCGAGGATAAGGTTGAATACCTCAAATGCTCCGATGAGCACGGCGTGATCGCCGACCCGGACGGTGTCTTGAAGGTAAATGACAAGCTCAGGCTGGTGCCGGGGCATTGTGATCCGACCTGCAATGTCCATGACTGGTATGTCGGCGTTCGCGGCGGCAAGGTGGAAACACTGTGGCCGGTCTCGGCGCGCGGCAAAGCCTATTAATTTGCGCGCCCGGAGCCGGGGCAGCTCGAAGCCGCCTCATATTATTCCAACAAGGTGAAGTCGCCATGATCATTGTGCCGGAAAAAGAAATCGCCGATCTGATTGATCGCAAGGCCTCTTTTGAGGCGGTGGAAAAAGTATTCGCCGCCATGGCCCTTGGGCAGGCCTGTAACTTCCCGGTTATCCGCGAAGATATCGGTTATGCCGACGCGCTTTACGGGTTTAAATCCGGTTTTGACCGCGCCGGTCTGGCCCTGGGGCTGAAATCGGGCGGCTATTGGCCGGGAAATGAAGCCAGAGGTCTGACCAACCACCAGTCAACCATCATCCTGTTTGACGCCGATACCGGCAGGCTCAAGGCGCTTGTGGGGGGCAATCTTCTCACCGCCCTGCGCACGGCGGCGGCGGCGGCGGTTTCGATCAAGTATCTTGCGCCTGAAAACGCCAGGGTTCTTGGCATGATCGGCGCGGGTCACCAATCGGCGTTCCAGATGCGCGCTGCCGTTGAACAGCGCAAGTTTGAAAAAATCATCGGCTGGAACCATCGCCCCGAAAATCTTGCACGGCTGGAAAGCACCGCAAAAGAGCTGGGTTTGCCGTTTGAAGCGGTTGATCTTGAGCGGCTGGGGGCAGAATCAGATGTCATTATCACCATTTCATCCAGCTTTGCCCCGATCCTTCGCGATGCCCAGGTCAGGGGCGGCACCCATATTGCCTGCATGGGCACCGACACCAGAGGCAAGCAGGAGGTCGAAGCTGCTCTTGTCGCCCGGGCAAGCGTTTTTACCGACGAGATTGCCCAGGCGCTCAGCATCGGCGAATGCCAGCACGCCATTGCCGACGGATCATTGCAAAAAACCGATATCAGGGAACTTGGCGCGGTCATAAACGGCCGGATAAAAGGCCGGACGGCAAACGATGAGATCACGCTGTTCGACGGCACCGGCGTGGCGCTTCAGGATCTGGCGGTCGCCTCGGCCGCTGTTGAACTCGCCATCGCAAAAGGCGTTGCGCTCAAGGTCGGGTTTTGATGACGCCCGAATGAGAAAAAACAAATTTGGTAAAGCGGTTTTATCAAAGTCAGGCAATTGATTTGCCATTCCATCGGCTTTTCAGCCGATCAACATCCCAGGGAGGGAAACATGAAAACAAGATTACTCGCAGCCATAGCCGGCATTTCAATGATAAGCAGCGCCGCCAGCGCCGGGACAACGCTGGAAATGACATCCGCATTCGGCAAGAACCTGCCCATTCTGGGGACGGCCGCAACCGATTTCGTGGCCAAGATCAACGGCATTTCCTCCGAGGTCAAATTCAAGCATTTTGATCCGAAAAAACTGGTGCCGACCCTGGAGGCTTTGGATGCGGTTTCCAATGGCTCGGTGGATTCATCTTTTGCCACATCGGGTTACTGGCAGGGCAAGATCAACGCCGCCTCCTTGTTTGCCGCCGTTCCTTTCGGCCCCGAGGCGGGCGAGTTTCTTGGCTGGATTCTTTATGATGACGGCGCGAAGCTGTGGCAGAAAATGTATGACAAAAACGGCTATAATGTGAAAATGTTCCCCTGCGGCATTATCGCGCCGGAAACCTCGGGCTGGTTTAAAAAGGAGATCAACTCGGTTGCCGATCTGAAGGGCCTGAACATGCGCTTCTTCGGCCTTGGCGCCAAGGCGATGCAGAAACTGGGCGTATCCACATCGCTTCTGGGGGCTTCGGATATCTTCCCGGCGCTTGAGCGCGGCGCGATTGACGCCACCGAGTTTTCCATGCCGCGGATTGATGCGCGTCTGGGGTTTCATAAAATTGCCAAATACAACTACTTCCCCGGCTGGCATCAGCCCTCCACCTTGTTTGAACTGCTGATCAACAAGGACGTTTATGAAGGCTTGTCGGATCGGGCCAAAAAGCAGATCGAGGTCGCCTGCCTTGCCAATATGACGACAAATCTGGCCGAGGGCGAAGCCACCAACTATGCCGCCATGGTTGACAATACCAAGAAAAACGGCGTCAAGATCAAGCAGTGGAGCCCGGAAATGCTGGCCGCGTTCAAAGGCGCCTGGGACGAGGTTGTCGTGGAGCTGGCCAAGGATGACCCCTTCTTCCAGGAAGTCTGGACCGACCTTCAGGATTACCGCAAAGGCTATGCGGTCTGGTCCAAGAATATTTACCTGAAACGGTAAAACCCGTACGCTCAAGCAAGCAAAGCTGTAATGTGGCGGTGTTTTACAGCCGCCACATTATGCATAATGGGGAGGAGTTGTGATGTCAGAACCAACCGGTCATGTGAGTTATGACACTATCGACCATGTGACCGCCGTTTCAGATCCGGGCGAGCGGGGGCGCGCCGAGCATCTGTGGGGCGATCGCCTGATGGTCAATACCGGCAATATCGCCGCCTGGCTTTTTCCGGTTCTGATGATCGCCATTGTTGCCCAAGTCTTCCTGCGCAAGGCCGGCCTCAATCAGGCCTGGCTCGATGACGCGCAATGGTGGCTATACGGGCTCGCCCTGCTGACCGGGTTTGGTTATGCCATCACCACCGACAGCCATGTGCGGGTTGATATCTTTCATGCCCATTACCCGGAGAGAAAAAAGGCCCGGATCGAGGTGTTCGGACTGGGCTGGCTGCTGCTGCCGTTTTTAGGCATTATGACCGATATCCTGCTTCATTATGCTTATGCCTCCTGGCTTGCCCGTGAGGGTTCCGACAGCCCCAACGGATTGCATGGCCTCTTTATGCTGAAAATGGCCTTGCCGGTATTGTTCATGGCGGCAATTACCGCCGCCTTTGCCGCTCTTTACCGCAATCTGGCGAAATTTACCGTGCCGGCCCTGTGGACACTGATCATCGCGGCGCTGCCAACGGTATGGTTTGCGGCCGAGCGCGCTGTTTATTACGCGCTTTGGTGGAGCATTCGCTTTTCAAATCCTGATCTGCATCCACGGCGCATCAGCAAGGAGCCCTTGTTGCAGGACACCACCTGGTATGGTCTGGCAATACTTCTTTTTCTCGCCGCGATCAGTTTCTGGCTGAACCGCCGCAATTCCCCGAAAGCCTGAATTTATGGAAATCCTGTCTTTATTCGGAGCCGTGATGGACCTGAACCAGTGGATGGTTCTGCTGATGTTCGTCACATTCATATTTATGTTGTTTCGCGGCATTCCCGTGGTTTATGCGCTTGTCGGCGTCAGCCTGCTTTTTGTTCTGATTGGCGAACTTGTCCTTGATCCCAACCGCAAACTGATTAGCGCATTTATTGAATTCCAGCGCACCGGCATCACCTATACCAAGCTCTCGGCCAATGGCGGCCGCTTCTTTGGCGGCATTATCAAAAACCCGGTTCTTGTTGCCCTGCCGATGTTTATTTTCATGGGGCTGATGCTGGATCAATCCGGCGTCGCCCAGCGCATGATGCGATCAATGCAGGTGCTCTTTGGCGCTCTCAGGGGCGGGCTGGCGCTGACCGTGATGCTGATCGGCATCATCCTCGCGGCCTCAACCGGCGTTATCGGCGCTTCGGTTGTGTTGCTCGGCGTCATGGGGATCCCCGCCATGATGAAGCAGAATTACGCCAAGCCCATCGCCACCGGCACCATTGCCGCCTCGGGCACGCTGGGCATTTTGATCCCGCCTTCCATCATGCTGGTGATCATGTCGGACCAGTTGGCGATTTCTCTGGGCGATTTGTTCATGGGGGCGCTTTTCCCCGGACTCCTGCTCGGCGCGCTTTATATTGTTTTTATTGTCGCCTACGGGCTGATCTCGCCAAAATCAATGCCGGTTCCTGAAGACCATGAGCCGATAACCTGGAAGATACTGGGCGCTGTAGTCTTGTCGGTTGTGCCGCCCATCGGCCTCATCCTGCTGGTGCTGGGGTCAATATTCTTCGGTCTGGCAACCCCGACCGAGGCGTCGGGAATTGGCGCCATGGGGGCGACCTTGCTGGCTCTGTTCTCGCGCAATCTGGATATGAAAGTGTTCAAGGATGTCATGCGCCAGACGCTCAATACCTCCGGTTATATTGTCGGTATTTTCATGGCGGCGACCTTTTTCGCCTTTGTCCTGCGGCGGTTCGGCGGTGATGAAATCATCGAAAATCTGGTGCTGGGATCGTTTGACAATCCCTATTTGGTGATCGGTTTTATCCTGCTTATCATTTTTCTTCTGGGCTTTTTGCTCGACTGGATCGAGATTACCCTGATCATCATGCCGCTGATGCTCCCCGTTGTTCTGGGCCTGAATATTCCGGTCGAGAGCTACGGGGTTGTCGATAATCCTTCCGTTGTCTGGTTTGCCATCCTTGTCGCCGTAACCCTGCAAACATCATTCCTGACGCCGCCGGTGGGATTCGCGCTGTTTTACCTGAAAGGCGTTTGTCCACCGCAAATCTCCCTGGGCCATATTTACAAGGGCGTGGTCCCGTTTGTACTGTTGCAGATTACCGGCCTGCTGATTGTTTTCTTCTTCCCCAAACTCACCACCTGGCTACCGGCGGTGGCCTATGGAAACTGATTTTCAGGACAGGTAAGGAGCACATACATGTCTATTTCCATGCCGGAACCCGAAAGCGAAATCCTGCGCAACCGCAGCCGTCTGCTCCGGCGTTTGCGGCAGATTTTGCCCGATGGCAATGTTATCGGCGAAGAGACGCAAATGCGCGTCTATGAATGCGACGGCCTGATGATGTATCGCCAGTTGCCGCTGGTTGTTGTCCTGCCCGAAACCATCGAACAGGTCTGCGCGGTCATGGCCCTTGCCAATGAGATGAACGTAAAAGTGGTGCCGCGCGGCGCCGGCACCTCTCTTTCGGGCGGCGCACTGCCGCTGGCGGACGGCATCTTGCTTGTCATGAGCAAGTTCAACCGCATACTGGAAATCGACTATCCCAATCGCTGCGTAAAGGTGCAGCCCGGCGTGACCAATCTGGCCGTGACCCGGGCGGTCGAGCATGAAGGGTTTTATTACGCGCCCGATCCTTCATCCCAGATTGCCTGCTCCATTGGCGGCAATGTGGGCGAGAATGCCGGCGGGGTGCATTGCCTCAAATACGGCCTGACCACCAATAATATTCTTGGCCTTGAAATCGTGCTGATAGACGGCCAGGTGCTCCGGCTTGGCGGCAAGCATCTGGATTCCGAGCTTTACGATGTGATGGGCCTGATGACCGGTTCTGAAGGCCTGCTCGGCGTTATCACCGAAGTTACCCTGCGCATTTTGCCAAAGCCCCAGTCCATAAGCGCCCTTCTGCTGGGGTTTGACTCGATTGAGGCCGGGGCGGATTGCGTCGCCTCGATTATCTCGGCGGGGATTATTCCCGGCGGGCTTGAGATGATGGATAATCTGGCGGTCCGGGCGGCGGAGGATTTTCAGGCTTGCGGGTATCCGCGCGATGCCGAGGCGCTCATCGTCTGCGAGCTTGACGGCGCGCTTTCGGAAGTTGAGCGTCTGGTCGAAGACGTCTCGCGGATTGGCCGCGATCACGGCGCCGGGTTTATCAAAATTGCCGAAAACGAGGAACAAAGGCTCCAGTTCTGGGCCGGACGCAAGAACGCCTTTCCCGCCGTGGGCGCTATCGGGCCCGATTACCTGTGCATGGACGGCACTATACCGCGCAACCAGATTGGCCATGTCCTGAAGCAAATTCAAAACCTTGCCGGCAAATACACGCTGCGCTGCGCCAATGTGTTTCATGCCGGAGACGGCAATCTGCACCCGCTCATCCTTTATGACGCCAACAAACCCGGCGATCTTGACAAGGCCGAGGCGTTCGGCGCCGATATTCTCAGGCTTTGCGTCGAGGTCGGCGGTGTCCTCACCGGCGAGCACGGGGTCGGGGTTGAAAAACGCGATCTGATGTCCACCATGTTCAGCGAAGCCGATCTGAAGCAGCAGCAGCGCGTCAAATGCGCCTTTGATCCGGCGCACCGGCTAAATCCGGGGAAGGTTTTCCCGACCCTTCACCGCTGCGCCGAGCTGGGCAAAATGCATGTGCAGCGCGGCAAGCTTCCGTTTCCGGATATCCCGAGGTTCTGATACCATGAAAACGCTCATCCCGCGCAATGAGGAAGAAATCGCCCAGGTCGTCCGCGCCGCGCTTGGAAATGCCGCGCCGCTCGATATTATCGGCTCCGGCAGCCGTATCGGGCTTGGCCGCCCGGCAGATGCGCAAATGCGTATCAGCACTTCCGGATTAACCGGCGTGATCTATTACGAGCCCTCTGAACTGGTGCTCTCAGCCCATGCCGGAACACCGCTGTCTATAATCACCCGGTTGCTGGAGCAGCAGGATCAGGAACTGGCTTTTGAGCCGATTGATCATGGACCTTTATTCGGCAATCCGCGCGGGGAAGGCACAGTTGGCGGTCTTATGGCCGTCAATGCTTCGGGCCCGAGGCGCATCAAGATGGGCGCGGCGCGCGATCATCTGCTCGGCTTTCGCGCCGTTAGCGGCCGCGGCGAGATTTTCCAGTCGGGCGGCCAGGTGATGAAAAACGTAACCGGATATGATATGTCCAAACTGATGACCGGGTCCTACGGCACATTCGGGGTTTTCAGCGAAATCACGCTGAAAGTCATGCCAAGGGCGCAAACCGGATTGACGCTTCTTATTCTCGGGCTGGACGAGGAAGAGGCGGTCAGGCAAATGACGCAAATTTCCGGCCTGGGGTATGAAATTTCGGGCTTTGCCCATCTGCCGCCGGTACAAAGCGGGTTTTCCTCCCCCGCGCCGCAGGAGCTGGCGGGCGAACCGCTGACCGCTTTGAGGCTGGAGGGGTCTGATACCTCCGTGAATACAAGGCGCGAAGAGCTTGTCCGTTCCCTTGCGGCCAAGGGGCGGCGGGTTGAAGTGCTGGAAGCTGCGGAGACGCGCAATTTCTGGGCGGATTTGCGCGACGGTGTTCCTTTTGCCGGCACGATGGATCAGATCTGGCGCATTTCCAGCGCACCGGCGAACGGGGCCCGGCTTGTCGCCGATTTGCTTGGCCGCAATGTGCCGGTGAGGTGCCATTATTATGACTGGGCCGGCGGGCTGATCTGGCTCGCAGTTGCCGCCGCCAGTGATGCCCACGCCCCGGCCATCCGCGCGGTGGTTGATAGCCATGGCGGCCATGCGACGCTGATCCGCGCCAGCCGGGAGGTTCGCGCCGCGGTTCCGGTTTTTCACCCCCAACCGCCGGCCCTTGCCGCGCTGACGCAGCGTATTCGCCGCAGCTTTGACCCCGAGCTGATTTTAAACCGTGGCCGCATACGGGATGATTTGTAATGCAAACCGGCTTTTCCATTGCCCAGCTTGCCGATGGCGGTACAGCGAGGGCCGAGGGTATCTTGCGCAAATGCGTCCATTGCGGGTTTTGCACCGCGACCTGTCCGACCTATCTGTTGCTGGGCAATGAGCTTGACAGCCCGCGCGGCCGGATTTACCTGATCAAGGACATGCTCGAAAATAACCGGGTTCCGGAGCGGAAAATCATCAGCCATATCGACCGCTGCCTGTCGTGTCTTTCCTGCATGACCACCTGCCCCTCCGGCGTCGATTATATGCATCTGGTCGATCATGCCCGCACTTACATTGAAAAAACCGGGGCGCGTCCCCTCGCCGACCGGCTGTTGCGCAATGTGCTTGCGCTCGTTCTGCCGCGCCCCTTTATTTTTCGTCTTGCCCTTTACGGGGCCAGATTGGCCCGCCCCCTGCAAAGGGTGATGCCGGGGCGGCTCAAGGGGCTCTTGGGCATGGCTCCGGCGGCCATTGCCGCCGCTTCACCCGATGATCGCCCCCAGGTGTTTTCTCCGGCGCAAAAACCGGTTCTGCGGGTGGCGCTGATGACGGGCTGCGCCCAGAAAGTCCTTGATCCTGCCATCAACGAGGCGACCATCCGCATTTTAACCCGCCACGGGGTCGAGGTCGTTGTTGCCAAGGGCGCGGGCTGTTGCGGCGCCCTGACGCATCATATGGGCAAACAGCAGGCATCCCACGCCGCGGCCGCGGCGAATATCCGCGCCTGGCGCAGCGAAATGCGCGGCGACGGGCTTGACTACATCGTGATCAATACATCCGGCTGCGGCACCACCGTCAAGGATTACGGGTTCATGTTCAGCGATGACCCGGAGCTTGCGGCGGACGCTAAAATGATTTCCGATATCAGCCGGGATATCAGCGAAATCTTGTCACGGATACCCCTGCAACCCGATGGCAATGCCCCGAAACTGAAAGTTGCCTATCATTCGGCCTGCTCATTGCAGCATGGGCAAAAAATCACAAAACTCCCGATTGATCTGCTCGGCAGCGCAGGCTTTGAAACCGTCGCGATCCCCGAAAGCCATCTGTGCTGCGGCTCGGCGGGGACCTATAATCTGCTGCAACCTGAATTGGCTGAAAGGCTGCGTGAGCGCAAGGTGCAAAACATCGCCTCCGTTGCGCCGCAGGTTATCGCCGCCGGTAATCTTGGCTGCATGATCCAGATTGGCGGCGGCACGAGGACGCCCGTGGTTCATACGGTCGAATTGCTGGACTGGGCAACCGGCGGCCCGGCGCCAAAAGCGCTCTTGCACCTGAAGGACCGACAAGCCTGAGCAGGGCAAATCCACTGCCCGGTGATTTTCCGGGCCGTTATGGGTTTTTATAAAAAGCCAATACTTCATCAAGCTGGACAACATGGCAGTAGATCATGTTAATGACCTCAAGTTCATGCCGGTGCAACTCCATGGTCGCCGCCGCGCAGCAATCCTCCACGACAACGACATTGAAGCTTTCATCCGCCAGACTGCGCACGGTCGATGACACGCACTGGTCGGTAAATATTCCTGCGATCACGATGGATTTGATTCCCATATTGTGCAGAATCAAGCGCAGATTTGTGCCGGTTAATGCGCTGTCCGTGGTTTTCAGAACGGTTATTTCATCATCTTGCGGCGTCAGTTGTGAAACAATCTGCGAATCCGGCCGGTCTTTTGGCAGCAGGAGATAGTTAAATCCCGGCTTCTTCTGGCTCAGCGAGCGATCCCGCCCATCTTGCTTCAGACAGGCAATGCGGGCAAAAATCACTTCCGTCCCATTGGCCCGGCAACGCTCGACCAGCCTTGCGGTATTGGGAATTACCACCTCGTTCATCCGTTTGAAGAACGGTTGCCAGGCTTCATTTTCCGCCGCCGTATCCTTGGGCTCCAGATAGGTGTTCTGGATATCGATGACGATGAGAGCCGTATCTTCTGAATTGAGAACGATGTCATCGGGTTCGGGCGCATTCGCATAGTAAAAGGAACGATAGGCCGTTTTCCAGCTCATTGTGTCTTATCCCTGAATTTGAACCAACGCATGATTGTATCACCTATTTCCCGTGTTGCGATGAAGCCGCCGGGACGAAGCGATAACATCGCAATCATCGCCAGAGCCAGTATAATTTCGGTCAAGCCGATAACCGGTTTTGAAAAGAGCTGAATACTGTTTAAAAAACCTTCTGTCGCCCGCAGCCCCTCGAAGGCGAAAGTGACAAGGATCGTGCCCGCCACGGCCCCGGTCACTGTATTGGGCCCGCCAATGACAAGCATGCCCAGAACGACAAATGTTTCCTTCAGATAAAACGCCTTGGGCGAAAAGGAGGTCACGTAATGGCCCCATAACGCGCCGCCAATGCCGGCCAGAAAAGCACTGAGAATAAAAGCTATCCAGCGCAAATAAGGAATATTCGCCCCCATTGCGCCGGCGGCGACTTCATCATCGCGCGAGGCGCGCAGGAGCACGCCGATTCGCGATTCCTTGAAGATCAGCGCGGCGATGACGGCTAATGCGGCAAAGCCGGCGGCGAGTGGAAGCGTGGTGATGTTTGGAAGCCCGAACAAGGTGCGCGGACCATTGGTAACCGCGCTCCAGTGCAGCATCACCGTATGCAATACCACCAGAAACGCAAAAGAGGTGATGACGGCGGCGGCATCGGAAAGACGCATCAATGGATAGGACAGGGCCGCCGCCACAGCGGCGGCAATCCCGCCGCCAAGAAGTATGCCCAGATAGGGCGAAATCTCGATATGCGCCACAATCGGATAAAGATCAGGAAGCGCCATGGAACGCATTTGCAGCGGGATTGTCAGCATGGCCGATACATAGGCCCCGACCCCCATGAAGCCGATATGGGCAAAGGATAATATTCCCGAATTCCCCATGAATACCTGCAATCCCAGAACGAGCACCAGCATGATGCACAAATTGGTGGTAATGCGGACCATAAGCCGTGTGCCGGTCAGCTCTATGCCGAAGACCAGGATGGCAATCAGGCCAAGAAGCACAATTGCCGTGAGAATATGACGCATGGCGCTCCTCATGTGCGTTGACCCGATGCCGGGCCTTTCAACAGGCCTTCGGGCCGCCAAAGAAGAATTAGAATAACCAGGCTGAAGGTAAAGGCGTCACGGAATTTAAGCAGGTCCTGAGGCAGCGAGTAATTCAGACCGGTATCAATGAAGGCCAGCAAAAAGCCCCCCAGGACAGCGCCCTGCAAAGACCGCATGCCGCCGATAACGGTCGCGATAAATGCAACCAGCAGGGGTTGCAGCCCGATCCCCGGCACAACGGATCCGATGCGCCCCAGCCAGAACAGGGCGACGATCCCCGCCAGAAGACCGCTTATTGCAAAGGCGCTGGAAATGATGAGATTGGCAGGCACGCCAAGCATTCGCGCCATGGTGAAATGCGTCGCCGCGGCGCGCATGGCGATGCCGATCACCGTGCGGCGCATGAGCCAGGCGAACAAGGCCAGCATGATGACGGCCATGGCGATTGTCAGCAGATTGCGCACCGGCGTAATCACACCGCCGATCTCGACCGTCCGGGAAAAAATATCAGGCAGGGGGATATTGCGCGGACGCGGTGAAATAAACAGCAATGCGGCATTTTGCAGCAACGTCGAGAACGCGAACGAGGTGATAAGGACCGCGGTCACCGATTTGGCCCGCACCGGCCGAAAGGCAACATAGTCTGTCGCGATCCCCGTCAACACGGCAATAAAAACCGCAAATGCGGCCATGACGAGCCAGGGAAGCGCGGTGCCGTTGACCAGGTACAGCGCATAGCCGGTGACCATGATCAGCTCGCCATAGGCGAAATTGACCAGCCGCAATATGCCGTAAACAATGACCAGCCCCAGAGCCATAAGGGCATAGGCGCCGCCCAAACTCAGAAAATCGATGCCAAACTGGATCAGTTCCACCATTGTTCTAACCCCCCAAATACATGGCGCGAAGATCCGAGGCCTCGGCGATCGCGGCGGCGCTGTCTTGCGCGGCAATCTCGCCAAGGCGCATCACATAGGCCCGGTCGGCGATTTGCAGCGCTTTGGTTGCGTTTTGCTCGACAAGCAGAATGCTGATCCCCGTGGCCTTCAACTCAACAATCATCTCGAATATCTGATTGACGATGGTTGGCGCCAGCCCCAGCGAGGGTTCGTCCAGCAACAGAATTTTGGGATCACACATCATGGCCCGCGCAATGACCAGCATTTGCTGCTCGCCGCCCGATAACGTGCCCGCCGCCTGTTGTTGCCGTTCTTTTAAGAGGGGAAACAAGGCATACATTCGTTTTAAATCAGCATTGATGGCCTTCGTCTGCGTCCGGCGGATATAGGCGCCAAGGCGCAGGTTTTCACTGACGGTCAAATCCGGAAAGACATCGCGCGTTTCCGGAACCATGGCCACGCCAAGCCGAACCATGCGCTCTGGCGAATATCCGGTAACGTCTCTTTCGGCCAGATGCAAAGTGCCGCGGCTTGGCGATAACGCGCCGGCGATGGCAAGCAAAAGCGAAGACTTGCCGGCGCCATTGGCGCCCAGAACCGTCACCAGCTCGCCCTGCCCGACATGCATGGAGACATTCCGGACAGCGCGAACCGCGCCGTAGCGGACTTCAAGGCCGGAAACTTTAATCATGACGGCTCATCCGGTGAAGATCCGAGATAAGCCTCAATGACAGCCGGGTCATTGCGCACCGCGTCAACCTCTCCTGAAGCAATTGTCCGCCCCGATGACAAGACATGAACCCGGTGACAAAGGCGCATGATCAAAGGCATGTCATGATCGATAATCAACAAGCCAAGATTATGTTTTTGCGGCAAGGCGGCAAGCAGATTCAACAAATCGCCGGTTTCACTTTCATTCATACCGGCGGCCGGCTCATCGAGCAGCAGATAGCGCGGGCGCGCCGCCAGGGCGCGGGCTATTTCCACCCGCCGCTTGTCACCATAATTAAGATTTCCGGCAATCTCGCCGGCTTGCCCGGAAAGGGAATATTCGGCGAGCAAGCCCTGCGCTCTCTCCTTTGCCTGACGGCGGTTTTCGCCCTGGGCCAGGGCCGCCGTTTCCACATTTTCCGCCACGGTCATGGCATTGAACAACCGGACAATCTGGAACGAACGCGCAATGCCGGAGCGGGCGATTACCCTTGGCGAGCAGCCCGTCAGATCTTCTGTTCCCGCCACAACCTTTCCGCCAGCCAGATCAACCTGACCGGTTAAGGCATTTATCAATGTGGTTTTGCCCGATCCGTTCGGCCCGATCAGCCCCAGAATCTCGCCGGGATTAACATAAAGCGAGACATGATCCAGCGCTCGAAGGCCTGAAAACACCACCGAGACATCATGCGCCTGAAGCGCTTCGGGAAATATCGCCTTGGTCACATTCTTCAACCTGCATCTGAACAAAGACAAGGCCGGGACATTAAATGTCCCGGCACTGCATATTTTAACAAAGCTGGCTCAAGGCGCCGGCGGGTTTTTTGGCAGCCGCCAGCCGAGAAAGACCGGCTTGCCGGCTTTGAGCTCAACCAGAACCGCCGCCTTGTTGGGCTCATGCCCCTGGGCGGCGTTCTTGTAGGAAAGCTCACCCGTCAAAAGTTTGAATTTTCCGGTTTCAAGTGCTTTTGCTACCGCCGCGCCATCGGTCGTACCGGCGGCCTTTACCGCCTCGGCCATCAACATGATTGTATCCCAGCCCGTGGCAACAAAGGCCGTATCGGGCGCCGAGCCATACATGTCCTTATACAGCTTCAGGAATTTGGGCATATCGGGATGCGCCTCGGGCCCCATCCAGGTATGGGTGATAAAATAGATGTCATTACCCAGTTTTTCGCCCAGGTTTTTATGCAGCGCGGGATCATCATAGGAATCCCCGCCAACCACCGGGCTGTCGATGCCGATTTCCCGCAATGCCCGAATGATAACGCCGATATCGGTTCCATATGAGGAGATGAAAATAACATCGGGTTTCTCCCCGAGGGCTTTTAATCTGGCAATCTGGGCGGAAAAATCATTGCTGCCATTGGTGTAGGTATCTTCAAGCAGAACCTTGCCGCCAAGGGCCTTGTAATGCGCCAGGAAATATTTTGACAGGGATTTTGTATAGGCGATGAACTGGTCCGTCACCACATAAGCCGTCTTCCAGCCACGCTCATTGAAGGCAAATTCCGCAGCTGCTGCCCCCATGGTCGTATTCCACATCGACAAGGTGAATTGCTTGTCGCCAAGGGACCAGGAGCTGTATAGCGGATCGGAGGCGCACGTGGATATCCCGACAATCCCGGATTTTTGCGCCTCACGGCTGGCGGGACCGCCAAAGTCAAAATCGCAGGGCGCGACGATCAACTTGGCGCCCATATCAATCAATTGCACCGCGACATTTCCCACCGTGACCGGATCGGACTTGCCGTCAAGATTGATGAATTTCACTTTCTTGCCAAGCAGACCGCCGTGGTCATTGAGATATTTTACCGCAACCTTCGCCCCCTTGTAGCCCGGCTCGTCAAGCGGAGCCTGGACGCCGGTCAAACTCAATGCGCCGCCGATCAGTATCTCTTCCGCGCTGGCCGCACTGACACCCAGCGCCAGTCCGGCCGCACCCGTCAGGGCCAGTATTTTTTTAATAATCGCCATCTGCTCAAGCTCCTTTATTATTGTAATCGCTGATTCACGGCTGGTCCCGTACCCGCCAGCCTGTCTCGCCGCTACACCGGCAACAGGCATGCCTGCCCCGTGCGCAGGGGCGACTTTAACATAGTTGCGCCCATTTTCATATCTGAAAATTTTCAGATATGAAAATACAGCGCCTGTTGCGTGAGTTGAACAACGATCGGTATCATGAAAATACCAGCTTGCCATTTACGCGCGTTGCCGGGCCGAGCGAGGAGAGCGAAATGATGCGGGCGTCATCTTCGGACACGCTGACGAAGGCATGGCGAATGCCGCAATCAAAACAGGCGCTGTCCCCGGATGAGAGGCGATAGGGCCCGTGCCCCTCAAGGTGCAGTTCAATACTGCCGGACAGAACGATAATCACTTCTTCGCCATCATGGATAGACCAGTCGCGTTCATCGGGAAGCTTGTGGGTCTTGATGATCATTTCATAGGGGTTCAGCGCCCCGTTACGCCGGTGCGCGAGGGGGAAGTAATCATAATTCAAGGTGGGATGAATGGCTTTGGGATTGGCCTTGTTGACCACCACGGCCCTTGTTACCGCCTGTTCGGCATCCATGATTTTCGTCACAAGCACGCCCAGACCGCGAGCGATCTTGTAGATGGTTTCAAACCCGCCGGAAATCCGGTTGTTTTCAATTTTGCTGATTGTCGCAATGGAGACACCCGAAAGCGTGCTTAACTGCTTCAGGGTCAGTTTCTTATCGCGGCGCAGTTTTTTAATGTTGCGGCCAATTGTGGCTATGTCCATGGCGGCGTTATCAAAAACTGTCATATCAATAAACTTCCGCATAGGCGGCGCATTGCTGGTCTTGCGATTGATCGGCAAGGTATGCGATCTCGCTGCGTTTATGCGCCAGATAAATATCCACGAACCCCTCCGGAAACCAGGAGCGCACAAGCCCGTCGCGCTCCAGGGCCGCGAGCGCCGCCGCAAGTGAGGATGTCAGCGGCTCAACCCCGAAGGCGCTTAATTGTTGCGCATTGAGCAATGACAGGTCTTCATTTGTCGGTGTGGGCGGCTTCAGCTTCTGCTCGATACCGGAGACACCGGCATGAACGATGGCGGCAAGTTGCAGATGCGGGTTCGCCGCTGCATCCGCGGCGCGAAACTCGAAGTTGAATTGTTCATGCGGATCGCCGCCGTTACGTTTTGTTACCGGGCAAATCCGCACGGCCGCTTCCCGGTCCTGCACGCCAAGATTATTGAATGCCGCGCTCC
This sequence comes from uncultured Hyphomicrobiales bacterium, assembly GCA_964542565.1. Classification (GTDB taxonomy): domain Bacteria; phylum Pseudomonadota; class Alphaproteobacteria; order Rhizobiales; family BM303; genus BM303. The sequence continues at coordinate 3,707 of CAZIVB010000003.1, read as the reverse complement.
AGCGATGCGGCACCAGGCGCTGATAGGAAATCACCGAAGGCGCCGTGAAGGCGACGATTGAGGGCAGATGCCGTAAAATTCCGGCGATAAAGGCGCCCGTTACCGCGCTCATGCCATGCGGGCCCGCGGCGTCATAGGTCGCGGGCTTTCCGGCCTGATCGCGAAACGACAAATGGATGTGAACGCCATTGCCGACACCGCCTGCAGACGGCATCGGCGTGAAACTCGCCCGCCGGTCAAATTGCTCCGCCACCGCTTGCGTGATTTCGCGCGCAATCGCGCCATGATCGGCGATCTTCAGCCCGTGTTCGGGCTTTATCGTAATCTCGAACTGATCAACGCCAAATTCGCGAATGACCGTATCGGGCGTTATATTCGCGGCGCGCAGGGCTGCGATCAGGGCCTCGGCAAAGGCCCGCTCGCGGCGAAAACCGGCCACCGTAAAGGCCAGTCCAATGCCGCTGGCGGTGTTTTGCAGGGTGAATTCATGTTCAAATGCACCAAACAACGTCAATCCGCTGACATCTTTCAGCCGCTGAAGGGCGCTTTTTAAAATTGACCTTGTGCAACACGCCCATGAACGGCCATCCAGATGCACCACATCGCCAAGGACAAAATTGTCGATCAATGCGGCATCTCCGGCCTGGTCCACCGCTTCAAGCCTTGTCAGGGTTGTTTCATCCGGGATGAGCAGCAGGTCGCCAAATGCCCCGTAGGGGCTTTGCGCAATGGTGTCGAAGCAGGTGATCTGTACATTCGTCGGGGTCCAGCCAACGCCCTGCTTCTTGCGTGTTTCAAAATCGACAGCGGGAAAGCCTTTGCCTCTGAGCTTGCCGGAAATGTCGCCGCAACAGGCATAAATGACCGATTCTCTCTTCATTCAATACTCCAGCACTATTGGTTTCATCCATCATATTATTGACGCTGAGGCGCAACCCGGCGGCTTATTCGCGGTGATCAAATTGTCTGCCGTTGCGATGATTCCGTTTGAAAGCTGATTGATCTGGTGATTAGTATAGATTTTCAATAATGAAAATCCAGGGAATTCCGTGAACACGAGGCTCCATTCAAAACAAATGCTGTTTTTGAGCACTTCTGGAAAAGCGTACGCGATTTTCGGATAAGATGATGCGGCAAAACAAATTACAAGAGCGTGGGTGCGATTCTTTTTTATCGCACGATGCTCCAGGGAAACCGGGCGACCATGAATTTTGATACCTTGACCAGCCGCAACATCCCCATCGTCCCCGGCCGCGCCGCCTTGCTGTTTATCGATGTGCAAAATTTTTCCGCTCACAGAGATGGCGGGGAGTTTGCCGGCCTGACTCCGCGGCAATTCGACAAACGCTTTGCCTGGTATTTCAACAAAATCGAATCCGAGACATTGCCCAGAATGTCCGCGCTGCAAAAAAGCTGCCGCAAGGCCGGTGTTGAGGTGATGTACACGGTCATTGAAAGCCTGACCCTGGATGGCCGCGACCGCAGTCTTGATTACAAGATTACGGGGTTCAATGTTCCCAACGGCTCGTGGGACGCCAAGGTCCACGATGCGATTGCGCCGGTTGAAGATGAGATGGTATTTTCGAAAACCTCTTCAAATGTGTTCATCTCAACCAATATTGATTATGTGCTTCGCAACATGGCTGTCCGACAACTCATTATCAGCGGTTTCATCACCGACCAGTGCATCAGTTCCGCCGTACGCGATGCCTGTGATCTTGGCTATCTGGTTACGCTTGTCAGCGATGCCTGCGCCAGTTATTCGCAAATCTGCCACGATGACGCCCTCAAAAGCCTGGGCGGATATTGCCGCCTGATGACCACGGCCGAACTCAGCGCCGAATTGTGCGGTGATCCGTAACCGGCTGTCCGGGTTTCCGGCACCACCTCACGATCTGGTTAGACCAGCAGCGAGACCGCCTTGACCTGGGCAAAAAGCTCCTTGCCCGGAACAAGGCCGAGATGATCGCGGGATTTGTGGGTGATGCGGGCAAGGAGCGGAGTTGTGCCGGCATCGAGCGCCACCATGGACTGGGAGGGGCCGGTTTCTTGCACCTTGCGCACCTTGACCGGCAGGATGTTCAATATGCTGGTATCCCCGTGATGCTCCAGCGCCAGGCTGACATCGCGGGCGCGGATGCGCAGCCGGACCGGCTCATTGAGGGCCAGCTTTACCAGCGGCACGAATATGCGGCCGCCGGAAAAGCTGACCGTACTCAAACGCCATTTTTCATCATGAGCCGTGATCATCCCGTCCACCACCGCGCCAGCGTCATCGGCATGGGCCAGCGGCTGGTCTAGCGCGGTGAGGATTTTCGCCGTCGGGCCGGTGGTGAGCACCGCGCCGTTTGCCAGCAGGACCATATGCGAGGTGATGCGCGCCACTTCATCGATGGAATGGGAGACATAGATGAGCGGGATGGCGAATTCGCGCCGCAGTTTTTGCAGCAACGGCAATATGCGCGCCTTGGCGCCTGCATCCAGCGCCGAGAGCGGCTCATCGAGCAGCAGCAGTTTTGGCGACGTCAGCAGGGCGCGGGCGATGGCGGTTCTTTGTTTTTCGCCGCCCGAGAGGGTATCGGGGAAGCGCCTCAGCAGATGGCCCAGCGCGAGAAAATCCACCGCGTCGCCGAACCTGACCCGGCGCGATGCGGGCGCAACGCGCTTTTGGGCATATTCAAGATTTCCCCTGACGCTGAGATGCGGCAACAAGGCGCTGTCCTGAAAGACATAGCCGATTTCACGCTTGTGGGGCGGGCAATATATGTGTTCGTCCTGCCAGATTTCACCGCCCACTTCAATGCGGCCGGTGATGTTTTTGTCCAGCCCGGCGATGGCGCGCAAGATCGTGCTCTTGCCTGCTCCCGAGGCGCCAAAAAGGGCGCTGGCCCGATCCGCCGGCGCGGTGAACGCGGCGTTTAGGGCAAAGCCGGGCCAGTTGGCCTTTATATCGACGCCAAGGCTCATTTGAGCCCCACGGGAAAGCGCCGGTTCATGGCATAAACGCCCAGCAGAAGCAGGAACGAAAACGCCAGCAAAGAGGCCGAGAGCATATGGGCCGAGCCAAACTGCATGGCTTCGGTCTGATCATAAATCAGGATGGAGAGGGTCTGGGTTTTGCCCGGTATGTTGCCGCCGATCATCAGCACGACGCCAAATTCGCCCAGCGTATGGGCAAATGAAAGGCTGGCGGCGGTGATAATGCCGCGCCGGGCAAGCGGGAGCGCGACGGTGAAAAAGCGGTCAACCGGCCCGGCCCGCATGGTGGCGGCAGCTTCAAGCGGACGGTTGCCGATGGCCTGAAAGGCGCTTTGCAGTGGCTGCACCGCGAAGGGGAGCGAGTAAAACACCGAGCCAATCACAAGGCCGGTGAAGCTGAAGGCGAGATGGCGCAGGCCGAGCGCTTCGAGCGTGCCGCCGATTGCCCCGTTGGGGCCGAGCATCAAGAGCAGATAAAAACCCAAAACCGTCGGCGGCAGAACCAGAGGCAATGCGATGAGCGCCTCCAGAACAACTTTGCCGCGCCAGCTTGTTCGTGAGAGCCACCACGCCAGGGGGCCGCCAAGAAGCATGAGGATGAGCATGCTCAGGGCGGCAAGCTTCAGGGTCAGCCAGACGGCGGCCAGTTCAGGGCTGGTCGGCATGGGTGAGCTCCGGTTTTTCAAAACCGTAGCGCTGCAAGATGGCGTGAACGGCGCGCGAGAGCA
>CAZIVB010000002.1:0-38155 GCA_964542565.1 uncultured Hyphomicrobiales bacterium | reverse complement strand
GGGAAAACGGATTTCGTGAAAGGCCATGTTTACAAATTCCTTGTGCCGCGCCTTGTGGCCCGGGCCAGCAGGGCGGAGATTTGTGATTCAGATCGCAAGAAGCTCTGGGCGTCATTGGCCTGAACATTGAAATTGATGGTCATGGCGCGCGCCTGGCCGTCCGTGCGCACTCCCAGCTTGCCGTCAGCCCCTCTTGCCAGCGGCATGATGGCTTCTGCTCCCGCCTCGCCCATAACCCCGTGCCGTCCGCCTCCCATGGGGAAAAGAACCGGCGAGTTGACGACGCCGCCATCGGCGAAGGGGGTAATTTTGGCCGCTGTCAGGCCCGAAAACAGCGATCCAAAGGCGCCGCCCAGCATTTTCTCCAGCGGTCTCATTCCGGCGCGCAGGGCAGTGGAGGCAAGCGAGGCGGCAAGTGAGCGCAGGACATCGCCCAGGGAACGCCCTTTTATGGCGGCGGATTCAAAAGCGCGGCTGATGGCGGAGCCAAAACTGCGCCCCATGCGGGTGGCGGTGTCCAGCTCGCGCCGCAGGTTGGAGATATCGGCGTCTATGGTGACGACAAGGGAATCGACTTCCTCGGCCATAATAACCTCATTTTTTTTCAGAATCGGGGTAGCATTGCATGAGTTTTTGCAGATCCCGCCTCGCCGGGGGAGGCAGCGAGGCGGGCAGGCCCATGGAGCCGCGTGCGGCAGTGTTCAGCTCGCGCGGCGTCATGGACCAGAACACAGGCGGAGCCAGGCGCAGATGGCCAAGCCCCAGATTCATCAGCTCTTCCCAGGGAAATGTCTTGTTTTTACTCAATTTACCGCCGGGCCGGGATCGCTGAATGTGGCGTTCAAGAGCCGGGCGACGGTGCGGACATAGCCAGCCGCGCCGCCGTCAATACTCATATTCGCCACCTGGGCGTCGGAGATATCATTGCCCGCGCCGCGGAGCGCCGCGCCGATGACGCGGATGGCGTCCTCGGCCCTAATGCGCCCGGTTTCAAAACGTTCGGCAATAGCCAGCATATCCTCGCCGCCAAAGGCGTGTTCAAGCTCGGCCAGAGCGCCAAGAGTGAGGCAAAGGGTGAGCGGCTTGCCGTCAAGAACGGCCTCGATCTCGCCGCGATGTGCGTTTGCCATTATCCTCAAGCCCCGGTGAAGGTGAGCTGACCGGCCGATTCCAGCGCAAGCTCGAATTTGACCTCGCCGTTATACTCCCCGGCATATTCCAGCGCCGAAATCTGGAACGGGCCTTCAATCGTGCCAAAATCGGGGATGATCACCTGCCAGTCGCGGATATGGGCGTTGAAAAACAGACCGCGCACGGTCTCGTCGGCGCTCGCGTCCCTGAAAATGCCGGACCCGTTGATACTGGCGGATTTCACCCCGGCTCCGGCGAGCAATTCACGCCAGCCCTGTGCCGATTCGGCATCGGTGACATCCACCGTTTCGGCATTAAAGGCAATACGCTGGGCGCGCAGCCCCGCCATGGTGGCAAAAGCTCCAGCGCCGCTGGTATCCATTTTAAGCAATAAATCTTTGCCCTTCTGAGCGGTCATAGGGTGGGTCTCCTGATTTTGTGATGAAAGATGGGTTTAAAAAATAGTCAGGCCGCCGGCTCCGTCACGGCCCGGTATCTTGTGAGGCCGTGATAGGCGTGGCCGCCTTTGGCGCGGTTCAGGTCGGTGAATTCGTGGCGTAAATTGACGAGGTTGTGGTCTTCCAGGGTCAGGGAAGCGTTGTGCAGAATGTCGTGCACGGTTTGCATGATGGCCTGAATGCCCTTTCGGCCGGTATCCTTTGACCAGACCTGCAAGGTGAGGATGTGTTCAGCCCCCTCTTCGGTTGAAGTGCTCCAGTCGCGGGTTGTGGCCTGGCCGATGGTAAGATAGGGAAAGCTTACCCCTTGCGGTACATCATCGAAGATTTTTCCCGCCCCCAGAAGGGCTGTCAGGGCGGCATCTGCCAAGAGGGCCTCAAAGATGGCTTTTTGCAGCGCCCGGCTTGCGTTTTGCGGCATGGATATCCCTTTCTAACGGCGGGTGCGGCGCAGGATATCGCGCAGAATTCCGCCATAAACATGGTTAACTAAACGTAAAGACGGGCGGGTTTCGAGCCTGACGATTTCCGCCCTGGTCCGGGTTTCCGCCTCGGCAAAAATCTCGGGCCGGGTGAGGCGGCCGAATGTCTTTTGCAGCGATTTCAGGCCGTTGATGCGGGGGAGGAGTTGCATGGCTCAAATAATCTCCTCGCAAAGACAGATCAGCCAGCGATCCTTCTCATCCTCATTGCGCAGCGCATGGATATTGAATATCCGGGTATCAAGGCGCAGGCGCATATGAGGGGTTATACCGGAGCGGAAACGAAGCGTGATTTTGTGGCTCAGCGTGGCTTCAATGCCCTCATAGCGGGCGCGTTCATAGCCGCTTAATGGCTCGATTGCCGCCCATGGGTTCGCGATCTGCGACCATGAGAGGCTCGCGCCGCCGCCGCCATCGGAAACGCGCACCGGCTCTTCGACAACCACCCGGCGGCGTAATTTTCCCGGCCGCATCACAGCCGCACCGCCTTTGCGGGCGCGATCAGGGCATCAACGGCAAGGGGGACGGATATGGCCGCCGCGCCCAGAACAACCGGCTCGCGGGTTTCAAACCAGTGGGCAACCAGCAGCAGAATAGCCTGCCGCAGGGTTTGCGGCACATCGGAAGCTGTATCGCCGTAGCCTGCGCTCAGGGTAATTTCGATACCATTGGCGGCGCGGGCCGGGTCCGGCCAAACAGAGCCAAAACGGCGCACGAGCCGTCCGGGGACCGATACCGTATCGGCATACCACCGGGAAGAGGCAATGCTCTCGCTGTTATCATCCGCATCATAGATGCTTATGGCGCTTACGCCCTGGAGCGGCGCGAGCGGGATTTCGATGACGCTTTTTGACGGCCAGCGGTCAAAATAAAGTTTCCAGCTCTGGGTGATGAGCACCTTGGAGCAGGCAAGTTCGATATGGATGCGCGCCGCGGTGATGAGCGAGGAGATCAGGGTGTCTTCATCGGCCGTATCGACGCGCAGATGCGCCCTGGCCTCGGCAAGTGTGACCGGCTCGGTAGCGGGGCCGGAGATGAGAATTGCGGTCATGTTGGACGGTTTCCCAAAAAGGACGGGGCGGTGCGCTGTTGCAGCGCCCGCCCCGCCAAGGTTCACGGGGGAGAAGGAGAGGTTTAGGCGGTGCCGAATTTCATCAGCTTGATGGCTTCAAAATTCTGCACCCCGCCGCCGACGCGCTTGGTGGTGTAGAACAGCACATAGGGCTTGGAGGAGAAGGGATCGCGCAGCACCCGCACGCCGACCCGGTCCACGATCAGATAGCCACGGCCAAAATCGCCAAAGGCGATGGAGAAGCTGTCGGCGGCCATATCGGGCATGTCCTCAGCCTCGGCAATCGGCACATTCATCAAGGTCGCGCCCGTGCCGGCCTGCACCGGCGGCTGCCAGAGATAATTGCCGTCCGCGTCCTTGAGCTTGCGGATTTCCGACTGGGTGGCGCGGTTCATGACGAAATGAGCATTGGCGCGATAGCCGGATTTGACCGAATAAATCAGATCAATCAGGGCATCGGAAGGATCGGTTGCGGCGAATGCGCCCGAGGCCCCGGAGACCACATAACCCAGATTGCCCCAGCTCCAGGAGCTGTCCGCCACCTTGGTGTAGTTGAGGAAACCGCGCGGTTTGGAGGTGCCGTTGCCATTGACGAAGGCGGCGCCTTCTTGCTCGGCAAAGGCGCTTTGCACCTCTTCGGCAATCCATTGCTCTATGTCAACCGCGCTGTCTTCAAGCAGCACTGAGGTTGCCGCGGGCATGGCGTAAAGCTCCATGGCCGGGAAGGAAAGCTCGGCCAGGGTCGGGGTCGAGGTTTCGGGCCTTGCCGCCGTCTCGCCGACCCAGCCGGTGGAAAAGCCGCTGGTGGCGAAGGGCTTTTTATAGGTTGAAGCGGAAATCTGGCGGATGCCGGCAATGGCGCGGATGGGAGAGGCCTGACTCAGCAGCTTGCCGATATGGCTTTCGGTTTCCTCCGGCACGGTATAGCCGCCATCGGCGTCAGTGCCGACGGAAAGCGCCTTGGCTTCAATCGCCTGCAAATTGCGCGCATCGCCCTTGCGCATATAGTCATTCCAGGCGGCGCGGTGCTCCAGCGCATGAGCGCTGATGGCGCGGCCTGAAGATCCCAGCGCCGGGCGGCGGGCTTTCAGGGTCAGGCTGTCGACGGTGCGCTTTTGTTCATCCATGGCGCGGTTGATGCGCTCCAGCTTGTCGCCGGTGATGACATCGGTGGCCATATGTTTTTCAACCTGGGCCAGACGCTCGTCATTGGTTTGCCTGAAGGCTTCAAAAGCCTGCATGAACTCGTCAAAGGCTTCACCGAGTTCGGTGTGGTTGGTTAGATTGTCCATTGTTATGTCCTCGTTTTTCAGGGATTGATAATCTGCGCCGCCTGCCGGATTTTTCGGGCAAGTTGCGCGGGGGCAGGTAGCGGCAATCCGGCGGCATCCCGCCCGGCGGTTATTGCCCGGTAGCCCTTGCCGATGACGGTGCGGGCCTCGCGGCGCGTCAGCCCAGCATCCCGCGTGAGCCAGCACTCGAATTCTCTGGTTGTGGGCAGCCGGTCACCGCGGTGCTTGACCGACTGGATGCGGGCGCCGGGCTGCATGGGGAAGGTGACGATGGAGATTTCCCACAGATCAACCTCGCGCAGCTTGCGTATGCCGGTTTTGGGGTCGGTGCGCCCTTTCAGGGTGTGAAAGCCGATGGACAGCCCGTCAATCGCGCCTTCGCGCATCAGGCTTAAAATCTCGCGGGCGCGGGCCACCTGGGTGTTGAGACGACCGCGCACGAACAGGCCCCTTGCGTCTTCGGCAATATGGGACCAGACGCCAACCGGCTCTTTGGGATCATGCTGGAAAAGCATCTTGATCTGGCTTGCGCCGCGTTTTTTCAAAGAGCCGCGAAAAGCGCCGGGCATGATGATATCATGGCCAAGATCTTCTTTGCCGAACACGCTGGCATAACCTTCAAAGACGCCTTTGGCGTCGATCTGCTTGAAATCGACGGCGAGGAATTTGGTCTCCCGGCGGGAGCCGGTCGTTTGTTTTGTCATGGGAACTCCTTGGTTCACCCAATCCGTCATTCCGGTGAAAACGGAAAAAAACCAATCGGGCCTCAGTCGCGGATTTTCGATGTTCGCAATGGCTTCCGGCTGTTTTCGTTAATGGCGGATATTATGCGGGGCTGTCCTCATCAAGCGGGCCGTAACCGATCGCGGCGCGCTTTTCGTCCGGGGTCAGAAAATCGGCCGCGCCAATGCGTTTCCACAAGGCTTCACGCTCAAGCCTTAACGCTTCGATCCGGTCCGGGTTGAAGCCAAGATGCAGATCGTTCCCATAGGCCGGGCCTATCCAGTTGGTCAGGGCGTTTGCGGTTTTGGCAACAAGCGGCAATATGGTCTGACGCCAGAAATTGCGGTTGGCTTCGGCATAATTTGAAAAGGTGTTGTCACCGGGGATGCCCAGCAGCATGGGCGGGACGCCAAAGGCCAGGGCGATATCACGCGCGGCGGTGTGCTTGGCGTCGATAAAGTCCATTTCACGCGGGGAATAGCCCATGGATTTCCAGTCGAGACCGCCTTCGAGCAACATGGGACGGCCGGCGTTTTTCATGCCCTGAAAAGCGCCTTCCAACTCGGCTTTCAGCCGGGCGAACTGGTCTTCGCTCAGATTGGAGTTCCCCCCCCTGCCCTGATAAACCAGAGCGCCGGAGGGGCGGGCGGAGTTGTCGAGAAGCGCCTTGTTCCAGGCTCCGGCGGCATTGTGGATATCGATGGCGCAGGCGGCCGCTTCAAGCGGGCTCATGCCATAATGATCGCTGTCGGGGTGAAACAGGGCCATATGGTAGATGGGCGCGATGCCATTTAGGGTATCCTGCGCGAAGCGGACGGAACGGCCACCGGCGGAATATTCATAAGCGGACGGCCAGCCTTCGGGGCCGGGGATCACCTTGACCCGGTCGGGGCGCAGGACATAAAGCTCGCGTATTTCACTCTCCAGCGAAACCGCCTCGAAATAGGCATTGCCGGCGATTTGCAGATAGCTGTACCAGTCTTCAAAAAACTCGGCCCCGCCCGTCACCGGGTTTGGCTTTTTCAGCAGATCAAGCAGCGGGTGCCGGTCCAGTTCGCCTGCCCCTTCGCGCAGGGTAAAGGGGATGGAAGCAGCGGCTTCGGCAATCATGCGCACACAGCGATAGGCCACCGGATTGCGCATGAAGCCTTCTTTGGCCAGCGCCGTATAGTTGCGCGGTGTCCAGACCGGCCGGCCATGGGCATTCAGGGCGATCAGAGGCGCGGTGGCGCTTTGTTTGGTTTCGCTGGATGCGGGGCGAATCCAGTCAATAAGGCGTTGATAAAGCAAAACCTTTCCCTCCTGCCAGGTGTATCTAGATTGAGCGCACGCGCGGGGCGGCGCTGCGGGTGAGTTTGAGTTCCGTCAGCGCCCAGACGAGGGCGTCAAGGCGGTCGGGGCTGTGGCCGTTGGCGCGGCCATCGGCGGTAAAGGCGCACATTTCATCTTCAAGTTCGGGCATCGCGCCGGCATGGCGAACCCAGCCCTGCTCGTAGAGCATGGCCACCGGCTCGGCGCGCAGCCATTTGCCGCGTTTGGCGTGGACCGGGCGATAGCTCAGGGTTTCATCGATCTGGTTCAACACATCGCGCACCATTTCGCCGCCCTGATTGACCTCGGCGATCAGGCAATCGGCGCCGTATTTCCTGTATATGCCGATCGCATGGGCCGCCCAGTCACGCGGGCGCAGCCCCTGTATGCTGGCATCTTCAAGCACATAGGCCATGCCGTCAGAGGCAAGGCCCGCCGCGATGATCCCGCAGGCATCGGCCCCCTTGCCGCGGCTGACCGGCGGGTCAACGGCAACGACAATGCGTTCCAGCGGCGGATGACCCTTTTTGGTGACCCGCTCCAGCAGATCGCGCCGCCATAAGGCGTCCGGATTATCGTCCAGGATTTCGGCCATCATCTCCTGGCGGCCAAGGCGGGTGCCTTCATAGCGGTGGATGACAGCGGCAAAAAAGGCCGGGGCGAGATTATCGGCATTGCAGCTGGTTGTGGCGCGGTCGGTTATGACATCATCGCGGGCCAGCAAATCCTTCAAGAGCGCGATGGGGCGCGGGGTTGTGGTCACTATCTGGCGCGGGCGCGCCCCCAGCCGCAGGGCAAATTGCAGCATGTCCCATGTGGCTTGCGGATAGCGCCACTTGGCCAACTCGTCCGACCAGGCGGCGGTAAACTGGTGGCCGCGCAGGCTATCGGGATCTTCAGCCGAAAACAGATAGGCGACAGCGCCGTTTTTCCATTCCAGACGGCGGCGCGAGGATATGTAGTCGGGGCGCTCATGATCGGCATGGATGGCCAGAAGACCCGATTCGCCCTCAACCATCACATCGCGGGCATCGGCCATGGTCTCGGCCACAAGGGCGATACGCTGGGCCCCCAGCTTTTCATAAGGCCAGGAACCCGTTGCCAGCATGCGGACCCATTCCGCCCCGGCCCGGGTCTTGCCCGAGCCGCGCCCGCCCAGCAACAGCCAGGTGGTCCAGTCGCCTGGCGGCGGCAACTGGTCATCACGCGCCCAGAGCTGCCAGTCATGGATGAGAAAATCCAGATCACTCAGGCTTAGTTTTTTTAGCAGCGCGTTCAGTTCGCCGTTTTTGCAACATGCGAGTGAGGCGCTTATAAATTTCCTTACGCAGGCGCTCCTCCTCGCCGCTTTGCCATCCGGCCGGTTTTCCGGTGTCGGTTTTACTGTCGTCCACGGTCTGCATCTCTTCATGCTCTTTCAGTTTTTCATAGTTTTTCCACAATACGCTGAGCGCCCGGCCGGCGCGCTCGCGCTCCGCGGCGCTTGCCCCGGGGGCGTTCGCGGCGGCCTCGGCCTCGCGCAATTGTTTTAGGAATACGCCCGAGAGACGCGAAACCATGTCAGCGGCTTCTGATGTCATCTTATCGGGTTTGGTTTTGTTTGCCGCGCCGGAGCGCCTGGTTTCGCTTCGCCGGGGCCAGTTCTCAAGCTTTATATGACGGTACACAGATGTTTCGCTGACCGAAAACCGGGCACAGATATCCCGCACGGGCATGGCGGTGTTACAATAGGCTTCACGCACCTTTCGCCAGTCGGCGGGGGTTTTGGATTTCATTACAATTTCAGCTATTCGTCATTTGATCCGGGCGCGGGCCGGGAAGAAGAAGGGGCCCCAAACGCAACTGTCTGACTGTAGAGGACACTACCCCAAACAGCGTTACGCCGTCAAGCTGTTTTTTACATTTTTTGTGATATTTTTTTCTTTACCGGGGATAATTGGCCGAATCAATCAAATATAATAACATATTACGTGTTTTTGTTTTATGGCTTTTCCTCAGTATCACTGGAAATTATCCAGTCCCCGAGATCTTCAGGATCAATGTCGTTCTCGGACACGGTTTTTCCCTGAACGGAAATCCCGGCGTTATGCACGCTTTGCGGATCACCCGAAACCAGCGGATGCCAGGCGGGAAGATCATGCCCCTCGGCCAGCAGGCGATAGGCGCAGGTCACGGGCAGCCAGTCCAGGCTGCGAACAAGCTCGGGCGTCAAACGCAAACAGCCGATGACCTTGAATTCGCGCTTTTCGTAGTCACCGCATGTGCAGCTTTGCGGGTCCAGCAGGGCGCAGGCAACCCCGGTGACCGCCAATGCGCCGGTTTCTTCATCAACCAGTTGCAACAGGCAGCATCTTGCGCAACCATCGCAAAGCGATTCCCACTCGTCAGGGTTCATTTCCTCAAGAGTTTTTTCACGCCAGAATGGTATAACGCCGTTATCGTGCTCTATTGTCGCCATAAATTCATGATATCCGTTTTGTTCAGTGTACTGGCATGATCCTTGTAAATATCAGCTTCATACACCGGCCTGCAAAAGAATTGTAAGGAATTAGTACAGCCCCCGTGTCAAAACGCTCCAATATAGAAAAGCTCAAGAAGGCGATGCTGGCGGCTGATGGCCGGATCAACGACTTCTCCTTTCTGCTCGGGCAGCGATTGCGCGAGAGCTGGCTCAATTTTGCCAGCCTGTTTGAACGGATTTATGTGCGTGGTTTTCCGCGGTTTTGCCTTGAGATCACCTCCGAAGCCATACTTCCTGTCCTCATTTTTGCGATCGGCATTGTCGGCTACGCCCTTCCCGAAATTGAAGACAGCGACGACATCTGGACCCAGAACCAGCGCTATAGCGTGGTCTTCACCGATGTCAACGGCAATGAAATCGGCCAGCGCGGTATTTTGCATAACAATACCGTGCCGCTGGAAGAGTTTCCGCCGATTTTCATCGGCGCGGTGCTGGCGATTGAAGACAGCCGCTTTTTCTCCCATTTCGGGATTGATATTGTCGGCACCATGCGGGCGCTGATGGCGAATGTGCGGGCCAGCGGCATTGTTCAGGGCGGCTCCACCTTGACCCAGCAACTGGCGAAGAACCTGTTTTTATCCTCGGAAAAAACCATCCGCCGTAAAATCCACGAGGCGTTTCTGGCGCTGTGGATCGAGGCGCGGCTGAGCAAGAAGGAAATCCTCAAGCTCTATCTCGACCGGGCCTATATGGGCGCGGGCACCTTTGGCGCCGAGGCGGCGGCCCAGGCCTATTTCGGCAAATCCATCCGCCAGGTCAGTCTGGCGGAAGCGGCCATGCTGGCCGGCTTGTTCAAGGCCCCGTCGCGCTATTCGCCAACACGCAACCTGCCCGCCGCCAGAGCCCGGGCTTCGCTGGTGCTCGACCGCATGGTGACTGCCGGCTTTGCCACCCAGGGCGATATTATCAGCGCCAAGCTGAGCCCGGCGGAAGTTGTCCGGCAGAATGAGAGATACCGCTTTAATCCCAATTATTTCCTCGATTACGCCTTTGCTGAAACAAAAAAACTGACCAAAGGCCGGGCCTATGCGCTCAAGGTCAAGACCACGGTTGATCCTCATATCCAGCAAAAGGCGGATTACGTCATTCTCTCGGCGCTGCGGACGAATTCGCGCAGCTATAATGTGGATCAGGCGGCGCTTGCCGCCGTGGCGCCTGACGGCGCGGTGCGCGCCCTGGTGGGGGGCAAGGATTACGGCACCAGCCAGTTTAACCGCGCAACCGACGCCAAACGCCAGCCCGGCTCCGCTTTCAAGCCGTTTGTCTATCTCACCGCGCTCCGCGATGGCTACAAGCCCTATGATATCGTTTATGACAGCCCGGTGACGATTGGCGACTGGTCGCCCAAAAACTATAACCGGCGCTATCGCGGCGAAGTCACGTTGACCACGGCGCTGAAACGCTCGATCAACACGATACCGATCAAAATTGCCGAAGAAGTCGGCCGTAAAAATATTATCCGCACGGCGCAAAAACTGGGAATTCATTCCAAGCTGGTTCCCAACCGCTCCTTGCCGCTGGGAACGTCCGAAATTTCGGTTATCGAGATGGCGGGCGCTTATGCGACATTCGCCAATGGCGGCCGGGCCGTCCGGCCCTTTGCGGTGCTTGAAATCCGCACCCTGGACACCGACAAGGTTATCTACAACCATGACAGGGACGCACCCAAAGCGCAGCAGATTTTCTCTCCCAGCTATATTGCCGATCTCAATATGATGCTGGCGCATGTGATCACTGACGGAACCGGCCGGCGGGCGCGGCTGAAAGATACGGTCGCGGCGGGTAAAACCGGCACCACCCAGGGGTACCGCGATGCCTGGTTTGTCGGTTATACCGGCCAGCTTTCCACCGCGGTCTGGTTCGGCAATGATGATTACCGCCCGATGCGCCGGATGACGGGGGGCAGCGTTCCGGCCATCACCTGGCAGAGATTCATGACCTCGGTCTATTCCAAAGACCAGCTGCGCATGCCGCAGGTTGCGCTCCTGCGCAGCAATGAAGGGGCCGGAAATGAAGGCGGCTATGGCTATATGAATGACGGGTTTGGCGATGACAGCTTCCTCGACGATGAACGCCGGGCCATGAACCGGCCCTATGGAAGCGATCCTTATTCGGAAAGACGACGGGTTTACCGCACATACCGCTCGCCTTTCGGCAATGAAGAAAACGATTATTTTACCAATACACCGCCCAGCCGGACACGCATTACCGGCGATATCAGGGGCTATGGAAACGGACGGGTCAGAAAACGCAAGGATTTCAGCCGCCGGGGCGTGCGCAACCGGAAGGCGCAAAAACTCAACAATCGCAACAGCCGGCAACGCCGGTGGAAGTCATGGCAGAATGACCGGTAACACAGCGCGAAGCTGTATCAATCCGATAATGTTTTGTCTCGCGGCTAAAAATGAATTAAGTCTTTCACTCTGATCATCAGGAGAAACACGGGGGGGCGTTTGAGCGCATTTTATAAATATGCTGTGTTTTTGATCCTCGGCACAGTTCTGGGTATTGGTTCGGCCTGGTATGCGCTGGAAGACGAGCACGGTTTTTTCAGGTTGAAATACGGCCCATGGGTGCTGCGCCGCAACGCCGGGGCTCCTGATTCCGATCCCTATACAATTGCTCATTTTATCCGCAGCGGCATGCTTCCGGCCAAGGCGCTCGAGGTGATGTATTTTTTCGCCGCCGCGGACGATCAGGGGCGCAAGCTTGATGCGCGCTGCACATATTCCCTGGATGGCAAAGTGATCGACGCCAGCAGATGGTCGCTGTCGCTTTACGATGAAAGCGGCAATTTTATCCGCAACCCGGCGAGGAGATATGGTTTTAACAGTGAAAACATCATTCGCAGCGGCAAAGACACGATCCATCTGGTGCTTTCGCCCGAAGCGCGTCCGGGGAACTGGCTGCCCGGCGGCGAGGACGGGAGGCGCCAGCTGATTTTGCGGCTTTACAACCCCTCGCGGACCTATGTCTCCGATCCCGCCCGTACGCCTCTGCCAACGATCAGGAGAACAAAATGCTGATTGTGCGTTTCATGTTCTGGAGCGTTGCCGTTTGCCTTCTGGCCGCCCTGGTGCATATCGTCACTATCATCTCCCTGCCCGCTTTTGCGCCCAAAAGCGCCAGCGCAAACGCTCGCTCCTCTCTTGGTGTCAACTCCCTCGCCAGATTTACGCCGGCCCCGGGTCAAAAGACGCTTTTTGCCAGAGAAAACCCGGATATGGAAATCCTCGTCTGCCGCTATGACGCAAGACAGGCTCCGGTGCGCTTTACCGGACCGCTCACGGGGGATTACTGGTCAATAGCGGTTTATGACACCAGGGGAAGGAACCGGTTTGCCTTAAATGATTCTTATCAGGTGTTTAAGAAAATCGATCTGATTATCGACACCAAGGAGCGCGATATCGAGGCGGATGAAAAGACGCTGATTATCCAGGATGCCAGCGTGAGCGGACTTATTGTTCTGCGGGCCTTCCGGCCCTTCAGGGTTTACGAACAAAGGCTCCGCGCCAGGCTTGGCGAATTCAGATGCGCCGAAATGTCTCACTGAAAGATAATGATTTAGACGCTGAAAAAGTGTAGAATGCCCAGCTAAGGTGCAAGGTATTACTGGGAGAGCATTCATGGTCATCCCGTTTTCAGCTTATTTCAAATCTATCGGCGTTGTTGTATTGACGGGGGTTCTCGCCAGCTTCATGGCGGCGGCTTTTGCAACGGACGCCGCTGCATGTTGCGGCGGCGGCGGCGGCGGCGGCAACAGCCTTGAAAACCTCAGAAACAGGATGGTGAAAAAGAAGCCTTCCTCACGGCGGAGATATGTCCGGCCTTCAAGGCGTTCCGGCCGGGTGTACTACAAGAACAAGAGACGGAAAAAAGTCAGAAAGGCGAGGAAGAGACGCGTCAATCCTTATCCTTCCTCCAGCGTTTACAAGCTGCCGTTGATGCAGCCGTCGAATGTTCCCGTGCCTGTTTACGGAACCGGCTATCCGGGGGCCAGTCCGCCCGGGACTGTCCAGAGCGGAACCACGGCGCTGCCGCCGCCCACTCTTTACACGCCCCCGGCGCCCCCGGCGCCCTATGTGCCGGCCGTGCATAGTCCGGCGGCATCGAAATTCTTCCCTTCCCTCAAGCCACGGCGGCCTGGGGACCGGTATGGCTCGACGATTGGCCCGGCGGGGCCGTCTTACAAATCACCCGCCGATGCCCGCGCGGCGCGCGGCGAGCGCCCGCTGCTTCCACCCGGATTTGGCGGAGGGCCGCTTATCCCCGGGTTTCAGCCCCCGCCCTCCGGCCCTCCCCCTGATCTGTCGTTTGTAAACAACGGCATGGGGCATCTGCTCAACGGGCTTCCGGGCAAGAAGGCCGGCAAACTTGGTCTGGCTCACAGCATCTTCAATGTCCTGCTGAGCGGAGGGCGGGCAGCGCAAAAGGACGGAGGCGCCGGGAATGTGGCGGACAGCGCCGCCAAATCGGCGTTCAAATCACTTGGGGCCTCTTTGGGGGCGACGCTTGCTCAAGCCCTGCTGGCGCCCCTTGCACCGGAAACCGGGGGGCTGTCGCATATCGCCGCGAAGACGCTCGGCTCGTATGTCGGAGACGCCGTTTTTGGCGCGGGATATGATGCTTTTAAAAACACGGACGTGAAGGAGCCGACTACAGGCGTTTATCAGCAGCAATACGCCTATTAGGGTGTGCGGGTTGATCAGGCCAGAGCGGGCCCTCAGGACAGGATGAAGACAATGATCGAGAAACGAGTTACGGCGGCCGGGCTTTTGGGAGCTTTCATGCTTGTTGTCACGTGTTATGCGATCGGGCCCGCCCAGGCAGATGTGGGGAAGGTGAATGTCTTTGAGCGGTTCCGGATCGAAATGGCTTTTTCGCCCCGAACCACCGCCGCCAGATATATGAACCCGGCTGCGCTTGCCAACTGGAATAACGGAACCCTGCCTTACTTTACCGGCGGGGACAAGGAGTTGAGCCATTTTTTCGCGCTCGCCATGATTGTTCCCAAGGTCAAGGGCGCTGATTTTTATGCAATATATTTCAATCCGTGGGTTGACGGCGTCTTGCTGACCCAGTGGAAAAAGGAAGCTGAAAGCTGGAAGATAGAGCGGTTTTACCTCGCGTCAGGTGAGCGGCTGCGAGGTCAGGCCACGCCGCAAGCGGTGATAACAAACAGCAATATTCCTCCGGCATGGATGTGGCAAAAGGGCGGTTTCGTGCAGAATATCCTGTCCTATTACAAGGATATGCGGGCGCGTCTGGTCTATAAAACAGTTGAACAGTACCAGAGCTGGTTTTCACTGAATGATATCGAAAGAAAGGCCGATCTTTTGCGCGTGATGCTGCGGATGAGGGCAAGAGTGGTTATGAATGCCGGGTTTTTTGCCAAGGACAAGGGCGGCGCGCTTTTGACCGGCGCCATTTCCAAACTCAAATATGATTTGCTGACACGCGATACCGCTGCATTGTCTTCCTACAGCAAGGACGCCTCCTTGCTTGTTAAACTGACGCCCGATATTATCAAAACCTTGCGGCAAAACTGGGTGTTCTACAACAACGGTGTTTACAGCCTCGTCATATCGTCTCCGGTTGCACCGCGATTCTTTATCCTTATGGATGTCGGCGCAACCGGCCGGATAAGAAACGCCGGGCTGAATGATCTGGAATCCATGGCCAGCGCGCTGCCCCAGTCCGCCTCGACGGTACGCTACGCCAAACCGGCGGCTTCAGCGATTGGCGCGCCCCCTACTCAACCGGCAAGAAAAGTGCAGACATACACCAATGCCAAGGGCGAGAGGGTCGAAATCATTACCGAGAAACGCGGCGGCAAGGTGACGATGACAACGCGGATCAATGGCGTAATTACCGAAGTTTTGACGTTCTGACCACCGGTGTGCTTTTTTCAGTAACCGGGCGGCGGCGGTGTTTTTTTGTTTCACCGCATCGTTTTATCCGAAAACCCGCGTTTTTTTTAGAAGGGTGCTCTGTATCCTGCCGGGTTTAACCGGTGCCGGACAGATTGATTTATTGCCAAAATAGTTTATTATTGCGGCACCATGACCGTATGGACGTAGCAGGGAGGGTCGTAATGAGCATCCCGGTATTGGCGTGTATCAGTCGTATCCGCAAATTTATACTGGCCGGGTTGATTTTCGGCTTCGGGGTGCTGGTTCTTGCGACCGGTTCCTATGCGAGCGAGGGTCATGGCGGGGGCGGCGCCGAGGGCGGGGGCGGCAGTGATGATGTCGCCGGTGTACGTGTCCGCAAGAATTATTTTGGAAAAAAACTGCGCAGATTGCGCGCTCATCGCAAGAGAATCAGGAGTGCTCCGCCAGACGCCGATTCCTATCTGGCCGGACGCAAGGGCGCTAAAGCCAAACGCAAAAACGTTAAAAAAGTCAAACGTAAAAAGCGTAAAAAAATCAAACGCGTGAAGCGAGTCAAGCGCATCAAGCGCGTCAGGAAGGTTCCTTCCCGGCCGCCCCGGGTTGTGAGGACAGGGCCTTCAGGCCCGCGAAGAACGGGGCCGGTCACAGGGCCAGGATCGCCTGGGCCTGCATCGTCAAGACCCGATGGCCCTGATTCTCCCCCCGGCCTCTTCGATACTCCGTTTCCGCCGCGCGATGTTATCCCGAGGCCGCGGCCGCCCGCCATCGTGACAGGACCCGGCGGAACACCGCCGCCGGGGGGATCGGGTCGATCCGATGCCCCTCCGGGTCTTTTCGATACGCCATTTCCGCCGCGAAGTGTGGGCCCGGGACCACCGGCTCCGGCGAAAGCCCCGGCCCGGCCAGGATCGGTTCCGACTCCAGGGCCGGCCATGCCGCCATCTGTTCCGGCATTGGGACCGGCCCCGGCGCCATCTGTTCCGGCATTGGAACCGGCCTCTCCGGCAGCGGTTGCCGCCGGAGGACCGGATTCGTCAACATTTGACACAATAATGGGCGGGTTGAACACTATTTCGGGATATCTGACCGATGGCATTCCCGGCGGGCTCGCAGGGGCGCGCGGCCTTGATATCATCAGCTCGATTTCTCCCAATGAAGCGGCAAGGACTTCGAGCCTTTTGAACACCATCAGAGGTTCCCGGGCGGTTGGAAATCAAATCAGCGATCTTGGGGGCATAATGACGATTGGTAATCTTACATGGGCTTCCCAGGATATGATGTATGCGACCAATTCTGGCGACTACAGTCAGGGTGTTGACAGATATATGAGAACAGCGGCGATCAGTATCGGGTCCTTGCTTGGAGCACAGGCCGGGGTGGCCGCCGGGGCGCTCGTCGCCGCGTCAGCCGCATTGCCCACCGGGGGAGTGGGCGCGGTCGTGGGGGTGTTGTCGGTTCCTGTGCTTGGCGTTGGAGGCGCTTTAACCGGCGGTGTTGCCGCCGGACTGCTGTATGACGCTTTTCCCAGTGGCAGCGTGAAGGAGGTCGCCCGGGATTACTATACCAGTTACCTGGATGCTTATTCCCCTTAGGTCATGGACTCATAAACAGGATTTTACGAGCAGGAAGAAGCTAATGACCGGGAAAACAGACACAGTTATCAAAAATCTTGCCGCATTTGTGTTTGTTGCCGCTCTCCTTGCTGGCGGGAGCGCGTTTTCGGAAACACTCAAAATGAGTGTTTTCGAGAGGTTTCGCAACGAGATGACAATAGGTCACGATGTGGCCGCCGCCAAATTCATGGTACCGAATGCGCTGGCAAAGTGGAAGGCGGCCATTGCACCTTACTTCGACAGAAAAGACCGGCAGCTAAGTCACTTTTTCGCCTTCTCCATGCTGGTTCCCAAGACGAGAAACTCTGATTTTTATGTTATTTACTTTAATCCCTGGGTCGATGGCGCGTTGCTGACGCAGTGGAAAAAAGGGGCGCAAATCTGGAAGATAGAGAATTTTTATTTGGCATCGGGCGAGCGCGTTCGGGGAGAGCTCACGCCGCAATCCATCCTGGCCAGAGAGTCCGTTATCCCTGTCTGGCTGCGGCAAAGGGGCAGAATTCTGCGGAATATTTACTCATATTACAAGGATATGAGGGCTCGGATGATGGACACGGACATCCGCGAATATACGTCCTGGTTTTTGTTGAACAATGCCGAGAGCGCCTCTGATCTCTTGCGCGTCAAGCTGCGTATGAGAGCAAGACTGGAACTGGCGGTCAATTCTATCGCCAAAGACAATAGCGGACCGGCTTTGTCCGGCGCTTTTGCCAAAGTGAAATATGATGCGATCATCAAGGACAAAAAGAAACTGGCGTCTTACAGCCGCCATGCCGGCTTACTTGTTGATTTGCGCCCCGAGATCATAAAAACCTTCAGAGAAAACTGGTATTTGAAAAAACAACAAACCTACAGCGTCATTTTATCGTCGCCCATAGCGCCCACATTGTTCTTGTATATGAATATCAAATCCAGCGGGAAAATCGTGGGGGTGTTGCTTGGCAATCTTGAGGCCATGGCGAATATACTGCAAGTGGCGGCATCGGCAGCGCCGCCCGTCAGCCCGGCGCAAACCGCCAGAAAAGTACAGAAATATAAAGACGCCAATGGCAACACAATTGAAATTATCACCGAAAAAATCGGCGGCAAGGTAACCATGACCACGCGGATTAATGGCGTAGTTACCGAAGTTTTGACGTTCTGAGGGTAACGGCCGGCTTTAAAGAGCAACCGGTCCCCTGCCATCGCGGCGTCTGCCTTTACTGAGGTATGGCCGTGCTCGGGCAGCGGTTTTGTCCGCTTGCGATTTGAGTTCAATCAGTATCGCACCGGTCTTGTCTATTGATATATCGGGGTATTGCAACTGCGTCAGGCGGAGCGCCTTGTCATATCCACGCATACGCAGGGCAAGAGCGCGCAGGGTTTCACGCGCAATCGAGCGGTTTTCCGCCACCCTTCCAAGCGTATTATCCAAATCCTCACGGCGCTTGTCCCGCATGCTGGAGAGCGCGGCAAGGCGTTTTTTATCCGCTGCAATCACACGCCAGAGCTGTGTTGTGAAGTTCCTGAACTGCCATTGGTCTTGCTGGATATGCTTTTCAATAAACCCGATGCGGGCCTCTCCGCTGGCAAATTTCTCGCGTTTCAGGCGTAAAAGATACTTTTGCGGCGCATTCCGGGTGATTGTGTTGGCGAGCGGTCCGGCGCGCCCGGTACGGTTGCTCGCGGGCTCCGGAAGAAGCGGCCGGCCATATGGGGTTGTCAGTGTATCGGATAACTGGCGCATCCGGCGCTCGGCGGAGGTTAGCGGATACCAGGAAACCGGCCCGCCGCCGCCTTGCCTTACGCCTTTGGCGAAAGCGGGAATGATTTTATCGTCAAGAACCGAATAGGGCTTGCGGCCAAAATCTCCGGTCCCTGAACAGGCAGAGACTCCGGCGCCCAAAAGCGCTATCCAGAATACAGATTTCATCTGCCCTGCCCTGATAGAAAATAAATAAATTGGTTTACTCGGCCGGCCCCTCACCGATCCGGCAATGGGCGCTGGTTTGATGCATGTCTTTTTGCGAAAAGCCGTGCTCGTGGCGGGTGCCGGGAAAAATAACGATTTCCGCCTTCTTGCCCTTGCCCGATCTGATCTGGTTGTGCAATTGCGACATGCTCCGCCTCAGGCTTGGCGGAAGGGATTGAAACTGAAGCACTATACCCATAGCGGCCTCCATCTGAAGTCAAAAGCGCGAAGAAACGCTCTCCTCGTTGTTCGACTTCTTCGAGTTAACGCCCATTAACGTTAATAAAGTTCTAACAGGGTTCTTTCCGGCGGGGATTATTTTGCAACCGGATTGGCTATCAGGCTGAAAAGCGTGAAGGAATGGGGGTCACATTGCTTTTCTCGTCCGCGCCGCCATGCAGCATTGTGACTTCCGCCTCTTGCGGAAAAGTGACCGTGACCGTTGTTCCCCTGCCCGGCTCGCTCGCAATCTGCATGGCGCCGCCATGCAGATGAAGCAGCCCCTTGACGATGGAAAGACCAAGTCCGGTGCCTTCATAGTGACGGTCATAGGAGCTGTCCGCCTGCTCGAAGGGGCGGCCGAGACGCTTGATATCCTCCGGCGCTATGCCGATGCCCTGATCGGAGATGGCAATGGCGATATTGCCGCTCTGGCGGTAGGCGTGAAGGGTGATCTTGCCGCCCGGCTTGCTGAATTTGACCGCATTTGCCAGCAGATTGAGAAAGATCTGGCGGCAGGCGCGTTTATCGGCGTTGAACGGGCCGATATTTTCAGCCAGATCCTCTTCCACAAGCAGATTTTGCTCGTCGGCCGAGGGCTGGATGATCTTGTGCACGGTCCGGATCAGCTCTTTAAGATCAAATTCCTCCCGGCATAATGTGTATTTGCCCGCCTCAAGCTTTGACATATTCAGCAGGTCATTGACCAGTTGCAGCAGATGCTCGCCGCTCTGGTGGATGAGCATCGAGTATTCCTTGTGGCGCTCGTTCTCCAGCTTGCCGAACAGTTCCTGATTCATGATCTCGGAAAACCCGATAATCGCGTTCAGGGGCGTGCGCAGCTCGTGGCTGATATTGGCGAGGAATTGCGATTTCGCCACATTGGCGCGTTCGGCATTGTCGCGGGCTTCAATGATTTTTTGTTCCTGCGCCTTATAATCGGAAATATCACGGGTTACGGCGACGATATCGCCGTTTGCATCCATACGGCAGCGCATTTCGACCCATATATACTGGCCGCTCGCCTCATCGGGGCCGCTCTTGAGCAAACGGTACTCGACCGAAACCGGCTCACCGGAGACATAGGCGCCGGAGATGGCGCTGAGGAAAGCGGGACGGTCCAGAATATGAACCTGCTCAAACAGCCCGTCGGCGATCAATTGCTCCGGCGGGCGGCCGAGCAGCGTGTTGGCGGCATGGGATACAAACATCGCATGGCCGTTATGAGAATGGCGCGAGATGAGATCGGTGGCGTTTTCAGCCAGCAGGCGGTAGCGCGACTCGCCCTCCTTGATCGCGCGGGCGGACTGGCGGTGCAGTTTTTCCACATTTACCGCAATGCCGCCGACATAGATGATCGCCGACATGACGCCGATGGCCAGCAGGGCGCCCATCGAGACATCAAAATGGCGCGGCGGCGGCAGTATTCCTGTCTCGCCGGCAAGGAAGAGCCCCACCAGCGCGGCGCAGGCCAGCAGCAGCGCCGCGATCACGGTGCGCCGCGAGGCCGATAGTGATGCCTCGACCGGAATCACGATCAGCCAGGCAATAATAAAGGACTGAACACCGCCGGTTATGGCGGCGACAAAGACGACAAGCGCCGTCAGATTGGCGGCGGAGATAAGATGCGCGGCTTCAAGCTTTCCGGTGCGCGATAAAAACGCCGCGATGCCGATGGGCGTCAACAGCCAGATGAAGGCAAGCGATTCCATCAAATCCGGCTTGCCGGCTATCGCCAGATAAACCGGAAAGGCGCAAAGCGCCATCAGACCGCTGAACAAATGCGAGGAGATGAAAGAATGATGCCGGGTGCGCAGCAATTCATCACCGCGCACGGATTCATGCACATAGCTTGCAAGCGAGAGGCGGATTCGCGCCAGATGTTCCTTGATATTCACCATCCCTAGCAGCGCGCCCTTCTTCAGCCGCTGTCCCTTTATTCCTGGCGATAACTTACAGCCGCGGCCTTAAGGAATGCTAAAAACGCCGGTGATCGGCTGAAAAAATATTGTCCGACAGTCTTTTTTGCTGATTTTAAAAAAATTTTCCGCCCGGATTCGCCGCCCTTGCCCGCCATATCCACCCACTTCATCCCGCCTGGCGACAACCCAAATGCAAGGTCAGACAGGCGCTCCTGCGGGGAATGATCCCGCCTGCCGGAGCGCGGCAGAGAAAGGCTTAACCTCAAAAAGCGCCGTTTTCCACCTGTTTGCGGCGGTGGAAATTTAGCTAAAATTTTCCAAAAAAACCCTGAAAAACCTATTTTTATTTCAGGTAATTTTTTCGAGAATATCTGTCGTATTGTTTTATAGTTTTAGTATATAAATTTTTTTGTAAATATTAATACATATTGATTTAAATATTCATACCGGTATTTATTTATTCTATGGTTTTCTTTTCTATATTGCTGAGCATAACAACAACACGAAACAAGTAAAACGACATATGCAACGCAACAACAACATAACAGGCGTTGTTTTTTGGAAAAGGGCAAAACCATGAACCTCTTACGCACAGCCTTCTGGCTCTCCATAGTCATCCTTCTTCTTCCAACCGGGCGCGACGACAAGGCTGAAGACAGCGCGAGCAAAGTCTCCCTGAATCAGGCCGTATCGGCCGCCAGCGATACGGCAAGCGATCTTGTCGGATTTTGCGGCCGCAACCCGGCGGTGTGTGAAACCGGCCAGAGCGCGGTGAAAGTCTTTGCCGACAAGGCCAAATACGGCGCCAGCATGCTCTATGAATGGGCGGCGGGGACAAACACACCGGCGGTTGAAAAGACACCTGTTTCCGGCGCACAACCGGCTCTTTCAGGCAAAATGGACCCGATTAACAAGGCCGACCGCCTGATATCCCCGCAGAGCAGAAGCGCTCTGGAGCGGCAATCGCAAAATACGCTGAGACGCGAGGATCTGGAACCGGCATGGAAAGGCCCCGCCGACAATGCGTGAGCGCATTCCAACCCTCTGAAACCACTGTGGCAGGCAGTTGACGAAAAGATACCCCCAAGGTTCGCTTTGAACCTGACTGAATACCGGCAACACAGTTTGCCGGGGCGCGCACCCAGGAAGCGGCTTTCCCCTGCCCTTTTGCCGTAATCCGGGTGCGCGAATTTTTTTATCCCTTTCTTGTATATCTCTCCCGGCATATTGTTCCCGGCGGTAAATGCGCTTATGTGTCTGCATGGATGAAATTCATTTGTGAGATGTGATGTCAATTCAGCAACTGATCGAAGATTTTGAACTGCTTGAGGACTGGGAAGACAAGTACCAGTATGTCATTGAGCTGGGCCGCAAGCTGAAGCCTTTGCCGGATGAGGAGCGAAACGAGCAAAATAAAGTGCATGGCTGCGTCTCGCAGGTCTGGCTCTATACCCGGATTGAGCCGGGCGAGGATGGCGGCGCTCCGGTGCTGAATTTTATTGGCGATTCTGATGCTCATATCGTGCGCGGGCTGGTGTCTATTCTGCTGGAGGTTTATTCCGGCAAAACGGCGGCGGAGATTCTTGCAACCGACGGGCTGGCCATTTTGGCCAGGATCGGCCTTCAGGACCATTTGACGCCGCAGCGCTCGAACGGTCTTGCCTCCATGGTGAAGCGCATTCAGGATGAGGCGCGCAAGGCGCTTTCGTCCTGAGCCCCCGCCGCATCGGCGTCAAAATGCGGGCGGTAATCCTCCGCCCCCCAGTGCCGCACCGGATTTCGCCGGCCGGAGCCCTGATCCGATATCAGGCCATAGTGGCGCGCAAGGGCGCTCAGGGCCATTTGCAGCACCAGCTTGCCGGAACGCTGCGGCCAGCCATTGATTTTTTCCGCATCCTCCAGCCCGGTTAAAAAACAGCAGATATCCACCAGTACGCCCGAGAGTTCCGGCCCCACCGCCGCAAGGCTTTTGCGGAAACGCTGACGCGCGGCGAGGGCGGCGTCACTCAGCTCAACGCCGCCGCCCGCCCGGTTTCGCCTGCCCTTGCGGCCCTGTCCGGCTTGCTGCCAGCTTGCCGTCATGCGCGGGGTGAAATGCCCATGGGTAAAATCACGGCGAAGGCGCAAACCCGCCTCCAGCTGGGCGCTGCCGAGCAGCGGCTTGCCGCCCCTTCCCTTGCGCGCCCGCAGCCAGCCGAGCGGATCCTCGCCTTCATTCACCGGTAAAATCTCAAGCGCGCCATCGGCGGCTTCGATCGTCCGGACCGCGTTCAGGCGGTGCTGGGCGAGAAAGGGGTCCTCGGCGGCCTGTATGCGACGCAGCCACGCAGCGCCGGCATCGTTCAGCACCCATCCGTCTCCGGATGCAGCGCTGATCCAGCCTTTTGCGATGAAGGCGTCAACAAAAGCCCTTGTCGTGATGACCGAGGCCCGGCAATTGCGGGTTCTCCTGCTGAGGACGCCAAATTGGCCGTCTTTTCCTTCCAGTCTGGCGAGAAAGCGCCCGGGTTTGACAAGCAATCTGAAAATCCGCCGGGCTTCGCGATTTATTTCGCGGTTGACCGGTTGATATGGTTTTGCGCGGGCCATCTTCTTCTCCCTCAAGAGTGCATGATGCGGCGGTCGGCCCAGTGGCGAACCGCCTGTTCGAGATGATCGAGCGAAAGATCAAGCCCCGGATCGTCGCGCCGGTCCTCGATGAGGCGGCAGGCATGGGCCGCCGTGGTGCGGTCGCGGCCGAAAAGGCGGCCAACCTCGCTGTAGCTCATGCCGCAGCCGACATGGGCCAGATACATCGCCACCTGGCGCGCAAAAGCGGTATGGGCCTTGCGGCGGGTGCGGGCGCGCAACTCGCGTTCTGGAACATGGAAGGCGCTGGAGACACTTTTTTCGATCTGCCGCTGCAAGGCCATCGCCTGCATATCTCCCAATACGGGGATTGCCTTTTGTTCCTGGTTGCGGCCGATTTGCGTTTGTTTTCCCCTGCCATTCATGACTATTGCTCCTCCTCGCCTGACTGATACACGGATCCATATGGGACCCCTGAGATACATACCCCTATTGGTTGTAGGAATATATCCCTCTTGTGTTAGATTTTTACGATAATTTTGCGGCGCGGGGATAATTTTTTTCGGTATTGGGGTTTTTTATGCAAAATATGGCAAAAAGGCGGATAGGAGGGAGAGTTATGCAAACACGAATACGCCAGATGCGAAAAGCGCGCGGCCTCACCCTGCAACAACTTGCCGCGCGCACCAACACGACAGCACAGACCATACAAAGGCTGGAAACGGGAAATATGACGGTTTCCATCGACTGGCTGGAAAAACTCAGCCGGGCGCTTGATATTCATCCGGTGGATTTGCTCGAAGGCGGCGCGCGGGGCGATATTCCGCTGCTGGGCAGGATTGAGGGCAACGGGGCGCTGCACAAACCGGCCAGCGCGCTGAACGAGGAAAGCAGTTTCCGGATTTCAATACCGGCGATCGATCCGGTCGCCATCAGCGTCAGCCGGACAATCGGGCCTTATGGCAAGGATGCGATTCTGATCGCGGAGCGATTTTACGGCCGCAGCATGTCCAACGCCCTGGGCTGTGACGCGCTGGCGCATCTTGCCAGCGGCGCAACCTTGCTGCGGCGCATCATCCGGGGCAGCGGCGAGCGCTTTACGCTGGTGCCGATCCGGTGCGAGGCGGAAACGCTTTATGATCAGGAACTGGAATGGGCGGCGCGGATTATCATGCAGGTTGAATATTATTAAAACGAAGGGGCGGTGAAATAGTAATCCCCGCGGCTTTCACAAAGCCCATGCTTGGAACTTCATACAGGTTTCAAGGATGGGACAATGAACCCGGACAGCACAGAGAATTTGCGGAGAAATGAATTTGGCGATTTGCGCAGCCGCCTCCGGCGCGCCATCAATCTGACAATAATTGGCGGGGCGGATTTTTATGAACGCAAGCGGCACCTGCCGCGACTGATCAGCTATGATTCTACGCATGAAAGCCGCGAGGCGGCTTCAGAGACATTGAGCATCATACGGCGTCTTTACGGCGCGATACGCCATGAACGCCGGCTTGGCAAACAGGGGCACTGGGCCTATGATCTCAACCGGCATATCGGGCTCAGGCAGGCGCTCAGGGCCGAGCTTGCTTTTTTGCGAAAATTGAAACGGCCCCACAGTACATAACAGTAGCTGTTTTGCGCTTTCTATTCCTTTTTTCGTCATTCCCGCGCAGGCGGGAATGACGAAACTATTTGTGTTGTTTAGCGTGAAAAGTGCGCGAAAATTAACTGGCAAGGCTTTGTTTTGTCAGGTGCTTTGCCTTTTGCATGGAGATAAAGCTGTCATGGCATAAAATCATGTTGACCTCATTGCCGTCACATGAGAGCGGCAGGCGCAGCCAGAACTGCACCAGGTGATCCTGTGATTTTATGGTGGAGCGGATGATCCCCTGGGCCGGTTTCTTGCGGTCAACAACCCGGCAGCAGGCGGAAAGCCAGTATTCGCCCTTGCAGTCCCGGTCAAACTCATCGAGATATTTTCCGGTGATTTCATTTTGATAAATATCGTGCAGGCCGGTCCCGGCAAGACGAATGCGGTAGCGCTTGGGCGAGCGCTCGACATCAATAAGGCTGATCATCGGCAGCAGGCGGGCAAACCCGGCCGGGCTGATATCATTCCGGCCCGGCAGCCGGCCGCCTTTCGTCCTGGCGTGCCAGTAATCAAAGAGTGTTTTTTGTTCTGGAATCACCAATTGGGTGCGAAAAGCAAGTTCTGAAATCCCGGTCATATCCCCCCCGACCTGAAAACGAATCAGTTAAGAGTATGAATCCACTGATGAATCCTGACAAGGAAAAATATTAACTCTGTGTTTACCTTAAGTGTAAGAGACCCATAAAAAAGCTGCCTGACCCACGGCCAGACAGCATATTTATTTCATTTTGCCCCGCCGCCTACCAGATATTGACAATCTCCGGTCGGCAGGTCTTGCAAACAAAATGTAAATTTATGGGTGTTTTATTTCTTTTTGAGGCGTTTCTTCTGCCCCAGACCGATTTCCTTGGCCAGACGCGAACGCGCGGCGGCGTAATTGGGAGCCACCATCGGGTAGTTCGGCGGCAGACCCCATTTCTCGCGATACTCTTCCGGCGTCAGGTTATAATGGGTGCGCAGGTGGCGTTTAAGGGATTTGAATTTTTTTCCGTCCTCTAGGCAGATGAGATAATCATCGGTCAGGGACTTCTTGGTCGGCACGGCCGGTTTCAGCGGGGCGGCGGCGGGCTCATCACCACTTTTTGCGGCCTTGCTGAGGGCTTTGTAAATTTCTCCGATCAATGCGGGAAGATCTCCCGTTGACACAACATTGTTGCCGACATAGGCGGCGACGATGTCCGTCGTAAACTCAATGATCTCCGCGTTGTTTTGTTCTTCGCTCATGGTACTTTCCTGACTCAAAATATTCTTTGAGTTTCCGTTTTTAGTTTGATCTTTGTTACCTGACCCTCTTCCACTGCAAATACAGAATCAAATAGTGAAATTTTCAGGGCAGATACTTATAAATAGACCGCGTTGCGGAAATAACAAGATTTTTTTTATTAATTTTTGGTCATTTTATCCCGTCCTGGCAAGCACAACCTGAATAAGGTTAAAATAGTGGATTTTTTTCACTATCAGTTGCAAATCCAACTTGTTTGAGCATTATTCGAGATAAGATGGAATTGGCAATTTACAAGTATCGTATGTTAAAAATGGATGCAAACAGGATGAAAATCACGAAAACCGACGCCCAGTGGCAGGCAAAACTCAGCCCCGAAGCGTACCGGATCACCCGCAAGCACGGAACCGAACAGGCGTTTTCGCACAGCTACGCATATGAGGAACGCAGCGGCGTTTATCATTGCATCTGCTGCGGCGCGGCGCTGTTTCCATCGGAGGCAAAATATGATTCCGGCTCGGGCTGGCCCAGCTATTACGCGCCGGTCAGCGAGAGGGCCGTTTCAGAACATAATGACCGCTCCTTGTTCCGGCGCCGCACGGAAGTGCGCTGCGCTGCTTGCGATGCGCATCTGGGACATGTCTTTGAGGACGGGCCAGAGCCCACGGGTTTGCGCTATTGCATTAACGGCGCGGCGCTTGATCTGAAAAGCGATGAGGTAAAATGAGCATGGAAGCACCGCCCAAAGCGGCAAAGCGGACCCAAAGCGATACCCGTCACGGCATTACCCGCCATGATGACTATGCCTGGCTGAGGGCTGGGAACTGGCAGGAGGTGATGCGCAACCCCGATGTGCTGGACGGGGAAATCCGCGCCTATCTTGAAGCTGAAAACGCATATACAGCGGCCTGGATGCGCGACACCGGGGGGCTTCAGAAACAGATTTTTGAAGAAATGAAGGGCCGCATCAAGGAAGATGACGCCAGCGTTCCGGCAAAAGACGGCGTTTATGAATATTACACGCGTTTTATCACCGGCGGCCAGCACCCGATCTTCTGCCGCCGCAAAACCGGCTCCTCGGACGAGCAAATTCTCATTGACGGCAATGCGCTTGCCAAAGGCCGGGCTTATTTCAATATCGCCGCTGTGGCCCACAGCCCGGATCATGAACGCATTGCCTATGCCTTTGACGACAAGGGGTCCGAATATTACACCATCCGCATTTTAGAGGCGCAAAGCGGCAAGGCGGCCGGGCGCGATATTCCCGACACCAATGGCGACCCGGTCTGGGGCGCCGATTCGGCGGCATTGTACTACACCCGGCTTGACGCCAATCACCGCCCGTCGAAGGTTTTTTTATGTCAATTTGAGCAAAAGACCGAGGACCATCTTGTCTATGAAGAACCCGATGCGGGGTTTTTTGCCGGTATCAGCCGGTTGCAAAGCCGTGAATTCCTCGCCATTGATGCACATGACCACCAGACATCCGAAATCCGGCTGATTGATTTGAGCCGGCCTGATGCCGGGCCCATACTGGTTGCGGCGCGATCGCGCGGTCATGAATATGATGTGGAACATCACGGGGAGTATCTGTATATCCGCACCAATTTGCAGGCGGAGGATTTCCGCATTGTCCGCACAAAGCTGGCGCAGGCCGGGACAAGCCACTGGGAGGATGTTGTGCCGCACAAGCCCGGACGGCTGATCTTGTGGCACAATTGCACCGCGCGTCATCTGGTCAGGCTGGAGCGCGAAGACGGCCTGCCGCGCATTGTTATCCGTGAATTCGCCAGCGGTATTGAACATGAAATCGCCTTTGACGAGGAGGCGTATTCGCTGGGGCCTGAAGGCGGCTATGAGTTTGATACGGATATTTTGCGCTTTTCCTACTCATCAATGACGACGCCGGCGCAGGTGTTTGATTATGACATGGGCAGACGCAGCCGGGTTTTGCGCAAGACCCAGGAGGTGCCATCGGGGCATGAGCCTGCCGATTATGTCACCAGGCGGGTGTTTGCGCCGGCAAAGGACGGCGAGCTGGTGCCCATCTCGCTTCTTTACGCCAAGGGAACCGCGCTTGATGGCTCCGCGCCGCTATTGCTTTATGGTTACGGCTCATATGGTATGAGCATGCCGGCCGCCTTTTCAACCAATAATCTGTCGCTGGTGACCCGCGGTTTTATCTATGCCATTGCCCATATCCGCGGCGGCATGGAAAAGGGCTATCACTGGTACGCCAGCGGACGGCGCGAGCATAAAATCAATACTTTTACCGATTTTATCGCCGCCGGGGACTATCTGGCGCGGGAAAAATTCACTTCAAGGGGCCGTATCGTAGCTCATGGCGGCTCGGCGGGCGGGATGCTGATGGGGGCGGTTGCCAATATGGCGCCGGAGCTGTTTGGCGCCATTATCGCCGATGTGCCCTTTGTCGATGTGCTCACCACGATGCTGGATGACACCCTGCCGCTGACCCCGCCGGAATGGCCCGAATGGGGCAACCCGATTGCGGACAAATCCGCCTATGAGACCATCGCGTCCTATGCGCCTTATGACAATGTCACGGCGCAGGATTATCCGCCGATCCTGGCTCTTGCCGGGCTTACCGATCCGCGGGTAACCTATTGGGAGCCGGCCAAATGGGTGGCGAAATTACGGGCTCTGAAAACGGATGATAACGTATTGCTGCTCAAAACCATCATGGATGCGGGCCATGCCGGGGCCTCGGGGCGCTTTGACGCCCTGAAGGAACGGGCGCTCTCAACCGCTTTTGCGCTCAAAATTACGGGGAAAACAGATGCTTGAGAAACGCCGCTCGCAACTCATGATTATTGACGTGCAGGAGAAACTTTATCCGGTCACGCAAGACCCCGAGCCGGTGATCGCGCGCTGTTCGATATTGCTCGAGGCGGCTTATGAGCTGGATTTGCCGGTCATTATATCGGAACAATACCCCAGGGGGCTGGGGCCGACTTCGCCGCGATTGCTTCGACATGCCGGGGCGGCCGTGTTTTTTGAAAAAATGTCGTTTTCGTGCCTGCGCGATGAGGCCATTCGCGCCCATATCGATCATGAGCATAGCCGGGGACGCGACCAGATCGTAATTGGCGGCATGGAGACGCATGTCTGCGTTTTGCAAACCGCGCTTGATCTGAAGGATGCCGGCTATGAGGTTTATGTCGTTGCCGATGCCGTAACCTCGCGCACCGCCTCAAGCCGCAGACTGGCGCTGGCGCGCATGCGCGCGGCGGGGATCAGCGTCATCAACACCGAAATGGCGCTTTTTGAATGGCTGGAGCGGGCCGGAACGCCGGAATTCAAGGTGATCTCCAAGCTGATCAAGTGAGCCCTTGATCAACTCCTTTGTCACCTGACCGGAATCGTTTCACGCAATCAGCGCGGCAAAAACGTTTCGGGCGCGGCAGGCTTCACGGCTGATCAGGTGAGGCGGTTACGGCGTCGAGAAATATCTGGCCGTATTTCTTCAGTTTGGCGCTGCCGATGCCTGAAATTTCGGCCATTTCATCGAGAGTCGCCGGTTTGGCGCTGACCAGTTCTTTCAAGGTCGAATCGTGAAAGATCACATAGGGCGGGACATTCTGCTCTCTTGCCAGATCGAGGCGAAGGGCGCGCAATGTATCCCACAGGGGCTGATCACCTTCGGATAAAATGATCGCGGTCCGGGGCTTGCGCCTAGCCTTTGCGGGGGCCGGTTTCCGGCGCTTGCGCAATTGCACTTGCTGTTTGCCGCGCAAGACCGGGCGCGACTTTTCGGCAAGTTTCAACGAGCCGTGACCTTCGGTATCGGAGGTTAAAAACCCCTGGGCGATAAGCTGGCGGAAGATGCCGCGCCATTCCACCGGTTTTACATCCGCGCCAATGCCAAAGGTGCTCAGGGCGTCATGGCCGTTGCGCAAAATCCGTTCGTCAGCCTTGCCCCCCAGCACGTCAATCAGATATTGCACCCCGAACATCTGCCCCGTCCGGTACACGGTGGAGAGTGCCTTTTGCGCCTCTATGGTGCCGTCAAAGGTCTCGGGCGGATTGATGCAATTGTCGCAATTGCCGCAGGGCTTGGGCAAATCCTCGCCGAAATAGGCCAGCAGCGCCTGGCGGCGGCAGGTGGTCAGTTCGCAAAAGCCCAGCAAGGCTTCAAGCTTGCCGTGCTGGACCCGCTTGTGGATCTCGCCCGCTTCTGAGCCGCGCAGCCATTGACGGAACATGATGACTTCCTGCAAGCCGTAGCTCATCCAGGCATTGGCGGGCAAGCCATCGCGCCCGGCGCGGCCGGTTTCCTGATAATAGGCTTCGATGGATTTGGGCAGGTTCAGATGGGCGACAAAGCGCACATCGGGTTTGTCGATCCCCATGCCAAAGGCGATGGTGGCGACGATAATCACCCCCTCTTCGCGTAAAAAACGCTCCATATTATGCTGGCGCTCATCCTTGTGCAGCCCGGCGTGATAGGGCAAGGCGGTGCGGCCCTTGTTTGTCAGCCAGCGGGCGATATCTTCCACCTTCTTGCGCGACAGGCAATAGACGATGCCTGCGTCCCCCTCATGTTCACGGGCGAGGAATTTCCACAATGCCTCGCGCCCGCCCGCCCCTTGCGCGATGGTGTAGCGGATATTGGGGCGGTCAAAGGAGGCGATGAACTGATCGGCGTTCTCAAGCGCCAGTTCGGAGATGATCTCGCGCCGCGTGGGACCATCGGCGGTGGCGGTAAGAGCGATGCGCGGGACGGCGCCATAGCGCTCATGCAGAAAGGAAAGCCGCTTGTATTCGGGGCGAAAATCATGGCCCCATTGTGAGACGCAGTGGGCCTCATCTATGGCGAAAAGGGCGATTTTGGCCCGGTCCAGCAAATCAAGCATGCGCTCATTTGCCAGACGTTCCGGCGCAATATAAAGCAGGTCAAGCTTACCCTCCAGCAACGCGGTTTCGGTTTCGCGAACAGCGGCAAAATCGAGCGTGGAGTTGAGATACGCGGCGCGGATGCCAAGCAGCCGCATCGCCGCGACCTGATCATGCATCAGGGCGATGAGCGGCGAGATGATCACCCCTGCCCCCTCGCGGATGAGAGCGGGGATCTGGTAGCACAGAGATTTGCCGCCCCCCGTGGGCATGAGCGCCAGAACATCGCGCCCCTCCAGCACCGCTTCGATGATCGCGGCCTGATGGCGGCGGAATTCATGGTACCCGAAGCGGCTTTGAAGAATTTCAAGCGCGCGGTTCATGAGACTTGCAGGGTATCCCTAGCGGATAAATTTCCACACCAGAGGCAGGATGGCGGTGGCGAGGGCGATTTTGAGAAGATCGCCGAAAATGAAGGGCAACAAGCCCTTGGCGATGGCGGTTTCCGCGCCAAACAAAGTGCCGAGCCAGAGCAGGCCGGGGATATAGATCAGCGCCGCGGCGAACACCATCAATGCAAAAGTGCTCAGCGGATTGCGGTCCCAGCCGCGTTCGGCAAGATACCCTGCCGCTGCGGCGGCGAGCACAAAGCCGAGCAGGAAGCCCGCCGTGGGGCCGGTCAGATAGGCCATGCCAGCCACGGGACCGGCGAAGACCGGCAGGCCCATGGCGCCCTCGGCCAGATAAAGCAGCACAGTGGCCGCGCCCAGACGCATCCCCATAGCGGCCCCGATCAGCACCACGACAAGGGTCTGCATGGTCAAGGGGACGGGGTAAAACGGGATCTGGATTTTGGCGGAAACGGCAAGCAGGGCCGCTCCTGCAACAACCAGAAGGCCTTTTCGCAGCGCGGAAGCCTCAAGTGCAGGCCAGAGCGTATGGGAAAAGGGCAGGTGGGTTGCAGCGCGTGTCATCGGGGATTTGCCTTTTTATGCTTGTCGATTCATCTCGTTAGAACTCTATAATGCCTAACGCGAAGCTGAACAAGGTATTCCTATGGCTGATAAAATTCCATTCACGCGCAATTTTGAATGTGAGTATGGCAAGATTTACCAACTCTCGCCGCTCATCCGCCGCATCACGGTGAAGAATCCGGGCCCTTTTACCTTCAAGGGCACCAACAGCTATATCATCGGGCGCGGCGAGGTGGCGGTCATTGATCCGGGACCGGTGGATGAGGCGCATATCCAGGCTTTGCTTCAGGGGCTGGGGGATGAACGCATTTCGCATATTTTCCTCACCCATACTCACCGTGACCACTCGCCGGGCGCGGCCATGCTCAAAAAGATCAGCGGCGCGCCGACTTATGCCTTTGGCCCCCATCCGGTCATAAAACTTTCAGGCCCGCAGCTTGATGATGGCGGGGACAAGGATTTTAACCCTGATTTCAGCCTGAAAGACGGGCAGGAAATTGCGGGCAGTGGCTGGACGCTGGAGGCGGTCCACACGCCGGGGCATATTTCGAATCATCTGTGTTTTTGCCTGGTGGAAGAAAAAGCGCTTTTTACCGGCGATCATGTCATGGGCTGGTCAACCAGCGTAATCGCGCCGCCATGGGGTCATATGGGGGATTATTTTGCCGCGCTTGAAAAGCTTCTGGAGCGCGATGACGATATCTACTGGCCGGCCCATGGCGGGCAGGTCAAACGCCCAAAAACCCTGACCCGCGCCCTCATCGCCCATCGCCGGATGCGCGAGGCGGCCATTGTTGAGCGGCTGAAGGCCGGAGACCGGAGCATTTCGAAAATGGTGGCGCAGCTCTACAGGGATATCGATCCACGGCTTGTTTTCGCCGCCGGGCTTTCGGTTCAGGGGCATCTGGAGCACTTGATCGAAAAGGGGATTGCGGGCTATGCCTCCAAGGCGCAGGATGAGTTTATCCTGTTATAAACTTTGAAAGTTCAAGATTCATGCCTGATCCCGATATTGCCTTTGCGCCCGCTCACAGGCTCCTTGCCCTCATGGAGGAAGGGGCGCTGACATCTGCAAGATTAACGCAGCTTTTCATTGACCGGATTGAAAAATATAACCCGCGTATTAATGCGCTGGCGGCGCGGGATTTTGATAATGCGCTGGCGCAGGCGCGGCGGGCGGATGCGGCGCGGGCAAGGGGTGAAAAACCCGGCCCCCTGCACGGGCTGCCCATGACCATCAAGGACGCGCTGGAGACCAAAGACCTGCTCACCACCAGCGGCGCGCCGGAATATAAGAGCCATATTCCGGCAGCCGATGCGGTGAGCGTCGCCAGATTGCGCGCCGCCGGGGCGATCATTCTGGCCAAATCCAACACGCCTTATATGAGCGGCGACTGGCAGGCGTTTAACGCCATTTACGGCACCAGCAATAATCCGTGGGATCTTGCCCGCACGCCGGGCGGCTCATCAGGCGGGGCGGCGGCGGCGGTCAGCGCCGGGTTGACGGGGGCCGATATCGGCTCGGATATTGGCGGCTCGATCCGGCTGCCGTCGCATTTTTGCGGCCTGTTCAGCCATAAGCCCAGCTTCGGGCTGGTGTCTTCACGGGGTCACATTCCGGGCAAACCCGGCACATTGATGCAGGCGGATTTAATCGTGATTGGCCCGCTGGCGCGCTCGGCAGGGGATCTGGAACTGATTTTGCAGGTTCTGGCCGCGCCAAGGCCGGAAGAACGGGCGTTTGCCCTGCGCCTTCCCCGAGCGCGGGCAACAACCCCGCAGGATTTGCGGGTGGCGGTGTGGGCGGATGATGAATTCTCGCCGGTGGATGCGCATATTTCGGCTACCGTGACACGCTGCGGCGAGATGTTGCGCGATGCGGGCGCCAGGGTTGATTTTAACGCCCGGCCCGAGCTTGATTTCGCCCAGGCGTTTGAAAATTACGCCCTGCTCATGCATGCGCTGATGACGTGCGAGTTCCCGGCCAAAACCCGCGCCAGTCTGATACGGCGCGCCGGTGAGCTTGATGAGGATGACAGGACCCATGCCGCCATGCAGGCGCGCGGCGCGGCGCTCTCATATGCGCAAGCGCTGGCGCTGGTTGAGCAACGCGAACATATCAAGGCGATCTGGGCGCGGTTTTTTGCCAATTATGATGTGGTTTTATGCCCGCCGGCCAATGTCAGCGCCTTTGCCCATGAGCAGGACGCCAATTTCTGGGCACGGCAGATTACGGTTAATGGCCAGCCGCGCCCTTACGGCGATCTGATGCACTGGGCGGCGCTGGCGACCGGCGCGCATCTGCCCGCCACGGCCGCGCCGATGGGGCTTTCGCCTGAAGGTTTGCCGGTGGGGGTTCAGGTTATCGGCCCCTATCAGGAGGATCTGACGCCGATTGAAGCGGCGAAAATAATTGAGAAACTGAATGGCGGCTTTACACCGCCGCCCGATTTTGTCTAACTGCGCCAAGCGTATTTTTGTAAAAACGGGAAGCAAATGAGCAAATTGAGCAATGCCGCCTCGCGCGATGTGGAAACCCTGATCCATCCTTACACCAATCTGGCCGCGTTCCGCGAAACCGGGCCGATGGTGCTGGAGCGGGGCGAAGGGGTTTATGTCTGGGATAATCAGGGCAAGCGCTATATTGAAGGCATGGCGGGGCTGTGGTGCACGGCGCTGGGCTATGGCAATGAGGAACTTGTGGAGGCGGCCTCGGCGCAGATGGGCAAGCTGGCCTTCACCCATCTTTTTGGCGGCAAGAGCCATGATATGGCGATCGAGCTGGCGGAGAAGATCAAGCAACTCTCCCCTGCCCCGGCCTCGAAGATTTTCTTCACCAATTCGGGCTCGGAAGCCAATGACACCCAGATCAAGCTGCTGTGGTATTACAACAATGCCCGCGGCAAAGCGGAAAAAAAGAAAATCATCTCGCGGCAAAAGGCCTATCACGGCGTTACGGTGGCGAGCGCCAGCCTGACCGGGCTGCCGATTGTGCAGAATGATTTCGATCTGCCCATAGACCGGATTTTGCACACCGATTGCCCGCATCATTACCGCTTTGCGCAAGATGGCGAGACGGAGGAGGAATTTGCCACCCGTCTGGCGGGCAATCTGGAGAAAATGATTGTAGATGAGGGCCCTGAAACGGTGGCGGCCTTTATCGCCGAGCCGGTTATGGGGGCGGGCGGGGTTATTGTGCCGCCGGCGACGTATTTCGCCAAAATCCAGCAGGTGTGCCGCAAATATGATGTCTATATGATCTCCGATGAGGTGATTTGCGGCTTTGGGCGTCTGGGGGACTGGTTTGGCTGCGAGACTTACGGGTTTGAACCCGACAGCATCTCTTTCGCCAAGGCGCTCACATCAGGCTATGTGCCCATGGGCGGGCTCACCGTGCCGGAGGATATGTACCAGGCGATGCTGGACCAGTCGCGCAAGCTGGGCGGATTTGGCCATGGCTATACCTATACCGGCCATCCGGTGGCGGCGGCAACGGCGCTAAAAGCGATCGAGATTTATGAGCGCGAAGATATCCCGGCCCATGTGCGCGCCCTCACGCCGCTGTTTCAAAGCCGCCTGAAAGCGCTGGAAGAGCATCCGCTGGTGGGCGAGGCGCGCGGCGCGGGGCTGGTTGGCGGGGTGGAGCTGGTGGCGGACAAAGCCTCAAAACGCTCTTTCAAGCCGCAACAGCTTGTCGGGGCGTTCTGCGCAAAAGCCGGGGAGACGAACGGGGTGATCGTGCGCGCCATCGGCGACACGCTGGCGATCTGCCCGCCGCTGATTATCACGCAAGAGGAAGTCAATGCCCTGTTTGACGGCATCGAGGCGGCGCTGGCGGCAACCGAGGTGCATGTTCATAAAGAAAATTTGCGGGCATGAGCAACCGGGACGAGGACAACGATGACGAGCCGGAAATCCGCATCATCAAAAACGATCTGGTTTTTGAGGGCTGGTCGCGTTACTACCTGGCGCAATATGACCAGAGGCGGCGCGACGGAAGTATCCAGCGCGTCAACTGGGAGTATCGCGACAATGGCTCGGCGGCGGCCATCTTGCCCTATAACCGGGTGAAAAATACGGTTGTGCTGATCCGCCAGTTTCGTTTTCCCGCCTATGTCGCCGACCATCATGGACGGCTCTGGGAGTGCTGCGCCGGAATCATTGACCCCGGCGAGACGCCCGAGGACTGCGCGCGGCGCGAGATCCTCGAAGAGGCCGGATATGAGGCGTTAAAGCTCACTTCCCATGGCCATTGCTTTTCATCGCCCGGCGCGCTCACCGAGAAACTTTACCTTTTCATCGCCGAGATTGGCGCGGCCAAACCCGGCGCGGGCGGCGGGCTGGCGCATGAGGGTGAAGATATCGAGGCGGTGGAAATGCCGTTTGAGGAGGCCATGGCGCTGGCCAAAAACGGCAAGATTGTTGATATGAAAACCTTGCTGCTGCTGCATATATTGCAAGGGGCGTATCACGCTTGAGTTATCTGATTCCCCGATCCCTTGCATGGCGCTAGAATAGTGCTCCAGTCAGGAGGCAACCGGAAGGAATTTGCAAATGGCCCGCATGTATTTGATTTTACCAGCTCTTGCGTTTCTTGGTTTTGTTGTGCCGGCGACCGGGCAGTCTTTTTCCAGCGAGCTTTATCATCTGCGCGCTGTCACCATTGCGCAGGGGCTGAAGTTTCCCTGGTCCATGGCCTGGCTGCCGGACGGGCGTATGCTGGTAACGGAAAAACCGGGACATCTGCGCATTGTCTCAAGGAGCGGCAAAGTCTCGCCCCCGGTAAAAGGGCTTCCCGCTATTGCCTATGGCGGACAGGGCGGGTTGCTTGATGTTGTGGTTGACCCGGATTTTGCTGCCAACCGGACGATCTTTTTTTCGTTTACGGAGGCGGGAAAAGGCGGTTTTGGGACAGCGGTGGCAAGAGCCGAGTTGCGAGGCAAGCGCCTGCAAAAGGTAAAAATCATTTTTCGCCAATGGCCGAAAAGTCAGGGCGGGCGGCATTTTGGCTCACGCATCGTGATCGCGCGCGATGGCCTGCTTTATATAACCATCGGCGAGCGCGGCGAGGGCAAAAGGGCGCAGGACCGCAGCGTCAATCGCGGCCAGGTAATCCGGATTGATAAAAACGGCGCTGTTCCTGAAGATAACCCGTTTGTTGGCAAGCCGCCCTTTCGCCCGGAAATCTTCTCATACGGGCACCGCAATCCGCAAGGCGCGGCCCTGCATCCGCAAACGCGAAAGCTGTGGATTCACGAACACGGCGCAAGGGGCGGCGATGAGATCAACATCATTGAAGCGGGCAGGAATTATGGCTGGCCGGTGATTGCCTATGGGGTGCATTACTCAGGGCTTAAAATTGGCGAGGGCACACATAAATCAGGCATGGAGCAGCCGTTATATTACTGGGACCCCTCGATTGCGCCTTCGGGAATGGCGTTTTACACGGGGGATAAATTTCCCGAATGGAAAGGCAATCTGCTGGTCGGGGCGCTCAAATACCGCCTGCTGGTGCGCCTGAGCCTGAAGGGAGAACACGTTATCGCCGAAGAGCGTCTGCTCAAGGGGCTCAAGGCGCGCATCCGCGATGTGCGCCAGGGACCGGACGGCTTTGTCTATCTTCTGACCGATTCCGCCAACGGAAAAATACTGCGCATTGAGCCTGTGTCACGCAAGTAGGGTTTACCGGAATTCCCCGGCGCAAACGGACATGATCCGCCAAGAGTCCAATCCGAAACTATTTGCAGGTTTTTCAGGAGATTTTTTAATTTATGATCATTCACAGACCGTTTTACTATATCCGTCACGGGCAGACCGACTGGAACCTTGAGGGAAGATTGCAGGGCAATGCCGATGTGCCGCTCAATGCGACCGGCGTAAGGCAGGCCTATGACGCCAAGGACAGGCTCGCCGGGCAGCCGATTGCGCTGATCTGCTCCAGCCCGCTTTCCCGCGCCCGCAAAACAGCCGATATTCTCAACGAGGCGCTTGATTGTCCGATCATTGAAATCGACGATTTGCACGAATGTGATTTTGGCCCTTATGAAGGGGCGGTTTCGCCGGGATGGCTCCCCGACTGGCTCAGCGGCGATATCTCGGGCGTGCCGGAAGAGGTTGAGCCCTATAACGCCTTCATGGGCCGGGCGGAAAAGGCGATCAATGCGGCGCTGGACCATGACGGGCCGGTGCTGATCGTTGCCCATGGCGGCATTTACCAGCCCATCAACCAGCTGCTGCCGCCGGCGAAGCAATGGGCCCTGCCCAATTGCCAGCCGGTGCGCCACGACCCGCCCCGGGAGG
>CAZIVB010000001.1:0-38391 GCA_964542565.1 uncultured Hyphomicrobiales bacterium | reverse complement strand
ATGTTTGATTTTCTCAGTGAATTATATCCCTGGACAAAGGCATTGCATGTCATAAGCATGATTGCATGGATGTCTGGTATTTTTTATCTTCCAAGATTATTTGTTTAT
Source organism: uncultured Hyphomicrobiales bacterium (assembly GCA_964542565.1). Lineage (GTDB taxonomy): Bacteria > Pseudomonadota > Alphaproteobacteria > Rhizobiales > BM303 > BM303. Next base: position 38,283 of record CAZIVB010000001.1, on the reverse strand, counting down.
CACAGTCAAAAAGATAATACTGAATTATCCAGTGATAAATTTAAAATAATGGAATATAAATTATATAATTATATTATGCAACCAGCATTATATTTAATGTGGTTTTTTGGATCATTATGCTTATTTACTCCGGGTATTATAGATTTTCAAACAGATATCTGGTTTCATATCAAGATTGTTCTGGTTGTTTTGATTACAATATTCCATTTTTATCTTGGAAGACAAGTTTCATTATTTCAAGAAAATATGAATCGACATTCGGAAAAGTTTTTCCGTTATATAAACGAAATTCCGACATTGCTCATGATTGCGATTGTGATTTTGGTCATTGTGAGACCTTTTTAAGCATTGATGGCTTTTCAGGTCGGAAACAATCTGTTATCAGTCAATGACACCGCGTCCGCGGGAGAAGTCCTTTTTCCAAGATTATATCATATCAAATATCCATCCAGATTGCAGAGCGGTATTCGCAGCATTGCGATTGTGAACCAGAGCGGATGAAGAGGAGCTGATTTTATGGAACAGATCAAATTACAGGATCTTAAAGAGAAATCACCAACAGAGCTGTTGATATTCGCTGAAGAACAAGACGTTGAAAATGCCAGTGCATTGTTGAAACAGGAATTGATGTTCGCGATCTTAAAAGAGCTGGCGGAAAATAGAATTGAGATCATAGGTGAAGGGGTGGTTGAGGTCTTGCAGGACGGATTTGGGTTTCTGCGCTCACCCGATGCCAATTATCTACCGGGGCCTGATGATATTTATGTCTCGCCCTCGCAGATCAGGAAATTTAATCTCAAAACCGGTGATACCATCGAGGGGCCTATCCGCTCACCGCGCGAAGGCGAGCGCTATTTCGCTCTGCTGCAGGTGAATAAAATCAATTTTGATGATAAGGAAAAAGCGCGCCACAAAATTCATTTCGATAATCTGACGCCGCTCTATCCTGATGAACGTCTGTATATGGAAGTTGATGATCCGGCGTTAAAAGACAGAAGTTCACGCGTTATTGATATTGTTGCACCGCTGGGCAAGGGCCAGCGCGCTCTTATCGTGGCGCCGCCGCGAACCGGCAAAACGGTTTTGCTGCAAAATATCGCCCATAGCGTCACCAGGAATCATCCCGAATGCTATTTGATCGTCCTTCTTATCGATGAACGACCAGAAGAGGTCACGGATATGCAGCGCTCGGTTATGGGCGAGGTTGTCAGCTCGACATTTGATGAACCGGCGACGCGGCATGTGCAGGTGGCGGAGATGGTGATCGAAAAAGCCAAGCGTCTGGTGGAGCATGGACGCGATGTTGTCATCTTGCTGGATTCCATCACCCGGCTGGGGCGGGCCTATAATACGGTGGTGCCGTCATCGGGCAAAGTGCTCACGGGCGGCGTGGACGCCAATGCGCTGCAAAGACCAAAACGCTTTTTTGGCGCAGCGCGAAACATCGAAGAAGGCGGATCGCTGACCATCGTCTCCACTGCGTTGATTGATACCGGCAGCCGTATGGATGAGGTGATTTTTGAAGAATTCAAAGGGACCGGCAACTCGGAAATTATCCTGGACCGCAAATGCGCCGACAAGCGGGTTTTCCCGTCCATGGATATTTTACGCTCGGGAACAAGAAAAGAAGAACTGATCGTTGAAGCGGATGTTTTGAAGAAGATGTATGTCCTGCGGCGGATTCTCAATCCGATGGGAACGGTTGACGCCATCGAGTTCCTGCTCGATAAACTCTCTCAGACCAAAAACAACAAGGAATTCTTCGACTCGATGAACACATAAACGGGTTCTGACTGTTGCAGAAAGGTTCCGATTTCGATTCGGGCACGTAATCACCGCGAAAAACAAGGATTGCCTGAGTTTTACCGGTGGAGAAAAATATTAAAAAGCCAGATTGGCGGCGAGAAACTCTTCCGAGCGCCGATCGGCAAGCCGGGCATTTTCAACATCAAAAGCTGAAATGCCGGGACGGGCAAAACCCTGGCGGCAATCGAGATAAATATGATGGGTAATCATAAAATAATCTTTTAAAGATGAGAGGATTTGCTTCCTTGTGGCGGTGCCGCCGGGCTCGCCTTTAGTGGCAAAGTGCAGCAGAAGGGGATTTGTTATCTTGATGGCCTCAGTGAGATGGTTTTCAATCCCGGCGCCGTAATAGCTGACAGAGGCATTTATATCGCTGCGGGCCGAGGCCATAAAGGCGAGGCGGCCGCCAAGACCATAACCGAGAACGCCGACGCGGCCGGTGCAACCTCCGATCTCGCGCAGGGCGGTTATGGTGTCGAGTGTATCCTTGCTGCCGGTTTCAAAATCAAAGCTGTTCTGCAATGTGTTGGCTTTTTCCTGATCCGGCTGTGATAAGGCATTCAGGTTCAGGCAAGGCTGCTGGCGCCAGAACAAATCCGGGATAAGAACAAAGACACCAAGCTTTTGAGACAGGGCATCCGCCCTGGAGCGAAGAACGGTATCAATACCAAATTTATCATGAAGGAGAATAACGCCGGGTCCGACTTTATGTTCCGGCATGGAAAGATAGCCCATGAATGTTCGATCGGGACAGGCTATATCAATTTCAATTCCCATTTTGATTTCCTTCGGTTAAACACAGATATGTTGATAACATATGCAGGAATTTGCATAAATCAATATAATTTGGAAATGATCTAAATTATTTTAACTTTGATTCACAAGCGTAATGACAGCGGTATGAACATACAGGACAAGAGAGCAGAATGATTACAGGAGCACAAGAAGGCAAAACGGTTTTTGCCCTCGCCTCGGGAAAGGGTGTGGCCGGTATCAGCGTTGTCAGGCTCTCGGGTCCCCATTGCCGTCAGGTTTTAACTGGCATGACAGGTAGTGTTCCGCAGCCAAGATATGCATCCTTGAGGAATCTTCGCCGGGCAGGGTCGGATAAAATCATTGATGAAGCGCTGGTTTTGTGGTTTCCGGCTCCGGGCAGTTATACGGGTGAAGATGTCGTTGAATTTCATGTTCACGGCAGTATGGCGGTAACGCGGCTTTTATTCGCTGAGTTAATGAAATATGACGGTTTGGTTCCCGCCGATCCTGGAGTGTTCACCCGGCGGGCTTTTTTAAATCGTAAAATGGATTTGACGGAGATAGAGGCTCTTTCGGATCTTATTCATGCGGAAACCGAATCGCAAATTGAACTGGCGTTAAAACACTATCAGGGATTTGGAAGCCGGCAATATGGGAAATGGCGCGAGGATTTAAAAACCTTGCTGGCCTTTATGGAGGCCAGCATAGACTTTTCGGAAGAGGAGTTGAGCGATGATCTGAACGCAAAAATTCAAATGAAATTACAGAATCTCAGCGATGAGATAGAGGCCTCGCTTAACACGGCGATTCATGGTGAGAGATTAAGAAACGGCTTTCGTATTGTCCTGGCCGGGGATGTCAATGCCGGAAAATCGACTTTGCTCAATACTCTGGCGCGACGGGACGTCGCCATTGTTTCCGATCAGCCGGGTACAACACGGGATGTCTTGCAGGTCCAACTCGACCTGTTGGGCATGCCGGTACTTATCAGTGATACAGCCGGTTTGAGAGAAACCAAACAGGATATAGAAAAGGAGGGCATCAAGCGGGCGGTTAAAGAAATCAACAAAGCTGATCTGGTTCTGCATATCAAGGATCGATTCTCCCCCGGAACTAAAATGCCGCTGGCTGGAATATTCGATAAGGTGGAGACCCTTATTGTCTGGAACAAAATTGATCTGGGTGAGATGGAAGAAACACAAGGCGAGTTTTACATCTCAGCGAAAACCGGTCAGGGGCTTGATAACTTACTGAACTACGTGGCTGAAAAAGCCAGTGCAGGTTTGCAAAGCGGAATTGATTCCGTGGTGATCAGGCAAAGACATAAAATCTATTTGCAGGAATGTGTTGAGGCGATAAAACAGGCTCAGGAATTTACTGACGAACAATTCGATTTGAAAGTTGAGATGATCAGAATCGCCATTGATAAAATAGGGGTGATTATCGGCAAGGTGGGTGTCGAGGAGATTCTCGATGTGGTGTTTGCCGAATTCTGCATTGGCAAATAATGTTTCACGTGAAACATTTCGATTCCGAAAAGATATTCTGAGTAGATTCATTACCAGGAAATGCAATCTAAAACGTCCATCAGAGGAAAATATCACCGTTGAAATCAGCATTTTCATATGATGTTGTGGTTGTCGGAGGCGGCCATGCCGGCTGTGAGGCCGCTGCTGCCGCTGCGAGGCTGGGCGCCAGGACGGCTCTGGTAACGCATGATTTAGCAACAATTGGAGAGATGTCGTGCAATCCCGCTATCGGTGGGCTGGGTAAAGGGCATCTGGTGCGGGAAATTGATGCACTTGATGGCTTGATGGGCAGGGTCGCTGATCTATCAGGCATTCAGTTCAGAATGTTAAACAAGAGAAAGGGGCCGGCTGTCAGGGGACCGCGGGCGCAGAGTGACAGAAAACTCTACCGGCAGGCCATGCTGAAGTGTCTTCAGGATATTGAATATCTTGATCTGATTGAAGGCAGCGCAGAAGATCTGGAGATCAAGGACAGTCACTTCACTGGTATCAGATTACAGGATGGATGTTTATTGCCCGCCCGAAGTGTTGTGCTCACCACTGGAACCTTTCTGCGCGGCGTTATTCATATCGGTGACAAGTCATGGCCGGCCGGACGATTCGGGGCCGAACCGGCTCTGGGTCTGGCAAAGTCGCTTTCCAGGGCGCAATTCCCGCTTGGGCGTTTGAAAACCGGGACGCCGGCGAGATTATCAGGCCGCAGCGTCAACTGGAATATTCTTCAGGAGCAAAAGGGCGATACGCCCCCGGTGCCTTTTTCCTTTTTAACCGAGGAAATCACCACACCGCAAATCTCGTGCTTTTTAACCCAGACGAATCCGGACACGCATGCGATCATTAAATCAAACCTCGATTCGGCACCGATATATTCAGGCCAGATCGGATCGCGCGGGCCAAGATATTGCCCGTCCATTGAAGACAAGGTTTTGCGTTTTGCCGATAAATCCAACCATCAGATTTTTCTTGAACCCGAAGGGCTCGACGATGATACGGTTTATCCCAACGGCATATCGACGTCCATGTCGCAAAAACTGCAGCAACAATTCATTCATACGATCGAAGGGCTGGAGAATGTCGAAATACTCAGGCCGGGTTACGCGATAGAATATGACTATATAGATCCCAGATCCTTGCTTCACTCGCTGGAAACAAAGCGAATCGGGGGATTGTTTCTGGCCGGACAGATCAACGGCACGACAGGATATGAAGAAGCCGCAGCCCAGGGGCTTGTCGCCGGTATCAATGCCGCCAGATTATGCACGGGACAGGACCCCTTCATTCTTGATCGGGCCGATGCGTATATAGGGGTGATGATCGATGATATGGTTATACGCGGGATTACCGAGCCCTACCGGATGTTCACGTCAAGAGCCGAGTACAGGTTAAGCCTCAGGGCTGATAATGCGGATCAGAGGCTTCACGCCAAGGGTATGGCCGCCGGGTGTATAGGCCGGGACAGGGAGTGTTTCTATTCAAGGAAACTGGACAAATTGAGAAAAGCGCGCCAAGTATGTTCAGAACTGACGATGACGCCCAATGAGGCCGGAAAATTCGGAATTCAGGTCGCCATGGACGGGGTAAGGCGGACGGCGCTTGAGTATTTATCTTATCCGGATATTGGCTGGGAAAAACTGAGCCGGATCTGGCCACAGATAAAACAATTTGATGCCGTAATCTCAGAGCAATTGGAGATCGATGCCAAATACTCGGTTTATCTTGAACGGCAAAGGGATGAAATCACTGCCTTTCGCAAAGAGGAAAATCTGCTATTGGACGGCACTATTGATTACAACCACATATCAGGCTTATCGTGGGAGATACGGGAAAAACTTATCGAGGTCCGGCCGCAAACGCTGGGTCAGGCGTCCAGGATCGATGGTATGACTCCGGCGGCCATTACCTTGTTGTTACGGTATGTGAAGAAGTTCGATTCATGTCAGAAATGAAAATTAGACCGTCCAGGGATACGCCTTCCGCGATCCCCAATGTTTCACGTGAAACAGAGGCGAGACTGGAGCGATTTATCGAATTGCTTTTTAAGTGGAATAGCCGCATGAATCTTGTCGGTGCAGGAGAGATGCAACGGTTGCGGCAACGTCATATTGCCGATTCGCTGCAATTGCTGGATTTTATCCCGGCGGGGGCAATTTCATTTCTTGATATCGGATCCGGCGCCGGGTTTCCCGGTCTGATTCTGGCCATGGCGCTTCATGAGAGGCCGGAGGCCAGGTTCACGCTGATTGAAAGCAATGGTAAAAAATGCGCCTTTTTACGCGAGGCGGCCCGCATGGCCAATGTCAGGGTCAAGGTTTTAAACCGCAGGATAGAGAGTTTCCGGCCCGGTGAGATTAAAGCGGATATTCTCACCGCCCGGGCGCTGGCGCCTTTAGATAAGCTGCTGGGTTTGGCGCAGCCTTTTCTGGGGATAAATAGCCGCTGTTTGTTTCTTAAGGGTCAATATGTAGATGAAGAATTGACCCAGGCCTCTAAATGTTGGAATATTACGGCTCAAATTCACCCAAGTCAGACGGACCCAGACGGGAAAATTCTGGTCGTGAGTGATATCCAAGCAATACCTGGAAAAGAAAATCATGTTTAATTTGGGAAAGCTTCGCCGCAAAACGGCCAAAACCCCCAGAATATTGACCCTGGCCAATCAAAAGGGCGGCGTTGGCAAGACAACAACGGCGATCAATCTGGGGACGGCGCTCGCCGCTGTCGAGGAAAATGTATTGATCATTGATCTTGATCCGCAGGGGAACGCCAGTACGGGGCTCGGGCTTGACAGATCAAAGCGCAAGCATTCGACCTATGATGTCATGATGGGCAGAAAGCCGCTGTCGCAGGCGATTGTCGAGACGGGCATACCGCGTTTGCATGTGGCGCCCTCCACCCTGGATTTGCTCGGTGCGGAACTGGAGCTTTCGGAGGCGGCGCGGCGGACCTATCGTCTTAAAGACGCCATTGCCCGGCTGGCTGAGGGCAAGACGGATTCGATTCATGAGCGTAACTACTCTTATATTCTGGTTGATTGCCCGCCTTCGCTCAATTTGCTCACCATCAATGCACTGGCGGCGGCAAGCTCGGTTCTGGTTCCGCTGCAATGCGAGTTTTTTGCCCTGGAGGGTTTGAGCCAGCTGTTGCGCACGGTGGAGCGGGTGCGCAATACCCTGAACCCCGATCTGGATATTCATGGCATCATCCTGACAATGTTTGACAAGCGAAACAATCTTTCGGGGCAGGTGGCTGATGATGTCAGGGCCTATCTGGGGGACAAGGTTTATAAAACGGTCATACCGCGTAATGTCAGAATTTCCGAGGCGCCGTCATATGGCAAACCGGCGCTGCTTTATGATCATACCTGTACCGGTTCACAGGCTTATATCAAATTGGCATCAGAAATTATTCAGCGGGAGAAAACATTGCGCGCAGCGTGAGGGAATTTTTAACGCCGGGTAGTTCCGGCAAATCGATTCACGTCCGGCACAATATATTTGCCACTGAGGCTGTAGGATAAAACAAATGGCTAATGAACATGTTAAAGACAGACTGGGACGCGGCCTTGCGGCGCTGCTTGGCGATGATTATGCTGAAGATGAGAGCGTAGAGCGCGCCAGGGGTTTGCGAAGCGTGCCTATCGAATTTATCGTGCCCAACAACCTCAATCCCAGAAAGAATTTCAATCCCGAGGATATCGAGGAGTTGGCGGATTCGATCCGGGAAAAGGGCCTGTTGCAGCCGATTGTGGTGCGGCGCGCGCCCGGTTCCGACAAGAATTTTGAAATCATTGCCGGCGAGAGGCGCTGGCGGGCGGCGCAACACGCGCAGTTGCATGAAATTCCCGTCATCCGCCGCGATGTTTCTGATGCCGAAGCGCTTGAAATCGCCATTATAGAAAATGTGCAAAGAGCCGATTTGAACGCCATGGAGGAGGCCAATGGCTATCGCCGTTTAATTGACGAGTTTGGCTATACCCAGGAGCAGCTCTCGCGGGCGATCGGCAAAAGCCGGCCGCATCTGACCAATACGTTGCGCCTTCTCAAACTGCCTGAAAAAATCAAGGATTTTGTTACCGATGGTCTTCTCAGCGCCGGGCATGCCCGTGCGTTGCTGGCTTCACCTGATGCCGAGACCCATGCCTTGCGCGTTGTTCAGGAAGGCTTGAATGTGCGTCAAACCGAGCAGTTGGTGAAGGAGCCCGAGAAGGCAAAAAGCAAAAAACCGGCCAGGGCGCAAAAGGATACCGATACGCTTGCGCTGGAAAATGATCTGACCACTGCTCTCGGGCTTAAAGTCGATATCCGGCACAAGGGCAGCCGGGGCGGGGAAATGCGGATTTCTTATAAAACTCTCGAGCAGCTCGATGAAATTTGCCGCCGTCTGACCACCAAACCCGATTCGGAAGCGTTTTAATCCCGATCAGAGTTTCATGAATACGGCCGGTTATCCGCGTCGCGGTGAAGCCAGGGTCGAGATCTGAAGCAGGGCACGGTTGACAAGCGTTGCCGGATTGGCGTGACCTGTGCGGCTCTGAAGCTCTGATTGCCTTAAAAGACCAAGCGCCTTTCTCAGTTGCGGTTCACTCCACCTGTTCAATTGCCGGGTAAAAGCGTCCTTGCGTTTGAAATGGACGGGCGGGCGCAGGCGCGCTAGCAGGGATTGGCGTGACTGGCCCTGCGCCGCGCTCGCCAGGACAAAGTGCAGGCGGCTCAAATGGCGGGTGACGTTGAGCAGGATTGAAGCGGGTTGAATGCCGCTGGAAATGGCGCGCTGATAATCCTTGTCAAGCAAATCAACATTGCCGCCAGCGACATTATCAGCAATCATATCCATGGTCAGGGAGGATGTATCACCTGAAATGGCCTCTATATCGGTCAGTTCAATCCGTTGCCCTTCGCCGGTATATAAACACAGTTTTTCAATTTCATTGCGCGAAAGCGCCCGGTCCGATCCCAGTTGCGAAATGAGCTGCGCCCGTGCCTCTGGCGAGATGGTCTGATGCATCCGCATCAGTTCATCATCCAGAACCTGCCCCAATGATTTTCCATCATCTTCAAAACAGGCGATCGAAACCAGATGCCGCGATTGCTCAAATGTCTTGCGCAACGCCGATGCCGGTTTGAGGGCGAGGGATTCAACAACCAGCAATGCCTGATGAGTGCGTTCATCTTTTATGGTTTTCCGAATGAGGTTTTCGCAATTTTTATCCGTGCCGCGCAGCCAGACAATTTTTCTGTTGCCTAGAAACGGGATGGCCATCAACTCGTCCCGCAGCAGGGCCGGGTCTGAAGACAAATTCGACGGGCCCAGTTCCGCGAGGCAAAACGGATCATCCTCTTCGCCAAGGACGGATGTCACGATCTGTCTGGCCCGTTCCCTGACCCTGCCCCGGTCCGGACCATATATCAATACCCCGCTAATGCCCGGATCCGGGCTGGTGAGGAAGGATTGGATCTGTTTGCCTTTAAGAACCGTCATGATGAATTATTAATAAGTCGCATTCTCATAATATCGGAGATCAGGATGCGCGATTGCGGGCAAACCAGGCCGCCAGCCTGATATGGAGATTTTCCGCCGCTCTTTTGCCGGCCTTCTCCGAAGCGCTTTTCTTGGCGCGTATGTTATTGAATTCAGAAGCGGTGCGGGTATAGGAGAGTTTTACCACATCCGTTCCCTTATAGAGCGGTACCTTGCTGTCCGGCCGGCTAAGATCAAAAAGCTCAAACTTGATATCAATCTGATAAATCTGCCTGTCAACCTGGGTGGAGCGCTGAACCAGAACATTGGTTTCCTGCTCGGTTGCGGTAAATTTGAGCTTGTAACGGGCCGGGGCCGCTTCGTCCGACGAGAGCAGATAGACAAGATGATTTCTGATCACCTGCTGCAATCGGGTCTTGGGCTCTGCAACCGTTATTGACGCCAGAGCGCTTTTGACCGGTTTTGAGTTTGCCGCATTGCCATAAAGGGGGCGAAACCCGCAGGCGGAAAGAAATGAAAAACCGCCAATAACCAGAAAACCGATCAGCAGCTTGTTGATTTTTCTAGATGACCACATTGACGATTCTTTCCGGTACGATAATGATTTTTCGCACCTCTTTACTTTGCAATGTCCGGCTGATGCTGTCCAGCTTCAAGGCCAGGGATTCGATCACATCATTGGAACTGCCGCGGGGATAGGTAATCTCACCGCGTCTTTTGCCGTTGATCTGAACCGCGATGGTGACCGTGTCATCCTCGAGCAAATCTTGCTCGATTTGCGGCCAGCTTGCGTTGGCCAGAAGTGATTCCTGACCAAGGGCCGACCAGCATTCTTCGCCCAGATGCGGCATCATCGGACCGATCATGCAGGTCAGATATTGCAAGGCTTCTCTTAAGGCCCAGGCAAAACCGCTGTCCTTATGCGCATCTGAGGCGGAAACGGCCGCGACAATGGTATTGGTAAATTCATAGATGCGGGCAACGGCGCGGTTAAATCTTAAAGTTTCAATATCGGCGCTGACCGCCGCCAGGGTGCGGTGGGTGGCTTTTCTGAGCAAAATCGATTCGCCGCCAAAACGATCCGGTTTTGGCGCCGCTATGGGGGATATGATCGGCAGGCCCTGTTGCACGGTTCGCCATAATCTTTGCACAAAGCGCGAGGAGCCTTCAATGCCTGCGTCGGTCCACTCGATATCGCGCTCGGGGGGCGAGTCGGAGAGCATGAACCAGCGGGCGGTATCGGCGCCGTAATGTTCGATAATCCTGGCCGGATCAACCGTATTGCGGCGTGATTTCGACATTTTTTCTATGGAGCCGATTACAACCTTTTGGCCGGTTTCAATCTGAATTGCCGACCGGGTTTCCCCCTCGCCGGTGATTTCGACTTCATCGGGGGTGAGCCAGTTGCCCTCCGGCGTCCGGTAGGTTTCATGGATGACCATGCCCTGGGTAAACAGGCCGCCAAAGGGCTCATCGATATTGATATGGCCGGTCTTGTGCATGGCGCGGGTGAAAAAGCGCGAATAAAGAAGATGCAGGATGGCATGCTCAATGCCGCCGATATACTGATCAACCGGCAGCCAGTAATCGGTGGCTTGCGTTTCGGTGGGACTGGAGGAATGGGGGGCGCAGAATCTGGCGAAATACCATGACGAATCGATGAAGGTGTCGAAGGTGTCGGTTTCGCGAAGAGCCTCCCCGCCGCATTGAGGGCATTTGACATATTTCCAGTCTGGATGGGATTCAAGCGGATTGCCCGGTTTGTCAAAACTTACATCTTCAGGCAGACGCACCGGAAGCTCAGTCTTTGGAACCGGCACGGTTCCGCAACTATCACAATAAATTATCGGGATCGGGCATCCCCAATAGCGCTGGCGCGAAACTCCCCAGTCACGTAGACGATAATGAGTCTGGCGCTCTCCGGTGCCTTTTTCTTCCAGTCTGGCCGCCACCACATCCATCGCCTCATCAACGCTCAGACCGTCAAGGAATTTTGAATTGGCAATTTTCCCCGGGCCGGTATAGGCCTCCTTATCAATCGTGAATGTGGCGGGGTCGGCGTCTTCCGGGATCACAACGGGGACAACATCGAGTTTATAGGCATTGGCGAAATCAAGATCGCGCTGATCATGCGCCGGGCAGCCGAAAATGGCGCCGGTGCCATAATCCATCAAGATAAAATTGGCGACATAAACCGGAAGCTGCCAGTTTGCATCAAACGGATGGACAACCTTAAGGCCGGTATCAAAGCCGCGTTTTTCCGCCTTTTCGATTTCCTCCTCGCTTGTTCCCAGTTGCTGGCATTCGCGAATAAAGGCTGCCAGTTCAGGATTGCCGGCGGCTAGGGACTTGCTGATTGGGTGTTCCGGCGAGAGGGCGCAAAAGCTGGCGCCAAAGAGCGTATCGGGCCGGGTGGTGTAAACCTCAAGGCTCTGGCCGGATTTCAGGCGCTTGTCGGGTGAAAAGGCAAAACGGATCAGAAGACCGCGGGATTTGCCGATCCAGTTTCTTTGCATGGCGCGAACTTTTTCCGGCCATCTTTCCAGCCCTTCGAGAGATTCAAGAAGATCTTCGGCATAATCGGTGATCTTCAGGAACCATTGTGAAAGATCGCGCTGCTCCACCGGAGCGCCGGAACGCCAGCCGCAGCCGTCAATAACCTGCTCATTGGCAAGCACGGTGTTGTCAACCGGATCCCAGTTCACCCGCGATTTTTTTCTATAAGCCAGGCCCATGGCAAGGAAATCAAGAAACATGGCCTGTTCATGGCGGTAATATTCCGGATCGCAGGTGGCAAATTCGCGCGACCAGTCCAGCGACAGTCCCATATGCTTGAGCTGGGTTCGCATGGCGTCAATATTGGAATAGGTCCACTCACCCGGATGGACGCCGCGTTCCATGGCGGCATTTTCAGCCGGCATGCCAAACGCATCCCAGCCCATGGGATGCAGAACGTTAAAGCCCCTGGCGCGTTTGTATCTGGCGACCACATCTCCCATGGCGTAATTGCGCACATGGCCCATATGGATTCGTCCCGACGGGTAGGGAAACATTTCCAGAACGTAATATTTCGGTTTTGCCGGATCTTCAGCGGCTTGAAAAACTGAATTTTGTTCCCACACGGATTGCCAGTGCGGCTCGCATTTGCGGGCGTTGTAACGCTCAGATATCAAGTGATCAGCCCCTTAAGCTATAAAAATTAGTCGAGATGCGAAATACGCAGTTGCCTTGCGCGGGTCAAAATCTGGTTTTCTATCTTGCGGGCGGTGTCTTTGCCGACCGGCGTATCACGCCATCCGCCTCTGCGGCGCTGCTTGAAAACCGAAACACGAACGGCATCGGCGCGCAGCCTCCGGTCCAGAATATAAACCGTGAGTTTCAGCCGCTCATTGGGTGTCTTTTCCGAGATATACCAGTCCGTGATGATAACGCCGCCAAACGGATCGGCTGATTTCAGCGGCATGAAAGAGACGGTATCAAGCGAGGCGCGCCACAGATAACCGTTTACGCCAATGCCGCCGCCGCCATCGCGGTTTTTTCGCTTGCCCTTGATCAGGCCGCCATCTTCGCCAAACAGCTTGCCCTTGATGGGGGTGTCATCCTTGCTCTGGTAATACCTGCCGCGTTGCTCAACCGGGTAGCTTTGCTTGACATTAGCGCCTGATGTGCAGGCGGATAGGAAAGACGCCGCCAATATCAGAGCCAGGCCGCGAAAGAATACATGTTTGCCGATTGTCTTGTCCGTCATGATACTGATTATACCTAGCTAAACCCGAATGCTCTATTCCATTGTTTTTGTTGCGATTTTTGTCGCAATACCGGATCCGATCCTGCCGTATATGCATTATATACAAGCTGATGAGATGCAATAACAGTCCTTATCCCCGAATTTGCCTTTTTCCCTGCCAGAAAGCTGTGGCAAATTGAAGGCGAAAAATCCGTATTGATGATTAATTCAGCAGCGTCTATGAAGCATGCAGTTCTCATGTGCTCTGGCATATGGTCTTTTTCACCGTCCTGAACATTATTAGCAAAAAGAGGTCATCCATGCCAACAGCTGCTTCCGGCCGATATTTCCTGCAAGTCCCCGGTCCGACAATTATCCCGGACCGGGTTGCCGCGGCAATGGCGATGCCGGCGCTTGATCATCGCGGCCCGGTATTTTCCGGCATGGCGGCGCGGATTTCCAATGATCTGAAAGCGGTGTTCAAAACCAGACAGCCGGTAATGATTTTTCCCTCTTCGGGCACCGGCGCCTGGCAAGCGGCGATCGTCAATACGCTGAGTGCGGGTGACAAGGTGCTGATTTTTGAAACCGGTCATTTTTCCTATCTGTGGAAGACGATTGCCATTGATCTTGGTCTTGATGTGATAGAGATCAGCGGCGACTGGCGTAGCGGCATTGATGCAAATGCCATCGAGGCGCATCTGAAGGCGGATGAAAGGCGTGAGATCAAGGCGGTTCTGGCGGTGCATAATGAAACCGCGACCGGGGTCACATCCGATATTCAGGCGCTGCGCCGCGCCATGGATAATGCCGGTCATGACGCTTTGCTTTTTGTCGATACCATCTCATCGCTGTGCGCGATAGATTATGCCCATGACGTCTGGGGTGTCGATGTCACCATCTGCGGCTCGCAAAAGGGCTTTATGTTGCCGCCGGGCTTGAGCTTTACGGTGGCCAGTGAAAAAGCCCTTGAGCGTTGCAAAACTTCCAATCTGCCCAAGGGGTATTTTCGCTGGGAGCCCATGATCGAGGCGGCGGCTAACGGGCTTTACCCCTATACGCCGCCGGTAACCTTGTTTTACGGGTTGCGCGAATCCCTGGCCATGCTGCAGGAAGAAGGGCTGGAGCATGTTTTTGCCCGTCATGCCAAACTGGCGGCGGCAACGCGCGCCGCTGTTGCGGCCTGGGGGTTTGAAATCCAGTGCCGCAAACCTGCAGAATATTCCAGTGCGGTGACGGCGGTGCGTTTGCCGGAAGGGCATGATGCCGATGCCTACCGGGCTATCGTTCTGGAAAAATTCGATATGTCCCTGGCGGCCGGGCTGGGCAAAATTGCCGGCCGGGTGTTCAGGATCGGCCATTTGGGATATATGAACGCTCTTACCCTGGCGGGGGCGCTTTCAGGTGTCGAGATGGGTTTTGAGGCGGCAAATATTCCGTTTGAAAGAGGCGGCGTCCTTGCGGCAATGGAGGTTCTGAATCAGGGCTGATAGCGCGCCTGTGGCCGCCGGGCAATCCGGCACCAGGATTGGCGTTTTTTGCCGCTATAGGGCCGGGCCAGACCTTGTTCCAGCAGAGCGCGGCCCAAATCCGCGCCGGCGGCATTGGCGATTTTGGCAATAATCCGGCCGCCATATTTTCCCTGCCGGATGCGGGTCAGACGAATCGGTCCGTTGGCGAGCCAATCAGCAGTGAACTGGCGCGCCTTGCGGGCCATGGCGATCTCCTCGGCGCAGCCTCCACGCAGTTCAGGCGTGTCAACGCCGTTGAGGCGAATAGTAACCCGCACTTCCTGTCTCAGCCAGATCAGGGCCCGGGCGCGAATGGTGTCGCCGTCAATGACCTGTTCCAGATAGCCCAGAACCGGGCCGGGCAGAAAGGCGCTTTTGGACTGAACCGGCGCTGTTCTGAAATACATAACGGCCAGCAGGGCAAGGAAAATTGCAGGCGATTGAGATCGGAACATTGGCGAAATAACCCGCATCAGATGAAATTGCTATCTGTACAGCTTATAGTCGTATTACTGATGCTAATAAAGCCTTAACAGGATATATTTCATAATATTCAGGTTAATAGTAAAATATTCCTATATTAACGGAATACATTTCCATTCATGGTTGTGTGGCTACAATTGCGAACGCGCCCAGCTCAGGAGCTGCGGCAGGGGCATGGCGCCGGCCTGACGGGCAACCTCGTGACCGCGGCGGAACATAACCAGAGACGGGATGGATCTGATGCCGAACTGGGCGGAGACATCCGGGGCGCTTTCGGTGTCAAGCTTGGCAAGGCGCATGGCCGGTTCCAGCTCGCCGGCGGCCTGAGCGAATATGGGCGCCATCATTTTGCACGGCCCGCACCATTCGGCCCAGAAATCAACCAGAACCGGAATGTCGCTCTTGGCAATATGACGGTTGAAATTGGCGCTGTTCAACACAACCGGTTCACCGGTAAATAACGGCCGGTGGCATTTGCCGCAATCGGCGGATTTGGCGTCCTTGTCAATTGGCAGACGGTTAATCGTTCCGCAATGGGGGCATACGACTTGATAGGTCTGGGACATCTTGCTTTGTCTCCTTCAATTAAGAAATGCGGCTGCCGATAGGTTTTCAGGGACTTGAAGTTATATCAGGAAACGCGCATATGTTAATTCCCAATTTCGGTTAAATTTCAAATTCACGAATAAAGGTGGGTATCATGCGGCGAAAAGTCAAAGCCTGCGTTGTGGGTGCGGGTTCAGCGGGTCTGTTCTCGCTTGGTCAGTTGCGCAAGCACACGGGCGATTTTGTTATTGTCAATAGCGGCCCTCTGGGTACGACATGCGCGCGGGTCGGCTGCATGCCCTCCAAGGTGCTTATTCAGGCGGCGGAGGATTTTCACTCCCGCAAGTATTTTGCCGCAACCGGTATTTCGGGCGGTGAGAGCCTGAGTGTTGATATCCCCGAAGTGTTGCGCCATGTGCGCGCCATGCGCGATATATTTGTCGGCAGCGTGATGGGGAATTTCAACAAGGGCCCGGCGAAAAAACTCATCAGGGGCAAGGCGCGCTTTGTTGCTCCGGGCGTGATTGATGTGGAGGGCGAGGAGATTGAGGCGGAGGGCTTTATCCTCGCGCCGGGTTCGCGCCCCGTCGTTCCCGCGGCCTGGGAGAGATTCGGCGACCGGATTTTGACAACAGACAGTCTTTTTGAACAAGACAATTTGCCCGGCAAAATGGCGGTTCTTGGTCTTGGCGCGATTGGTCTGGAAATGGGGCAGGCGCTGGCGCGGCTTGGTATCGGGATCACCGGCGTCGATATGCTCGATAGCATCGGCGGGCTGGAAGATGAGGCGGTGCGCGATGAGGCCATCGGGCTGATCTCGGAAGATTTCAATATCTGGCTCGGCTCTCCGGCCGAGCTTGAAGAGGCGCCGGACGGGCGCGTTCTGGTCAGGGCCGGTGCGCGCGAGGTTGTGGTGGACAAGGTTCTGGTGGCGCTGGGGCGGCGGTCAAATCTCGATACCCTCGATCTGGCGGCGGCCGGAATTGCGCTGGATGAAAAAGGCATGCCGGATATTGACCCTTCGACCATGCAAATCAAGGGCACGCGCATGTTTGTTGTCGGCGACGCCAATGGCGAGCGGGCGTTGCTGCATGAGGCGGGCGATGAGGGGCGGATTGCCGGGTATAATATTTTTGCTGAAAAAATTGCTTCATTCCGCCGCAAGACGCCTTTTGCCATTGCTTTTACCAGTCCCAATATCGCCCGGGTTGGCGAGACCATGAAGTCACTGGCCGGGCGCGATGATTATGCGGTGGGTGGGCGCAATTTCGATACTCAGGCGCGGGCGCGGGTGTTGCACGAAAATGCCGGCCTGCTGCATATCTATGGCCGTAAATCCGACGGGCTCATTCTGGGGGCGGAGATGATTGCGCCGCGGGGCGAGCATCTTGCCAATGAGCTGACCTGGGCGATTGAGCAAAACCTGACCTTGTGGGATTTACTGGCAATGCCGTTTTATCATCCGGTGGTTGAAGAGGGCATGCAAAATGCACTTTATGATCTGGCGGCCAGAGTTGGCGGCAAACCCGAGGGCGTGATTGAAGTGGCTTTTTCCGGCGATTCCTGATGGTCCGGGGCCTTTACACGCGCAAATCAACCTTGCCGCCCGGCGGGCGATAAGCCGGGGCGCTTGTCCGCATCGGGGCCTCGCGCCTGCCCACCCCGTCCGGAGCGATGGCGCCCGGTTGAATCTGCCGCTCCGGCGTGGCGGCGCTCATATCTGTTGCGCCGGTTTGGGCCAGGAGCCTGCGCGCATCCGGGCTGAGATCGATTTTCACCCCGTTATTACGCCGGTTGATATGCGGTTTTGGCGCAATTCCGACGGGTTCGGGCAAAGCGGTGGGCCTTGCCTGTGTGCGGTAGGCCCGCGCAGCGCTGACGGATATGGCGTTAACAAGGCTCATTTAAGCGGAACTCTTCAAAACGTGACGAATCAGCCGGTTGGCATCGGTCTTCAGTCTAGCCTGAGTCTGGTTTTATGGTTAACAAATTGTTTCGTCTTGCCGGCTTCAACGCCCGGGTCTGAATAATTCCAAAGAAAGGTTGATCTGCCGCCGACGCGGCGATAACACTCGTTTTTAACAACTGGAGGACCCCATGCGTCTTGATGCAATATCCATTGGCGAAAACCCGCCTTATGATGTGAATGTCGTTGTCGAAGTTCCCTTGGGCGGTGAGCCGGTCAAATATGAGATCGACAAGGATTCAGGCGCTTTGGTCGTGGACCGGTTTTTGCACACGGCGATGCGCTATCCGTGCAATTACGGTTTTATCCCCCATACCTTGTCCGATGACGGCGATCCGATCGACGTTATGGTGGTCAGCCGGGTTCCTGTCGTTCCCGGTTCGATCGTGCGCGTCCGGCCGATTGGCGTTCTGGTGATGCAGGATGAGGCGGGCGAGGATGAAAAGATCATTTCGGTGCCGGTTGATAAATTATCGCCCTATTACAAGGATGTCTCATCCTATCGCGATCTGCCGCAAATCCTGCTCGACCAGATCGCGCATTTCTTTGAGCATTACAAGGACCTTGAAAAAGACAAATGGGTGAAAATCCAGCGTTGGGGCGGCGCGGATGAGGCTTTTGAATTCATCAAGAATTCCATGACCCGCAAGGATGGTAAACCGGCATAAGATCAGACCATTGCCGGATGTTATACGGATTTTGTGGTGCCGGCGATGGCGCTGGCGAAATCGGCGGCGCTGAAGGGGTGCAAATCCTCAATGCTCTCGCCGACGCCAATGGCGTGAACGGGGAGTTTGTATTTCTCCGCTATCGCCACCAGTATCCCGCCGCGGGCCGTGCCGTCGAGCTTGGTCATCACCAGCCCGGTGACACCGGCAATTTTCTGGAAAATCTCGACCTGGGAAAGCGCGTTCTGGCCGGTGGTTGCATCCAGCACCAGAATCACGGCATGGGGCGCGGCGGCATCGTTTTTGCGGATAACGCGGACGATTTTTTCCAGCTCCGCCATTAATTCGGTTTTGTTTTGCAGCCGTCCGGCGGTATCGAGCATGACAATATCGGTATCGGTTTCACGCGCCTGGCGCATGGCGTCAAATACAAGGCCCGAAGCGTCAGCGCCGATCTTGCTGGCGATAACCGGAGCGCCGGTGCGCTCGCCCCAGATTTTAAGCTGCTCGATGGCGGCGGCGCGAAAGGTATCGCCCGCCACCAGCATGACCGAGCGGCCCTCATCGCGAAATTTTGCCGCCATCTTGCCGATGGTGGTTGTCTTGCCGGTGCCGTTGACGCCGACCATTAATATGGTGAAGGGTTTGGCGGCAGTATCAATCTCCAGCGCCTTGGCGACCGGGGTAAGAACGGTTTCTATTTCCCGCGCCAGAATGGCGCGAATGTCTTCCGGGTCGATTTCCTTTTCGTAGCGGCCCTGACCGACAGCCTTTGTGATCCGCAGCGCCATATCAATGCCCAGATCGGCCTGAATGAGCATATCTTCAAGCTCTTCAAGGGTTTCATCATCCAGTTTGCGCTTGGTGAAAATGTCGGCAATGCCGGTGCTCAGGGCGTTTGAAGAGCGCGATAATCCCTGCTTCAGGCGGGAGAACCAGCCCTGTTTCTTTTTGCTTTCGGCAACGGGTTGTCCATTATCCTCAGCATCGCCCTTCGGCCTCTCCGGTTTTTCAGGTGTTTTTGATTCGGTTCCGAAAAGACGGCCGAACATGCTCTTTTTTTTGCTCATGTGAGTATGGTGCCCTCACATCCGGAGTGGTCTGCACTGGTAATTTTCACCGGGACAATTGCGCCGGGCCTTGCGGGCCGGTCCAGTTTGACCGGGGCGAAATGCTCGGAATGCCCCATATCTTCGTTTTCAACCAGCACCTGGCGGATATGGCCGATCTGGGCGGCAAGATATTTTGCCCGCGCCTGCCCGCCGGTCTCGCGCAGCCGCCGGGCCCGCGCCTTGATCACATCGCCGGGCGGCCGGGGCATTTTTGCCGCCGGGGTTTGCGGCCGGGCGGAAAAGGGAAAGACGTGCAGGAAATTCAGGCCGCAATCCTCAACCAGCCGGACCGTGTTTGCAAACATTTCCCCGGTTTCAGTAGGAAACCCGGCGATCAGATCGGCGCCAAAAGCGATATCGGGGCGAATCTTCCTTAGTCTGGCGCAAAACTTTATCGCATCCTCGCGGCTGTGGCGGCGCTTCATGCGTTTGAGGACAAGATTGTCACCGGCTTGCAGGGAAAGATGCAGGTGGGGCAGCAAACGCTCTTCTTCGCCGATTAGCCGCATCAGCCGCGCATCGGTTTCCACCGGATCAAGCGAGCTCAGGCGCAGGCGTTCAAGCGCGGGGATTTGGTCAAGGATTTGTGAAACGAGAGCGCCCAGATTCAAATCCGGGTCAAGATCAGGGCCATAGGCGGTGATATCAACCCCGGTCAGGACGACTTCGCGAAAGCCTTTTTCCACCAGCTGGCGGATTTGCGCCAGGATCTGCTGCGGCGTGGCCGAGCGGGCATTGCCGCGGCCAAAGGGGATGATGCAGAAGGTGCAGCGGTGATTGCAGCCGTTTTGCACCTGAACAAAGGCGCGGGCGCGCTGGCCAAATTCCTGCAATGGCGGCGTGTTCATGCGGGTTTCACGCATGATATCGCCGACCTGCACCCTTGCGCCGTCGTTATTGCCGGATGAGGAAAGCAGGGCGGGAACAAATTTTTCCTCATTGCCCAGCACCAGATCGACCTCATCCATGGCGGCAAAGTTTTGCGGGTCGGTTTGCGCCGCGCAGCCGGTAACGATAATGCGCGCCTGCGGGCTCTTGCGCTTGGCCTTGCGGATCGCCTGGCGCGCCTGACGCACCGCCTCGCGGGTGACGGCGCAGGTGTTGAACACAATGGCGTCCTGCAAAGAGCTCTCGCGGGCCTGCGAGCGGATAATCTGGGTCTCGGTGCTGTTCAGACGGCAGCCGAAGCTGTGAAATTCAGGCGCGCTCATGAAACCGCCCCTTGCGCCTGAGCCGGTCTTTCAAGGTCAAGTGAGCCCTCATATTCCAGCTCATAAGCTCCGGTCATGATGATATGATCATCTTCCTCGCGCCATCTGATGCGCAGAGGGCCGCCCGGCAGGTTGACAAGGACATCGCGGCCGGTCTTGCGCAGCCTCGGGGCGGCAACCCCGACGGCGCAGGCAGCGGTGCCGCAGGCTCTGGTGAGGCCCGCGCCGCGCTCCCAGACTTTCAGGCGGATTTCATCTTTCCCGGTGATTTGCGCCAGCGAGATATTGGCGCGCTCGGGAAACAGGACATGGTTTTCCAGAAACGGGCCTAAAATGGCAAGATCATGCGCCTCGATATCCTCAACCCAGAAGATGCAATGGGGATTGCCGATATTGACCACGGAAGGCGAATGCAAAACCGGATTGCCGATCGGCCCCACCTGCAACTCAATGCGTCTTGTGTCGGCAAATTCCTCCGCTAAAGGGATTTGGTCCCAGGCGAATTTGGGAACACCCATATCGACGCTGATCTCGCCGGGGTTTTGCGCGCGGCTGCAAACCAGATTGCCGGCATTGGTGGCGATGGTGATTTGCGAGGCCGATGTTTCGTCCAGAAACAGCGCGGCAATGCAGCGCGTGGCGTTGCCGCAGGCGTCAACCTCATCGCCGTCGGCGTTCCATATGCGCATGAAGGCATTGGCCTGATTGCTTGGCTCGATCCTGATGATCTGATCGCAGCCCACACCGCTATTGCGGTCGGCAATGGCGCGGAGGGTCGGGGCATCAAGCGGGACGGGGTTTTGGCGCGCGTCAAACACGGCAAAATCATTGCCCAGCCCGTTCATCTTGCGGAAGGATATGTGCGTCTTGGTGTTCATAACCGGTGTTATATGGTGCTTGGGGGTGTTTTCGCAATTTGTTTTCCCAAAGCTTCTCTCCATTGCCGCTTGAACTTGGCTGAAAAATGCGCCATCACGTTTTTTATGGCTAATAAATCTCTCTTTCGCGTCCTGTTTGTCTGTCTTGGCAATATCTGCCGCTCGCCCATGGCGGAGGGCACATTCCGGGCTCTGGTTCAGGGTGAAAACCTGCAAGATATAATCGGCACGGATTCGGCCGGTACCGGCTCATGGCATGTGGGCTCGCCGCCGGATCGGCGGGCGCAGGGTGAAATGGCCTCGCGCGGTTATGGTATTTCCGATTTGCGCGCCAGACAGGTGAGCCGCGCCGATTTTGACGCCTTCGATCTGGTTTTGGCGATGGATTATGACAATCTTGAGGATTTGCAGAATCTGGCCGGAGCGCAATATGAGGACAAGGTGCGGCTGTTTCTTGATTTTGCCGATGGTGAGGCCGCCGATGAGGTGCCCGATCCTTATCATGGCGGACCGGACGGCTTTGCTCATGTGCTTGATCTGGTGGAGGCGGCGTCAAGGGGGCTTCTGGCCCATGTCAGGGCCCGGCTTGATCCTTAAAACTAAACTCGTCCTCAATCGCATAAGGCCCGCCGCCGCCGGACGGGCGGGCGGAAAACAATACAAAGCCCGGGACTTCAAAACATGATGAGCGAAACAGGTTGTTGCGCTCAATAAATTTGCCCACATCCGAGCGCGCTTTGGGTTTGAAACGGGCCAGAGTGACATGGGGCCGGTATTTACGCCTTTCCAGCTCTATCCCGGCGCTTTTGATCGCATTGGCCTGGGCGCTTTGAAGCTGCATCAGGCTCTCGCAGGGTTTTAGCCCGGCATAGAGCGCCCTTGGCCTTGAGGTTCCAAAACAGCCCATGCCTTGCAGTTGCAGGGTAAAAATGGCCGCCCGGACATTGCCCAGCGCCTGACAGATTTCATCTATCGCCTTGCCTTCAACCTCGCCGATAAAGCTTAATGTGATGTGATAGGCCTCAGGCTCGATCCAGCGTCCGCCATGGAGTCCGCCGCGCAGCTTGTCCAGCTCCCCCGCAATATTTCCGGGAATTTTCAGACCGGTAAAAAGCCGCATTTATTTCTCTTTTCCACTTGCCAGACGGTCAAGCCGCAGCCGGTGCCGGTTATCGCTCAGGCGCAAGGACGCGCCCAGCACCGAAATAATGACGCCAAAACCGGTGGCGCCGCCGATCAGGAACATGATGAGAATCTGGTATTTCACCGCCTCTTGCGGCGCGGCGCCAGCCAGGATCTGGCCCGTCATCATGCCCGGAAGCGAGACAAGGCCCATGACCGACATGGCGTTTATGAGCGGCATCAGGCCATTGCGCAGGGATTGCCTCACCACTCCCTGCATGGCCTTGTGACGGCTCATTCCGAGGATAAGCCCGGCCTCGATGGCGCCGGCTTCGCGGCGCACGGCGTTTGTCAGCGTATTGAGGCCAAGGCTGACTCCGGTCATGGTGTTGCCGAGGATCATGCCCAGAATCGGGATCATATATTGCGGATGGTACCAGGGGTCGGGGCGGATCTGGGTTGTGAGCGCCAGCAGGACAATAACCATCGAGGCCACCGTCATGGAGCCGGCGCCCAGCCCGGCGGACCAGAAGCCTTTCAGGGGCCGGTCCTGACGCGAAACAATTTCATAGCCGGCAAAAGCCACCATGACAAAAGCCGCCAGCAGGGTCCAGAACGGAGACGGCGCGGCAAACAGCCAGCTTAAAATGGAGCCCACCAGCAGCAACTGCACCACCATGCGGGTTACGGCGATGACAAGACGTTTGAGCAGGCCGAGCGAGAAGATCACCGAGAGGACGCCGTTGATCATCAACAGCAGTGAGGCAAGGAGCAGATCGGAATAGGACAGCGTAATATAACTCATGAGAACGCCTCCGTTACAACCCCTTTGTTAATGCGAAAAATGCGCTGGCATAAGCGTTTTGCCTGCTTCTCGTCATGGGTTGTCATCAAGATGCTGACCCCTGATGAAAGCCGGGCGCGTAAAACAGCCTCGACACTCTGCCTTGCCGTTTCATCAAGAGCGGAAGTGGGTTCGTCCAGCAGCAGCACTTTTGGCGACTGGGCCAGCAGGCGGATCAGGGCAAGGCGCTGTGTTTCGCCTGTGGACAGACGGCTGACCGGCCAGTTCAGACTCTCATCGGGAAGGTGCAGTTTGTGCAGCAAATCCAGCACAATATCCGATTTTTTTATATGATCACCAACGGTTTCACCCCACCAGCCCGACTGGGCGGGCAAAAAGCCGACCTTTTGCCGCCACAGCGGCGCGGGGGTTTGCGCTCTTTCATCGCCATTGGCCCTTACCCTTCCCTCATTGGGATCGAGATCGGCAACGGCGCGCAGGATGAGGGACTTGCCCGAACCTGACGGACCCATCAGGGCAAGGCATTCCCCGTCATCAATGCGCAATGAAACCGGGCTTAATCCCGGACGGTGCAGGTTTTCGATTTCAAGCATGTTTCCTCTTTAACATTACTAAAATGTAATGTCGGTCCGACCAAGAGCATTCTTGCATTTATTGGCAGGATTTCCCATATTAACGGTGAGCGTCTGTATCGGCAGACACGTAGGGACTAATTTTACATGAGGAATAGACATTCATGACTGGATTTGACAACAACAAATTCGCGCAGACGGACTATATCGCGCGCACCGGCATGGAGGGCATCGACGAGGGTCTTCGCGCCTATATGCTCAAGGTCTATAACTATATGGCTGTCGGTCTGGCGATCACGGGCGTCGTTGCCTATGCGTTTTTCTCCATGGCCGTAACCCAGGATCAGGCCGCCGCCGCGGCGCAGCTTCCCAACGGGGCGATGATCACCGAATTTGGCCGGCTGATTTTCGTCTCCCCCCTGAAGTGGGTGATCATGCTGGCGCCGCTGGGCATGGTGTTTTTGCTTTCGGCGCGCATTAACAAGATGAGCGCCTCGGGAGCCCAGACCGCGTTTTGGATTTTTGCCGCCCTGATGGGGGCGTCCTTGTCCTCGATCTTCCTGGTCTATACCCATGGCTCGATCGCGCGGGTGTTCTTCATCACCGCGGCGTCCTTCGGGGCTCTGAGCCTTTGGGGTTATACGACCAAAAAAGATATCTCCGGCTGGGGCTCTTTCCTCTTTATGGGGCTGATCGGCATCATCATCGCCTCGGTGGTGAACATCTTTTTAGGCTCGTCGGCGCTGCAATTTGCCATCTCGGTGATCGGCGTGCTGGTGTTTGCCGGTCTTACCGCTTATGACACCCAGCGCATCAAGCAGATGTATTACGCCGCCGATTCATCTGAAATCGTCGGCCGCAAGGCGATCATGGGCGCTCTGGCGCTGTACCTTGATTTCATCAACCTGTTCGTGATGCTGCTCTCGCTGTTCGGCAATCGCAACTAGGGATCGATTACAAGATACCTCAAAGCCCGGCCATTGCGCCGGGCTTTGCTGTTTGAGAAGCGGGGCTTAACCTCATGGATGCCGAATCGATAAAAACCTCCATGCTGATCAGGGCGTCCGGTTTAGGCATCTCGTTTGGCGCAAGGTCCGTGCTGTCGAATGTGGATATCTGTGTTTCCCAGGGGGAAATCGTGACCCTGATCGGCCCCAACGGGTCGGGCAAATCCACCCTGGTCAAAATTCTTCTGGGCATTTTGCCGGCAGATTGCGGCACAATCGAGCGGCGCAAGGGGCTGCGGGTTGGATATCTGCCGCAGGATTTTCCCTTGAGCGGGCGTATTCCTCTTAGCGTGGCGCGGCTGGTCAGTCTCAACGGGGCCGCCCGGCGCGCGGATATCGTGCAGGCTCTGGCCGAGACCGGGATTTCGCATCTGATAGATGCCGATGCGGGCGGGCTTTCGGGCGGTGAGTTTCAGCGCGCCATGCTGGCGCGGGCGATCCTGCGCAAGCCTGAACTGCTGGTGCTGGACGAGCCGGTGCAGGGGGTGGATTTTGCCGGTGAGGCGCGGCTTTACCGGTTGATCCAGGAGATTAAAAACCGTCTGGGATGCGGGATTTTAATGGTCTCGCACGATCTGCATCTGGTAATGGGCGGCTCGGACAAGGTCATCTGTCTCAACCGGCATGTCTGTTGCGCCGGGGTGCCGGTTGAGGTAGCCAAACACCCCGAATATGCGCGCCTGTTTGGTCCCGAAGCGCGCAATTTTGCCGTTTATACCCATCACCATGATCATATTCATGATGATGCGGGGCAGATCATTCCCGTGTCAGAGGAGGACGGGGATGGATAATTTTATCCTTTATGCCCTGCTGGCCGGTTTGGGTATTGTTCTGAGCGCCGGGCCGCTGGGCTGTTTTATTGTCTGGCGGCAAATGGCGTTTTTTGGCGATACGGTGGCGCATGCGGCGCTTCTGGGCGTGGCGCTGGGGTTGTTGCTGGATATTGATGTCACTCTCGGGGTCATTATCATTACCGCTCTGGTGACTTTTGCGCTGATTGTTCTTGGCAATCAGCGTCTCATTGCAACAGACACCCTGCTGGGCATACTGGCCCATGCGATGCTTGCCTTTGGCCTTATCGCCGCGGCGCTGCTCACCGGGGTCCGGGTTGATCTCATGGGCTATCTGTTCGGCGATATTCTGGCCATTTCCCGCAGCGATCTTTACTGGATATATGCCATCTCCGCTCTGGTGCTGGTTGTGACGGGGTTTTTGTGGAAACAGTTTTTAATGGCGACAATCCATGAGGAACTGGCCATGGCCGAGGGAGTGCCGGTCAGGGGTTTGAAAATTGTCCTGATGATTCTGATCGCGCTGACCATTGCCATCGCAATGAAAGTTGTCGGGATTTTGCTGATTACCGCCATGCTGATCATCCCGGCCGCCACGGCGCGGTTATTCGCCCGTTCGCCGGAGCAAATGGCGGCTCTTGCGATTGTTACCGGGCTGGCCGGTTTTCTGGGTGGATTTGGCGGCGCCTTTGTGCTTGACTTGCCCGCCGGTCCCGCCATTGTGGCCACTCTCACGCTGATGTTCCTGACCGGCTTTGGTGTGATGAGTATTATTCAGGGCTATAAAAACACATGACCAACACCAATTCCGCCTCACCGCGGCATAAGACCATTCCGGTTCGGGTTGGAAATATCACTATTGGCGGCGGCGCGCCCATTGTCGTGCAAACCATGACCAACACGGATACAGCCGATGTCAAGGCGACCGTCAAACAGGCTCTGGAGCTTGGCGCCGCGGGCGCGGAGCTGGTGCGCATAACCGTTGACCGGGATGAAGCCGCCAAAGCGGTGCCACATATTCGCGACGCCATGCTCGGCGCCGGGGTTGATGTTCCGCTTGTCGGTGATTTTCATTATATTGGTCATTCGCTGCTCAAATCCCACCCGGCCTGCGCGCAGGCGCTGGCGAAATATCGCATCAATCCGGGCAATGTGGGATTTGGCGATAAAAAAGACGCCCGCTTCGCCGCCATGATTGAAACCGCGCTCGAAAATGACAAACCGGTGCGGATCGGCGTCAACTGGGGCTCTCTGGATCAAAGCCTGCTGACCCGGCTGATGGAGGAAAACGCGCTCAGGGACAAACCGCATGATGCGCGCCATGTCATGCATGACGCGATTGTGCAATCGGCGCTGCTCAGCGCCGCAAGGGCTGAAGAGCTGGGTATGCCGGCGAGCAAAATCATCATTTCCGCCAAGGTTTCAAGGCTTCAGGATCTGATCAGCGTTTACCGTCTCGCCTCGCGGCGCTCGGTTTATGCGCTGCATCTGGGGCTGACGGAGGCGGGAATGGGCGATAAGGGGATTGTGGCTTCCAGCGCCGGGATGGGCATCTTGTTGCAAGAAGGCATTGGCGACACCATCCGGGTCTCGCTCACGCCCGAGCCGGGCGGTGCGCGGGCGCGCGAGGTTCATGTTGCCCGGGAGCTGTTGCAGAGCATGGGGCTGCGCGCCTTTGCGCCGCAGGTTTCTGCCTGTCCGGGCTGCGGGCGCACTACAAGCGAGGCGTTTCAGGAACTGGCGGCGGATATTCAGGCCTATATCCGCAAGCGTCTGCCGGACTGGCAGGCCCGTTATGCAGGCTTTGAGGATCTCAATGTTGCGGTGATGGGCTGTATCGTCAACGGACCGGGCGAGAGCAAACACGCCAATATCGGCATTTCCCTGCCCGGCACCGGGGAGGCGCCCAGCGCGCCGGTGTTTATTGACGGGCAAAAAGCGCTGACTTTGCGCGGCGATGAATTATCAAGACAATTTGAAGAGATACTGGAAAACTACATCGCAGAAAACCACGCCCTGACGGACAAGACGGATCAGGATTGAAATCCGGGCGGAAATTGTATAGTTTTATGCAGGGCCGGGGCCTGTCCGGTCCCAATGGTCCAACTTGCGTCAGAGCAATATAAGGAATTTGACCCTGAATATCGACACGATTTCGCACCCCGCCCCTGACGGGCCGCGTGCGCGCACCTCTTCTCACATTGAGGTCGCCAGACTTAAAGATCTCATCTCAGATACACTCGAAAACTCCAAGGCTGAAGATGTCATCACCATCGACCTGCTGGGAAAAAGCACGATTGCCGATCAGATGATTGTTGCCTCGGGCAACTCGCGCACCCATGTCGGCGCCATTGCCGACAAGTTGCGCAAAGGCGTCCGCAAGGGCGGCTTCGGGCGGCCGCGTATCGAGGGCCTGCCCTATTGTGACTGGGTTCTGGTTGATTGCGGCGATGTGATCATCCATATCTTCCGGCCGGAAGTGCGTTCGTTTTATAATCTTGAAAAACTCTGGTCGATGGACAGCCCGCAAGAACAACGCGCGATCTGAGACCGTTTGACGTGAAAATCCACATCATCGCCATCGGCCGCATGAAGGCCGGGCCCGAGCAGGAGTTGCTTTCACGTTATATCGGACGGCTTGCGAATATGGGCCGCGCCAGGGGGCTCACGGATGTGATTTTGCGGGAATTTGCCGAAAGTCCGGGGAAAACTGCGGCCGAGCGCAAACGAAAAGAGGCGCAAAACCTGATCGCCGCCCTTCCTGAAGGGGCCATGATGGTGGTTCTTGATGAGAGCGGTGGCTCGCTGGCGAGCGGGAAATTTGCCGCCGAGATGGGCCGCTGGGCCGATCAGGGCACGGCGCATCTTGCCTTTGTTCTTGGCGGGCCTGACGGGCTGGACCGGCAGATTGTTGACAAGGCGCAGCGCGTTCTCTCGCTCGGCCCCATGACCTGGCCGCATCAGCTTGCCCGTATTCTGCTGGCCGAGCAATTGTATCGCGCCATGGCGATTATGAGCGGCCACCCCTACCACCGTTCATAAGAGAAACAGGTGCAGAATTTATTGGTGATTAAGGTTCAGGGGCTTATTTTACTGCCATATTCAAGCGGACAGGCGTAACTATCCTCCATGCAGATTTCATGGTTCATGATCCCGGGTTTATTGCTGAGCGCCAGCTTATGGGCGGCCCTGGGCCATCTGGCGCTTGCGGCGCCGGGCAAGGATGAACTCTCTCTTAAAGGATCGCAGGCGCCGGTTGAGCTGCGCAAGATCGAGGACAAGCTGGGGGCGGCGGCGGCGCGGCGTAAAGAGCTTGCGATGGCCATTGAGGCTCTTCGGGCTGAAAAAAAATCACTTGTCCAGGCTCTGGTTGAAGTTGCGGCCCGCATTCAGGGGCATGAGGCGCGCATGAGCGCGGCGGAAAAACGCCTGGTGAAGCTTGAAGCGGAAAACAAGGTTCTGGTGATCAGGCTTGCAAGACGGCGCGAGACCCTGGCCAATATGCTGGCGGCTTTGCAAAAGCTGGAGCAGCATCCGCCGCCGGCGATTATCGTCAAACCGGGAAATGTTCTTGGCGCTATCCGCAGCGCCATGCTTTTGTCGAAAGCGGTGCCCGAAATCAGGGCCGAGGCGAATGCGCTTTCGCGCGAACTTATCCGTATGGTGCGCCTGCGCGAGGATATTACGGCAGAAAAACAAAGGCTGGAGCAAAATGCCCGGGATCTGGAAAAAGAGCGCTTGCGGATCGGCAATCTGCTGGAGTTGAAGAAAGAACTGGTCCGTAAAACCCGCAAGGAGGCGATCGCGCAGAATAAATATGCCGAAAAACTGGCAAAAGAAGCGCGCAGCCTGAAAGACCTTATCGCCAAACTGAAACAACAGGCGCTGATCACGGCGCAAAAGCAACGGGCAGAGAAGGAACGGGCGGAAAAAGAGGCGGCCGAGGCTAGATTTGCCTTGAGCAAGGAAGAAAAGAAAAGGCGCTCCAGATTGGCCATGCTGTCTCCAAGCCGTTTGAAACCGGCCCTGCCGTTTGAGAAGACCAAGGGCCATCTGGCCTATCCGGCCCGGGGCTTGCGCGTGCGTATGTTTGGCGATGCGGAAAACGGCGGCGACGGGGCGCAGGGGATTACGATCAAAACCCGCAAACAGGCGCAGGTTATCTCGCCCAATGACGGCTGGGTTGTCTATGCGGGTGAATTTCGCGGTTATGGTCAACTCTTGATCGTTGATGGCGGCAGCGGCTATCATGTGCTATTGGCAGGTATGGCGCGAATCAGTGTCGATGTCGGCCAGTTTGTTCTGGCGGGTGAGCCTGTCGGGACGATGGGCGATCATGCCGCGCGCAGCGCGGCGATAGGAACGGCGGAGGGGTCCGATGATCCCCTGCTCTATGTTGAGTTTCGGAAAAATGGTAACTCTATTGATCCCGGACCCTGGTGGGCCGGAAAAACACAAAAGGCAAAAGGCTGATGCGTAAATCCTTACTGACCGGCGCCGGTTTCTTCATTCTCGGGCTTCTTGCCGCGACACTTATCAAACCGGCCGTTTATCCCCAGGTTGCCATAGGCGCCACGAACTCGAAAACCTATCAGTTGCTCAATCTGTTTGGCGATGTCTTTGACCGGGTGCGAAGCGATTATGTCGAAAAGCCCGACGACAAGAAGCTGATTGAATCCGCCATTACCGGCATGCTCACCTCGCTTGATCCGCATTCGAGCTATATGAACGAAAAAAGCTTCAATGACATGAAGGTTCATACCCGCGGTGAATTTGGCGGCCTTGGCATTGAGGTCACCATGGAAAAGGGCGTGGTCAAGGTTGTGGCCCCGATCGACGGAACGCCGGCGGCGCGGGCGGGGATTCAGGCCGGCGATCTGATTACCCATCTGGATGATGAATCCATCATGGGGCTTACCCTTTCCCAGGCGGTGGATAAAATGCGCGGCCGGGTGAAGAGCCCGATTCTTCTGACCATTGTCCGCAAGGGCGTGGATGAACCGCTGGAAATCCGTATTGTGCGCGATATCATCCGCATCCGTTCGGTGCGCTCGCGGCGTGAAAAGGATGTTGGCTATATCCGCATCACCACATTCAACGAACAGACCCATCAGGGACTCGTCAAGGCGGTCAAAAAACTGAGCAAGGAAATCGGGCCGGATCTCAAGGGTTATATTGTTGATCTGAGAAACAATCCCGGCGGGCTTCTGGATCAGGCGATAGCGGTTTCGGATGATTTCCTCAACCGGGGCGAGATTGTCTCCACCCGCGGGCGTTCACGCGATGAAACCCACAGATATAATGCCCGCAAGGGGGATATCACCAATGGCAAGCCGGTGATCGTACTGGTCAATGGCGGCTCGGCCTCGGCCTCGGAGATTGTCGCCGGGGCGTTGCAGGATCATAACCGGGCCACCGTTATCGGTTCGCAATCTTTTGGCAAGGGCTCGGTGCAAACCATCATTCCGCTGGGTGCAAACGGCGCCATGCGTCTGACAACGGCGCGTTACTACACGCCTTCGGGTCGCTCGATCCAGGCCAAGGGGATCAAGCCCGATGTCGAGATCATTCAGGATTCGCCTGAAGCGGCGAAGCGGAAGAAAAAACGCAAGAACATCGGTGAAGCGTCCCTGCGCGGCCATCTGAAAACGGAAAAAGGCAAGGAACGCAGTGGTTCGCCTTCATATGTTCCCAAGGACAAGACCAAGGATACCCAGCTGAAATATGCGCTTGATCTGTTGCGGGGCGTCAAGGTCAATAGCGGATCCGTGGGCGAAAACGCCAAGGTCATTCCCAACTGATTTGACACAGACAGGAAAGGCCGGCGGCCAGTGGGCAAAAAGGAGCTGATATTTTATGAGCAGTGATGCAGGCCTGGTCGCCGATGCCGGTCCTGCCGATGCGGGCGTGAAAAGGAAAAGGGCCGGGGTCAGGCTTTTAACGGCCCTGCTTGTTCTGGGCGGGCTTGCCGGGCTCGGCGTTTATCTGTGGCCGCACGGATCAGCGCAAAAGGGTGAGCCGGTTCTGGTTCTTGACCTGCCAGGCCTGAATACGCCTGGCAGTGAGCGTCCGGGCGGGGGCGATGGGATCGGTATCCGCAAATCCATCGATTCAGAGAACCCGCCGGTTCGCAACCCACCGGTTAACAACCCGCTGGTTAACAACCCGCCGGTTAACAACCCGCTGGTTCGCAATCCGCTGGTTCGCAATCCGCCAGCCCGGCCCGGCTCCGATCTGTCTGGACCGGTTAAGACGGGTATTCCACGCGCGCCAGAGCCGCCGCCGGGTATGAAAAAGGTCAGGATCATTGATCCGTCCAAATCGGCGGGCGGTCCGGCGCAGCGGGTGCGCCGGGCTCTTGTCCGGGCGCCGCTCAAGGCGTTGCAGGAAAAAACACCGTTCGGGGCCATTCCCCGCATCGCCAAGGACGGCCGCAAACCCTTTGATGTCTATGCCAGGCCGGCAGGGCGTAAAACGGCGGTCGGAGCGCCGCAACCGGCGCGCATCGCCATTATGATCGGCGGGCTGGGGATCAGCCAGAGCGGCACCCGTGAGGCGATCAACAAGCTGCCGGAAGAGATTACCCTCGCCTTTGCGCCTTATGGTCAGGGATTGCAGAATCTGGTCGATAGCGCGCGCCGGAACGGGCATGAGGTTATGCTGCAAATTCCCATGGAGCCGTTTGACTATCCCGATAACGACCCGGGCCCGCGCACATTGCTGAGCACGATCGAGCCTTCCGAAAACGTCAAGCGCCTGAAATGGCTGATGTCGCGGTTTTCAGGCTATTTCGGGGTTACCAATTATATGGGGGCGCGGTTTACATCGACGGAAAAATCATTGCAGCCGATCATGAAATGGCTCGGCGCGCGCGGGCTGGTTTACCTTGATGATGGCGCCTCGCCGCGCAGCCAGACCCTGAAACTGAGCCCGGCCAGCGGCCTGAAGGTGAAAATCGCCGCTGCGCGGCTTGACTATGGCCAGACACCGAAAAGTATCAAGGCCGGGCTGGAAAAACTGGAACGTCTTGCGGCGGAACAAGGGCTTGCCATCGGTGTTGGCAGCGGCATGCCGCTGACGATCAAGTTTGTTGCCGCCTGGGCGAAAACCCTGGCGGACAGGGGCATTGTGCTGGTTCCGGTCAGCGCGGCGTTCAGAAAACAACATCATTAACATCGCCGTTTGCATTTTGGCCTCAAATTGA
Organism: uncultured Hyphomicrobiales bacterium; assembly: GCA_964542565.1. Lineage (GTDB taxonomy): Bacteria > Pseudomonadota > Alphaproteobacteria > Rhizobiales > BM303 > BM303. The sequence continues at coordinate 5,111 of CAZIVB010000001.1, read as the reverse complement.
ATATATCGCCTTAACGCTAGAGTCTGTCGTGGTTAATCGGCACCGGCCCGGTGCCGAATCAGATAAAACAAGACCCGCTCTGGGCCAGGTTTGCTGATTTAACCGGATTCGGGTTCATTCCGGCACCGGTGCAGTGCGGCATACTCCGGCCTGTTTTATTTTTTGCGACTTTGGATTTGTTACGACATGAATCTTGAAAACCTCACCGACTTAAAAACCCTGCCTTTGCGCGAATGTGCCGGCATTATGCTGATCAACAAGAAAGGACGGGTCTGGGTTGGCCGCCGCCTGCAGCAATGGATGCCCGAAGCTTCCGAACTGGTCTGGCAGATGCCCCAGGGCGGAATTGACAAGGGGGAGAGCCCGAAAAAGGCGGCTCTGCGCGAACTTTATGAAGAAACCGGCATCAAGAGCGTTACCGTTCTGGCCAAATCGAGCCGCTGGCTCAGCTATGAGCTGCCTGATGATGCGCTCGGGATTGCCCTGAAGGGTAAATATCGCGGCCAGATCCAGAAATGGTTCGTCATGCGCTTTGAAGGCGATGATTCGGAAATCAGTCTGGATTGCCATGGCCGGCACAAGCCCGAATTTGATGAGTGGAAATGGGTCAAACTCAAGAAGGTTCCCAAACTCGTGGTTCCTTTCAAGCGCGAGGTTTACGAACAACTGGCGCTGGAGTTCAAATATCTGATCAAATATGAGACGGCAAAATCCTGATCAGTCTTTTTTTCTGAACGTTTAGGGCAAACCAGACCAGGGGCTGAAAAAACCGTACGGTCAGCCCATGCGGTTTCAGGCCGCCGGCCCTGGCAATCATCGCCACCAGACGGTTGATATGCCGGCGCTGATAGATGCGCAATACGCCCAGTTGATAGGCATTGCTGAAAAGCTTGCGCTCATAGACAAGAGCATTTCCGGTTTTGATTAGATCAAAACCGGGCTCTAATTCTTTGTTGTTGCCGCACTTCTTATCGGAAAACCGGTTCCCACTTTTCCGGAAGTGCTCTAGTTCGCCCGATGGCGGGCGGGCGGCGCAATAATAGGCCGAGGCCAGTTCATCATCGGAGGCCTCGAACAGGCGCGCGAGGGCAATTTTCAGGCGCGATACGCGCGGCAGTTGTTGATGCTGTTTTTTTATCAGGGCGCTGAACAGGGCGTAATGGGCAAATTCATCGGCGGCGATGCGGGTTGTCAGTTGTTTGAGAACCGGCTCGTCGGTGGCATCGCGAATGGCGGCGTATAGCGACGAGGTTCCTGTTTCCACCACGCAGCGGGCCACAAGCTCACCGGTTGGCGAGCCGCGGATTGAGGCGGTCGCGGCGGTGTCGATCGCCTGCATTTTCCGGAAGCGTTCAAGGGCGCTTGGAAAATCAAAACCAGGATCGGCGAGAGAGGCCCATCTGGCGAGCGCCTCGCCGTGGCGGCTTTCTTCCCGGCCCCATTGTTTCACCGTTTGCTGCAAATCCGGATTGTCTTGCCAGACACCGCAAAGATAAGCGACATAATCAGAAGCGTTGGCCTCGACCAGTGCGGCGGATTTGATGACTTGCAGAATATTGCGGTCCACTCTGGCGCTGTCAAAGGCCGGCCAGTCGATATCCGAGTTTATATTCCAGAGCATGGCGCTCTTTCAGGGCCCTTTGGCAGTGATTACAGCGCCTCTTCAATGACCCGCAGATGGTCTAGATGTTCCTGGGCGCGGTTGCGCATCTGATCGTCCTTGGCGTCGGCGACATCTTCCTCGGCATTTTTTATCTGCTGTTTAAGAATATCGCGGTCAAGCTCATCCTCGGGCAGGGCAAACTCGGCCAGAACGGTGAGGGATGCGGGCGAGGCATCGGCAAAACCGCCGCGCACGAATATGCGTTTGTTTTCAGACGCCGAAATCTGGATATCCAGCATGCCCGGACGCATGGTCGAGAGCGTCGGCGCATGTTGCGGCATAATGGCAAAATTACCCTCCGAGCCCGGAACGACCACCATTTCAACATCCGCCGAGAACAGAAGTTTCTCGGGCGAGACAAGTTCAAAATGAAATGTATCCGGCATGGTTTTTATCCCTAGAGCATCATTCCGAAAAGTGTACGCGGTTTTCGGATAAAATGATGCGGCAAAACAAACAATCAGAGCGTAAGTGCGATTTTTTATATCGCATGACGCTCTAGGCGGCTTCGGCGGCCAGTCTGGCGGCTTTTTCGATCGCCTCGTCCATGGAGCCCACCATATAAAAGGCGGCCTCGGGCAGATGGTCATATTCGCCGCTGCACAGATCCTTGAAGCCCTTGATGGTATCACCCAGATCGACGAATTTGCCCGGCGCGCCGGTGAAAACCTCCGCCACGAAGAAAGGCTGCGACAAGAAACGCTCGATCTTGCGCGCCCGCGCCACCACCATCTTGTCTTCCTCGGAAAGCTCGTCCATGCCTAAAATGGCGATGATGTCCTGTAAGGATTTATAGCGTTGCAGGATTTCCTGCACCTGACGGGCGATGGCGTAATGCTCTTCGCCGACGATGCGCGGATCAAGCACGCGGCTGGTGGAATCGAGCGGGTCCACCGCCGGATAAATGCCTTTTTCCGCAATCGGCCGCGACAGCACCGTGGTGGCGTCGAGATGGGCGAAGGATGTGGCGGGCGCCGGGTCGGTAAGATCATCGGCGGGGACGTAAATCGCCTGCACCGAGGTGATGGAGCCTTTTGACGTGGTGGTAATGCGTTCCTGCAATTCGCCCATTTCGGTGGCCAGCGTCGGCTGATAGCCCACGGCGGAAGGAATACGGCCCAAAAGGGCGGAAACCTCGGAACCGGCCTGGGTAAAGCGGAAGATGTTGTCAACGAAGAACAATACATCCTGCCCCTCATCGCGGAAATGCTCGGCAACGGTGAGCCCCGAGAGACCGACACGGGCGCGGGCGCCGGGCGGCTCGTTCATCTGGCCGTAAACAAGGGCGGCTTTTGAGCCCTCGCCGCCGCCTTTCTTGTTGACGCCCGATTCGATCATTTCCCAGTAAAGGTCATTGCCCTCACGGGTGCGCTCGCCCACCCCGGCAAAAACCGAATAGCCGCCATGGGCCTTGGCGATGTTGTTGATGAGTTCCATGATCAAAACCGTCTTGCCGACGCCGGCGCCGCCGAACAGGCCGATCTTGCCGCCCTTTGCATAGGGCGCGAGCAGGTCAACCACCTTGATGCCGGTGACCAGAATTTCGGTTTCGGTGGACTGGTCGATATAATCGGGCGCCAGCTGGTGAATGCCGCGGCGGGCTTTTGTCTTGATGGGCCCGGCTTCATCCACCGGCTCGCCGATCACATTCATGATGCGGCCAAGGGTCTCAACCCCCACCGGCACCGTGATGGGCCCGCCCATATCGCTGACCTTGTCGCCGCGGACCAGCCCTTCGGTGTTGTCCATCGCGATGGTGCGGACCGTATTTTCGCCCAGATGCTGGGCGACTTCCAGAACCAGTCTCTTACCCTGATTTTTCATCTCCAGCGCGTTGCGGATTGCGGGCAGTTCATCTTCAAACTGAACATCCACAACCGCGCCGATCACCTGGGTTACCTTGCCGGTGTTTGCCATTATTTTTCGTCCCTAGTTCACAATTCTCAATAAATCGAAAGTCTTGTCCGGGCTTTCAACCTGCCGGTATAGGCCGTGTTTGACAAACCCCATCGCTAGACCGCCTCCGCGCCGGAAATGATCTCGATCAGTTCCTTGGTGATGATGGCCTGACGCGCCCGGTTGTATTGCAAGGTCAGCTTGTCGATCATTTCGCCGGCGTTCCTGGTGGCGCTATCCATGGCGCTCATGCGGGCGCCTTGCTCGCTGGCGCCGTTTTCCAGCATGGCGCGCAGGATTTGCACCCTGATATTGCGCGGAAGCAACTCGTTGAGGATCTCGTCCTCATCAGGTTCATATTCGTATATCGCCTGCCCCGCCCTGGGCCTGATGCTCTCGTCATCCGCCTCGGGCAGGACAACGGGGATAAGCTGCTGGGTGGTGGGGATCTGGGAAATGATCGAGCGGAATTCGGAATAAAACAGGGTGCAGACATCAAAGGATTCGCCGTCAAGCATCTCAAGAAGCTGGATGCCGACCTGTCTGGCAAGGGTGAAATTCTCGCCCTTGGAGCCGCCGAGGCGTCGTGTGTCAAGAATCTGGTCCTTGAACTGGTATTTCAGCGAATCATAGCCCTTTTGCCCGAGGCACATGAACTGGACCTGTTTGCCCTTCGCCATAAGGGCGGTGGCATGTTCCCGGGCCAGTTTGACAATGCTGGAGTTGAAGCCGCCGCAAAGCCCCCGGTCGGCAGTGGTGACGATAAGAAGATGTTTCTCGTCGCGGCCTGTGCCCATGACGAGGGCCGGCGCCCCGGTGCGCCCTTCAAGCAGTTTGCTCAGCCGGGCAATGACCTCCTCCATCCGTTCGGCATAGGGGCGCGCCTGTTCGGCGGCCTCCTGCGCCCGGCGCAGCTTTGCCGCCGCCACCATCTGCATGGCTTTGGTGATCTTCTGCGTGGCCTTGACGCTGGCTATGCGGGTTCTCAGATCCTTGAGAGAGGGCATCGGGTTTTATCTTTCCAGATCAGGCAAAGTTCCGGGTGAAGGTGTCCACCACGTCTTTGAGTTTGGCCGCCGTATCATCGCTGAGCTCCTGCTCCTCGGCGATCACTTTGAGAAGGTCCTGATTTTTATCGCGCAGCGAGCGCAGCAGGTCTTCCTCGTAACGCTCGACATCGGAAGGGGCGAGCTTGTCGAGATAGCCGTTCACGCCGGCATAGATGATGCAAACCTGTTCCTCGACCCGCAGGGGAGAGAACTGGGGCTGTTTGAGCAGTTCGGTGAGACGCTCGCCGCGATTGAGCATGCGCTGGGTGGCGGCGTCAAGATCAGAGCCGAACTGGGCAAAGGCGGCCATTTCGCGGTATTGCGCCAGCTCGCCTTTAATCGCGCCGGCGACCTGTTTCATCGCCTTGATCTGGGCGGCGGAGCCCACCCGGCTGACCGAGAGGCCGACATTCACCGCCGGGCGGATGCCCTGATAGAACAGATCGGTTTCAAGGAAAATCTGGCCATCGGTGATGGAAATCACGTTGGTGGGAATATAGGCC